>JAGXAR010000042.1 GCA_018971525.1 Nitrospirota bacterium
ACCGGTGCCCTCCATCCCCTTGAGCTATCTCCATCGGCGTAACCACGACTGCAGGCCCTGACCGTCCGGCAGCAAATGGGCGGCCGGCGCTTGGCGGCGCAACTGTTTGGCCTGTCTCGGGCACGCTGTATCGGCGGCGGTCAGTATGCTGCCCACGATCTGACCGCGCTACATGCAGGAATGAGGGTCAGGTTGAGGTGGCCGCGGAATCACAGACACGAGGATGAAACAGGATCTTTCACCTCACTCGTCCCCTTACCTTCATAGGGCCAGACAGGTTGTGGAGTTTTTTCTTATAGTGTACTACTGGCGCTGAAAAAAAAGAACCGGACCGGAGTCTGTGTGATTCAAGGTCCCGGACGGAGAACAGGACTGCTGACGCTCTTCATTCAGTAAACCCCCATTCACAAGTGATCAGAATGCCGTGGATTGTTTCAGCCTATCAATTCAAGATCGGTCGCCATGGCCGGATCAGCCACTCCCTCATGGCACTCTTCTTCTTGCTCATTGCCGTCTGTGGTTTTGCCGGCTGTAATGACGTCTCCACGGCTCCTGCTCCTCCTAGCGGACCAGGGCCGTTGACGATCACGACGACCACACTACCGAACGGAACGGCGAACCAGCCCTACGCGACCACGGTCGGCGGGTCTGGAGGCATCACCCCCTATACCTGGTCCGTGACGCCCTCCCTGCCGGTCAATCTCACGTTCGACCAGACAACCGGCGCGATCACCGGCATCCCGACAGCACAGGGAACCTCTTCGCACACTTTTTCATTGCACGATTCCTCATCGCCGGTACAAACCGCCCAACAATCTCTCTCGTTGACCATCAATTCGGCCCCGGTGCCGCCCACGATCACCACCCCGTCGCTCCCGAACGGGGCGGTCGGCCAGGCCTACAATCAAACCCTGCAAGCCACTGGAGGGACCGGTGCGCTGACGTGGAGCATCGTCGCTGGCGGGTTCCCACAGAACCTGAATTTGAATTCGTCGACCGGTGTGATTTCAGGAACGCCTACCGCGGCAGGTACCTCGGCGTTCACCGTGCGGGTCGCCGATACAGCAGGACAAGCGGACACGCAAGCACTCTCGATCCTCATCAACGCACCCACCCCGCCCACTATCACGACTACAACGCTCCCCGGTGGGACCGTGAGTCAGCCTTACAGCCAACCGTTGCAGGCAACGGGAGGGACCGGAACACTGGTATGGAGCCTCCCGGTTGGATCGCTCCCAGCGAATCTCGCCCTGAGCCCGGCAGGAACCATTTCAGGCACCCCAACCAATACGGGCACCTCGAACTTCACGGTGAAGGTCACTGACGCAATCTCCCAGTCCGACACACAGCCTCTCTCGATCATGATCAGCGCCGCAACATCGCCATTGGAGATCACGACGACGTCGCTTCCAGACGGCAAAAGGAACCAATTCTATTCCGCCACGCTCGCGGCCTCGGGAGGTACCACACCCTATACCTGGTCAGTGACTCCCGCCTTACCGGCCGGGCTCACTCTGGCCTCTACGACGGGGGTGATCAGTGGTACACCAACAGCGGCGAGTAATAGTGACTACAATTTTACCGTGCGCGATTCAACCAATCAGGCAACCACAAAGAAACTCCACCTTCGGATCAGAAACTAGGTGCGACGGCTCCTTCGAATGGGCACTCTGACTGGTTTCACTTTCTCTCAGCACTGACTAGATAAATCCGCCTGGCCTCGCCTTCGTCTGATTCATCCGTCGTGACGCTCATGCCATCTTCAAAGTGGTCCCTATCTTCTCCTCCCTAGACTGATCCCACGCCACTTCAGAAGAATCTCGTCAGCTCGCCTAGCGGGCCCGTTTCATCAAAGACTTGCGATCTAATCTTCGAGTGCTAGAGTTCATTTTGATCTGGACCACTCCAATCAAGTGAACGATGCAAACCTTCTGGAAATTTCCTCTGGTGCTTTTGCTGGCTCTGCTTGCTCCTCCGGCCTGGGGAGACGACGGATCAATTTCCGACTACGTGGCTCAACACTGGGCAGGATTATTCTCCAATCAAGTTCCCCAAGCTGATTCGAAACAGGCCGGCCCTCTCCTCTATCAGACCAGCCTTACGCCGACCTTCTTTGCTCCACCCGTGGTCTCGCCCCGCCTGCGCGACCTCGTCCCGGAGACCGAGCAACCCCGCACGCAAGGCCTCCTGTCTTCGACCACATGGCTGAACGGAACCTTCGTGACTGAAGCGGAAATGGCCCGCAGTCAGGGAGGAGCCGCCTGGCTCCAAAGCAGAATTCCCGGCGATACAGGTGGCGATGCCTCACAACGCATGATCCGACTCGGTCTGACGGGCACGGCAGGGTCGGTCCGTTATGGGATGCTGTCCCGATCAGCAGGGCAGGCATTCTTGAATGGGCCGGACCAAGCGCTGCGTGAGGCGTGGGGAGAATGGAAGACCGGCTGGACCACGGTTCGGAGCGCAATCGGACAACAATGGAACAATGTGGCCGGGGACTCCACCCGCTCCCGGCTGGAACAGACGTATGGACGAGTCGGTCTCGCCTGGACGCGTCCAACCTGGCCTGAGCTCACCCTGACCTATGCACACAATTCCTTGAACAGCGCACTTCAACCAGCGGGCATCGCTCCCCAGCGGAGCCTCAACCGCACCCTGGAAGGCGGGTTCGCCTATCACGGCATGGGCTGGAATGCCCGTCTCGGATCGAGTTATACCCTCGGAAACGATCTCCTTCGTACCGGAGCGGAGAGCACGGTGAGGATGCAAACGCTCACGGCGGCTTTTCGCCCTTTGAACACACTGACCATTTCTCCGACGTTGGGCTATCGGAAAGAGGTGCAGGATTGGTCAGGCGTTCGAATCACTTCGCCCTCGGCGTCGGTCGCCCTACAGTACAGGCAAAGTCAGCAGTTGCTGATCAGTGCCATGGGCAACTACGCCGGCACACGCTCGAGCGACGGGCTGATTGACACGGAGCAAGTGGGCGGGAAAGGGATACTCGCCTGGGATCTCCAGCAATCACAGGAATGGACGACGTTGATCTCCCTCGAAGCCGGCTATAACCGGATGACGAACCATGTGACGCCCACCGCCGATACAGAAGATATCTCCGGACTGATACGCCTCGTTCTTGCCGCTATCTAACGCGCCGGCATCAGCCCTCTGCTTCGCCCGGCATTGTCCTACACCTCCCGCAGTATCATCGAGCGTCGTTCGCCGCTCGCCAGTTTTCGTACGCATGAACCTCTCGCCATACGCTAGCTGCCATCAGTTCTTCTCTTCATGTGAACACGCAGGGGTGGACCAGACCTGCCCTGAAACAGTAGAATGTGCGACCGCTTGTCCTTCCCCCCTCAGCCTCGAAGGCACGTTGGAAACGGTACTACTTAAACGGCATCGCCATTAATGTGAAGGGATCATCATGAGTGTGAAATGCGGAATCGTCGGACTGCCCAACGTGGGCAAGTCCACCCTATTCAATGCCCTCACCAAGTCGGGGATCGCGGCGGAGAACTATCCCTTCTGCACCATCGAGCCGAACATCGGCATCGTGGAAGTGCCGGATGCGCGGATGCAGGCGCTGGCCGACATCGTCAAGCCCCAGCGAATGCAGTATGCCACCACCGAGTTCGTGGACATCGCCGGGTTGGTGGCGGGGGCCTCGAAGGGCGAAGGCCTGGGCAATCAATTCCTCGCCAACATTCGTGAGACCGACGGGATCGTGAATGTCGTTCGCTGTTTCGAGGACGACAACGTGATTCACGTGGCAGGCAAGGTCGATCCGATTTCCGACATTGCCACGATCGTCACTGAACTGGCGCTGGCGGACCTGACCACGGTGGAAAAAGCCCAGGAGCGGAACGTGAAGCTCGTTCGCGCAGGCAATAAAGACGCCGTGAAACTTGGCGACCTGCTCGATCAAGTGGCAGCCTGTTTGAACCAAGGGAAGCCGGCCCGCACGATGAAGCTGGATGCGGCGCAGCTCGCCCTACTGAAGCCGCTGTGCCTGCTGACCATCAAGCCCGTCATGTACGTGGCCAACGTGGCGGAAAAGGGGTTCACCAATAATCCCCTGCTCACTCGCATGGAAGAATTCGCCGCACGCGAGGGGGCGCCGGTCGTGGCTATTTGCGCCGCGCTGGAATCGGAAATCTCGGGGCTGTCGGACGAAGAGAAACGTGAATTCCTGACCGATGCCGGCATGGCGGAACCGGGGCTCAACCGCCTGATTCGCGCGGCCTACCAGCTGTTGGGCCTGCAAACCTACTTTACCGCCGGAGTGAAAGAAGTCCGCGCCTGGACCATTCATGTCGGCGACACGGCCCCGCAGGCCGCAGGCGTCATCCATGGCGATTTTGAGAAGGGCTTCATTCGCGCAGAAGTGATCAGCTACGACGACTTCATCGCGTGCAAGGGCGAAGCGGGCGCGAAAGAGAAAGGGAAGATGCGGCTGGAAGGCAAGGAATACGTGGTCCAGAACGGCGATGTCATGCACTTCCGTTTCAACGTCTAGCAGGATGCTGGAACAGTCCTCAGTGTTATTGGAAGGTCAAGGCTGAGATGAAGAACGTCAGATCTTCCCTCAACCTCGACATCGACCTCAGCCTATCTTGCTCGCTGCGGCCTTGCTCGGGAAAATGCGCGTCCCTTGGGTGAACAGGCTGCCTCGGCAGACTCAGGGCTGGAGGGTGCAATAACCGCCGGGGTTGGGCGGATGAGAAATCCGGCCTTCTGGAGCAGCCTGCACAGGCTTCTCCGATCGTCCCAAAGGCTTCAGAAACCATGTCACGGCAAGGGAAGCTTTAGCCCAAGACTTGTTGTAGAATCCATCAGGAACGAGTCACCATCCGCTCCGAGGCTCACATGGCACGGCGCACCCAGGCTGAGCTGCAGCAGGCTTATCGAGAGCAAGCGCTCAAGATGTTTCCCTGGATTTGTGCGCACTGCGGACGCGATTTTGACGGCAAGAAACTCAGCCAGCTCACGGTCCATCACAAGGACCACAACCACGACAACAATCCGCCCGACGGGAGCAACTGGGAGTTGCTCTGCCTCTACTGTCACGACAATGAGCACCAGCGGTATCAGGTGGCTGACGAGTCTGGTGAGCCGCCGCCTGGCCGGGAGCAAGATCGACCTTCGACCTTCACGCCCTTCGCCCGTCTCGCGGACTTGTACAAGCGCAAAACCTAGCCGGCCTCTGGTTTGTCTGGTTACAGAGGTTTGTTTCGTTGTTTGGTTCAACCAGATAAACGAAACAAACAAGACAAACCAGCCGATCCCCTCGCGCTTTCGCCATGAGCTGGAGATGAGTGGCTCCCCGTTCGTGCTATATGCTATAGGGTATCAGCCTTTCATCTTCAGCCATCAGCCCATGTCATTCGCCATACGCTCATGAGTATTTCTCATCCCCGCGATCCGTTGCACGGAATCACGCTGGAGACCATCATCAAAGAACTGGTCGAGCGGTATGGGTGGGCCGAGATGGGGCGTCGCGTTCCGATCCGCTGCTTCCTCCACGACCCCAGCGTGAAATCCAGCCTCACGTTTCTCCGGAAAACGCCCTGGGCGCGGGAGCGGGTCGAAGGATGGTACATCGCGTATAAAGATAAGTGAGCGCGGGCGACCGACTCCATCCGTCTGAATCTTTCTGAAAGCAAGGAACCACGACTCCATGGCCTCGAACGCCACCATTTTCAAAGCGACCGTGCAGATCTCCGACATGGACCGCCGATACTATGAGAACCATGCGCTCACCCTGGCACGCCATCCCTCTGAAACCGACGAACGCATGATGGTGCGGCTGCTGGCCTTTGTGCTGCACGCGGATGAGACCTTGTCATTCGGCCGTGGTCTGAGCAGCGAAGAGGAGCCCGCGCTCTGGCACAAGGATTTGACGGGCGCCATCGACCTCTGGATCGAAGTGGGCCAACCCGATGAGAAAACCATTCGCCAAGCCTGCGGTCGCGCGAAAGAGGTCTGCATCTATACCTATGGCGGTCGCGGCGCTGACCAGTGGTGGCAGAAAAACCTGGCCACCCTTGAGCGGTTGAACAATCTGGCCGTGATGAATCTGCCCCCGGACGGAAGCCGCACATTGGCTCAGCTTGCGCAGCCCAGCATGCAGTTGCAATGCACCATTCAAGAAGGACAGATATGGATGACGGATGGGGAGAACAACGCGCACATTGAATTGACGACCTTGAAAGGCACTTCGGCCCCGTTCGGGAAGTGACGCAGGGCCTCAGGCTCTGCCTGCAGTAAGAGGGTCAGGCGATGAAAGAGAAGAAACGTATTCCTACGAGTGGTGATCCGATCGTCTGGACCAGTCCTTTCGCCGCATTGAAGGACGTGGACCTGCCTCCGGTTTCAGCTAAGCCACCTGCTGCTGACCAAGCTGACTCGGCGCCTCCGGCCTCAAAAAAGAATCGCGGACGCGTGGATATCATTCGCCAGACGGCACACCGCGGCGGCAAGACGGTCACGGTCGTCACGGGTTTTCTCGGCATCAGTCTGGCCGAGAAAGAAACCCTCGCCAAGGAGATGCAGAAAACCTGTGGTGCCGGGGGCACGGTGAAGGAAGGACGGATCGAAATTCAGGGTGACCAGCGGGAGGCAGTCGCCCGCATCCTGACCTACGCCGGTTTTCGGCCCGTATTTGCCGGAGGGTGACAGGTCCGGCAGAAGAAACAATCGGCTCTGGCATCCCTATTGATTGATGAGCTCCGACCCCCCGGATGATTCCACGCCGGCGTGGATAACTGAGCCTTGGCACTGCGTGAAGCTCTTCCGTCGATTGACTTCCTCCCCTCGCCGCGGTACAGGTTGCACCATTATTATTCGGACAGGGCGTGTACACGCTTCATCCATCACTGAAAGGCCACCATCATGAAGAACGTGGAGATGACCGTCGAAGGGACCATGTTGACGATCAAGGTGGATCTCTCCAAAGAGTTCGGACCCTCTGCTTCGGGGAAGACCATCATCATTGCCTCGACGGAGGGAAATATGACCATTCCGAACCGCGAGGAAAAAGTCGGGCTGAACGTGTACCGGAAGAAGTGACCGGGGCATCGCCTCGAAAGTGAGATCGAACCAGTTCTGCACGCGAGGGCCGCAGAGAACAAGGGCCGGCACGATGAATTGATGCCTTCAGATACAAACGCCGGCAGGGAGTCGGCCGGCCTCATCGCGCGATCACATCTTGCATCTTCGCCCCGATCCGCCTCATCGCCACGCACCACGATAGAGTCCGCTCGAAACTGTGGTCCGGATCTCCTTCAGCTGTGGTAGAGTGCCGCCCCGATGAGAGTCTTCGTTCTCGGAGTGGGTGCAACAGGTTCGTTGCTGGTACAACTGCTGGCGCGGCAGGGGCATCGTGTCTCCTGCGGGGATCGCGACCCTGAACGGGCACGCCGCTTTTTGGGCAAGGCCTCCCCGATTCCAGTGCACGAGGTGAACGCCCGTAATATTCGAAGCATCGTCAAGGCCGCTCACGGGGCTCAACTGCTGATCAACGCCTGTCCTGCGGTCTTCAATAAGATCATCCTGCGCGCCGCTCTCCGCCTGCGAACCCATTATCTCGACATGGCCGCCCATCTGACGGAGAGTCCCTTTCGGGCAGAACAGCTCCGTTTCGACAGACGCTTCCGGGACATACGACGAACGGCAGTGATCACGGCCGGTGTCGCGCCGGGCCTCACGAACCTCCTCATCTCCGCCGGCGCAGACCTGCTCGATACCGTAGAGACGGTTCACGTCCGGCTGTATGAGGCCACCGAGAGTGACAGGCCGGTCTCACAATGGTCGGCAGAAGTCGCGTTCGATGAAGCCGTCTCGCAGCCGCGCCTTTATGACCACGGCCGTTTCCGGCTGGGCCAACGATTCAGCGGCCGCGAGGTCTTTCGATTCCCGGAACCGATTGGGCCTGTGGGTGTGGTGTTAGCGGCTCAAGATGAGGTGGTCACGGTGCCGCATGTGATCCCGTTGCGGACGATGGATGCCAAGATCGGGGGAGCGGACATTGACCAACTGCGGCGCTGGTATCGGCAGGGGAAGCTGCGAAAGTCCCGGGGCCTGGTGCCGTCACAGTTCCCCAGAACCCCGACGCCCGGCACGGTGGATCAATTGATCCACCGTGGCATCCTCCATAATGCGCGATTTGCCGCCGCCGTGATCGTGGAAGGGAACACACACGGCCGGCCCGCGCTCATCCGGTGGGACGCGACGGTGCCGAGTCTGTATCTGCTCCGGCGGCGCGGGCTGCTCTGCTCACCGATCGCATGGGCGACGGCGGAAATGGCGGCGCTCTTCGTGAAACATTTCCCGCGTAACCTGTTGGGCGTCCATCCACCTGAAGCATTCCCCGCTGAGCTCCGTCGGGCCATTCTTCGCGACGTCCGCTCCCGCGATATCCTTCTCGTCAAGCGGATCACATCCGATCCTCCCAGGAAACGATAACGGGCCTCCATCGATGTCCTGTGAAGAAACCAATGGGTCGGGAGTCTTCTCTGCGGAACGGTGAAGCATACCAGGAGAGGTGTCTGACCTCCTGACTTTGGACAGGCCGAAGGCGTATACTGGGTTGCCTGATACTCATCATCGGCGCCGAAGGAAATTCCCATCATGGTGGATCTTTACACAAGATAGATCGGGAAAGGTACAAACAAGGCACGTGAGCAATAGAGCCAAGTTTGATGTGATCCGCCTCTACCTGCGCCAGCAGTTTCCCAAGTACCACATCACCGATTTCCAGGAAGGAACCAGTCGCGCGCAGGTCTTCCGTGTCGATGGGCCGCATGGTCACCCCCTCCACTATGCTGTCCTCGGGCTCGACTTTCTCCTCGATCAGACTCCCGAAAGCCTTCAACAGGTTCTCGTGTCGTTCGGCCTGGGAGATAAGCTGAAGGAAGCCGGCGCCTCACCTGTGACCGTCTCGAAGACAGGCTTCAGCGTTGAAGGCCGTGTTGCCGTAACGTGATCTTGGTTAAGACACGCACCCCATCGACTCGTGAGGTTTGAAGATCGTGCGACCACCGGCACGACAGTCATCAGATAGAGCCCCCTTGTGCAGTCACACACCTAACATTGGAGGGAGAACGAACATGACCAGAATGAGATGGACGCTCGGTTTCTCCTTTTTGATGATCTTCCTTGGGCTCATACCGGGCCCCATCACCCAAGTGATGGCACCATCCGCGCTCGCCGATTCCTTCAATCTCAAGACCGGCGCCTGGGAGATGACCCATACCAGCGTGATGACCGGCACGCTCGTGCCACCCGAAGTACTTGAAAAGATGCCGCCGGAACGACGCGCTAAACTTGAGCAAGCCATGCAGGCTCGCTCAGGTCAACCCAAAACCCACGTCTCTAAGGGCTGCCTCACTCAACAGGACTTAGATCAAAACCGCCTGATCAAGGAAGAAAGGGAGGGAGAAGACAAACAGTGCACAACCACGATCGTGTCGAAGTCCTCGAGCAAACTCGTTATGGAGCGAAAATGCCCCGCGCCGCACGCCTCAACCTCGCAGATCGCCGTGGAGGCCAAGACGCCTGAACATGTCGTGGCCAGCATTGACCGGGCAGTTGAAGGCGCAGGAAAGGTTCACGTAGACCTCAAGGGCCGCTGGCTCGGCGCAAGCTGTGCCGAGATCAAGGATGGCAACTGATCGCCGACCCAGCGGGCAAGGGGCATTGTCTCATCGAAATAGAACACCACAACCGGGACACCTACTGATGAGACCGTCAAAGTGTGCGCGTATAACTTTCCTCACAAGTGGTGTTTCTGCAGGAAAACAGGCAATTATTGAGCACACGCTACGCACTATTTGATGGTCGGCTCAGTATGAAAAAAGCTGTCAAGAGGCACACGGGGCGTCTTGCGGCCGGCTCATGCGAGTCTCAACGGACTAGTGTCAGACACCTATGCGTGCTCCGTGGCACAGGATGCAATGGGACGCCGGTCGCGCAATCATTCTGAGGCCGTCCTCCACACGCCGTGGAGGCGGGCATGTCCCTGTTAGGCGCTGACCGGCGTTCCCTTTCGGATTGGCCGGAACGGTTGCTGCGTGGTCAGCATCGCATAGATGGTCTTCAGGAGGGCCCGAGCGACCGCCACCCGCCCCACGTTGTGGCCATGCTTCTTCGCCACCCGATAATAGAGCGACCGAAACTGCGGCGCGCCATTGATCGCATGCACCGCGACTTCCACCAGAATCCAGCGCAACCACGAGGAGCCCTGTTTCGTCAGCCGCCCCAACCGCGTCGTGTCCGCCGACGCATGGACCGAGGGCACCAAGCCCGCGTACGAGCACAGATGCCGACTGTCGGGAAACCGTTGAATGTCCCCGATCTCGCTGCGGATCAGCAGCGCCGAGTACGCTCCAATCCCGGGGATGGTGCACAAGAGTTGCGCCTGGGCATCCGCCGTCACGTGCTCCCCAATCACCTGATCGGCACCTCGAATCTCGGCGGTCAGGTGCTCCAGCTGTCGCAGGTAGCCATCGAGGGCCAGTCGATAACAGGCGCGGACGGGCACGGTTGCCAGAAATCGCCGACTCTTCACCCCGAACGCGGTCTTGGTCGGCGTCCGCACTCCGGTCTTCGTCAGAATCGCGGCGATCTTGTTCTTCACCTGCGTGCGCAAGCGCACGAGCGACGCCCGGTAGCGGAGCAGTTCTCGCTGATCGCGGATCGCGCGGGGCGGAATGTAGGCGGTCGGGAGCAGATCGGTGCGCAGGAGATGCGCCAACGTCGTCGCATCGATCTTGTCCGTCTTAATCCGCGCACTGGCGATCGCCCGGACCTTCAAGGGATGGGCCAACACCAGATCGAGCTGGCGGTCTTCGATCTGCTCCTACAGCCACATCCAGTTCCCCGTCGCTTCGACCGCAGGGCGGGTGCCCGCAGGCAGTGCGGTCACGTAGTGCTGCAAGGCTCCCGTGGTGTGGAGCAAGTTCACCTGCTCCAGAATGTGCCCCTGTGCCGTCATCCGCGTCACAAACGATTTCGTCTTGTGCAGGTCAATGCCGATATAGTCGCCCATGGCTGCACCTCCTGGTTGAGGGATGTGCCCGCCGCCTCGGCGGAGCGAACACCGGACCCCGCCGCGCGCGCTGCTCATGTCAGCCCCTATCGTATCCCAGCCACGTCGATGCAGCATTTTTCATTTAATCATTCTGAGGAACGCAAGTGTGACTGATTATTTTCCCGCGCGGGGCAGGCCCGCTCCCAAGACTGCCGGGCGCCGAAGCGGGAGAATGGGCGCTCCATGCTACAAACTTTGCGGCTGGCTGCTGCAGGTCTATCCTTTTGCGATGACGCCGGAAACGATCTGGACGCACGAACCCCGCGCATGAACTCCCTGCCCGATAGATCCTCAGGAAGAACCCCAGAGAGGGCCTCCTGAATTTCAGGCGATTGGCTCTGTGAACATTCGCCGGGATGAGCAGACGAGATAGCGGCTGGTTCTGGCTGTGCACGGGCCGGGAGGCGTCAAGACCCCAGAGCGCAACCATCAACGTGCGCGGCCTGCTGATGACGCACGTCGATGGGCACTATGAGTGTTGCTTCGGATCAGAACGGCCGAAGCGGAGACTAGATTAGCGCTTCTTCTTGGCGACCTTGGCGGCCCGCTTTTCCTTCACCGTCTTGGCCGGTTTCTTCTTGGTCGCCTTCTTCTGTGTCATGCCCTTAGCCATTGAGTGTCTCCTCTGATGTGTGGATGAGTAAAATGGCACCGCGACGCAATCGCCGCCCCCACTTCATACCCCAATTACGAGAAAAAAGGAATAGGTACGCAGCCAATCACATCGTTGATGCCTTGGCACACGTAAGGCTCTTCCGTCGATTGACTTCGCCCCCTGCCCACTGTACAGCTTTGCACCGCTCGAACCATCTGTCCGTCCGACCAGACGTTATCTGTGGGGGTGCGCCATGGGGAATCCAGAGGGAAATAAGGAACGAGAGGGGTTTGCCGATGCGATCAATCGCGCGGCATTCGGCAACGAGCGTGTTCTCTTGCGCCGACGTGGCCGCGCGGTCGCCGCGGTGGTGCCCATTGAAGATCTGCGACTCCTGGAGGCCCTGGAAGATCGGATCGATCTCGTCGACGCCCGGGCGGCCTTGGCCCAGGCGAACAAGAAGGGTGCCCAATCGCTCGACGTCATTTTGAAAGAATTGGGACTCTGATTGCACCAGGCGATCTTCACAATTTTTCTTGCCCCCCCGGCTGAGCAGCAACTCCGCGCGCTCGTCAAACCGCTTCGGAAGCTTCTGGTGAAACGACTCCTTGCACTTCGCGCCAGTCCTCGTCCCCCCGGCGTCACGAAGCTCGATGGCGTAGGCCAGCTCTATCGGATTCGCGAGGGCCACTATCGGATTGTCTATGCGATTCGAGAGAGAGGATTGATCGTCCTTGCCGTGAAGAGTGGCGTTCGCAGTGAGGGCTCTCGTTCCTGAACGGACTTAGGTCACCCGCCTGTTCGTAGCAGCACCCCGCCGGCACTCTCTCCGTAGTGGGACTCCCGCATCGTCCGATTCAACCACGACCGGCCGGCACGGGTCGCACGTATTCGTCACGTAGAGATAGATGACGGTCAGTACCCTGCCGGGTGCGACATGGAGTTGGCGGCTGTCTGGTTCCCGGCGCGTGGATGGCTCGTGCCCTACTTACCATTCGTTATCGTCCGCTGTTGAGCGGGAGACGAATGTGGATCGTCGTACCGACTCCTACTTCGCTTTCGACGGTGATCGATCCTTTGTGGGCGCTCACCACATCCTTCACGATTTTTGTTCCGAGCCCTGTCCCACCGACTTTTCGGCTGACAACCTGTGTGGTGAATAGCGCGTCCCGCACATCAGGAGGCATCCCTTTCCCTGTGTCTGCGATGGAGATCACGAGCGCGTTCGCTCCGACGTCAACCTGTCCACGCACCGTCACGGATCCACCAGGGGGGACTTCCGGAATGGCGTTATCGATCACGTTGTAGAAAGCATTGAAGAGGCGGCGCTCATCCGCCTGGATGACCGGCAACGATTCAAGACCTTGGGCATACAATGCGACACTTTTCTCTGCGGCAAACCGGTGTAGCGATGTGATCACGTCGTCCACACAAGTCGAGACCCTGCAGGGCTTAAATTCCGGTGCCGTCGTCACCCCCTTCACCGCGTCGGCAAGCTCCCTCACACGATCCTGGATGCGGCGAGTGTTATTGACGATCATCTCGATCAGCTCATCGCTCACCTTCCGGCTTGCTTCGACCTGCGTTGCCTCCCCCCTCGCGGCCAAACGGCCCAGGATCTCTTGTACTTCCTCCCGTAAGAGGTCCACGCCGCTGAGCACCGGCATCAACATGTTCTTGACGTCGTGTCCGATATCCCCAAGCGCACGGGTTACTTCCGCAACTTTGATTTCTTCGAGCAGATCGGCGGCCAATCGCTTTCGCTCACTGATATCCTGGACCGTCCCTTCATAGTGGACCACGATCCCCTGCTGATCTCGCACTGCCCGCGCCGTCACCGACACCGAGATCACATCACCATCCCGGCATATCAGCTCTGTTTCAAATGCCCGGACGACCCCGTACTGGCTCAGCAACGTTCGCACCTCCTCTCGCTTCCTGGGGTCAACATAGAGCTGGCGGCCGATATCCTTGATGGTCGAGACCAACGCCTCAGGGGAGTCATAGTGCAGCATCTGCGCCAGACTTGGATTGGCCATCAGGAACCGGCCATCCGGTGTCGTCTGGAAGATCCCCTCCACTGCATTCTCGACGACGCTTTGGTAACGCGCTTCAGCCTGTCGTTGCGCTTCCTCGGATTGCTTTCGTTTCGTAATGTCACGAATGGTTCCGCTGTAAAAGATCCCCTCGGGGGTCTTTCCAATACCCAGGGAGAGTTCCAACGGGAATTCGGTGCCGTCTTTTCTCAAGCCATGGAGTTCGACCGTCTTCCCCATGACGCGGGCCTCGCCGGTTTCCCCCAGCCGCGCCATTCCCATTTGGTGTGCCTCCCTATATCGATGTGGCATCAGCAACGTGAGAGGCCGACCGATCACTTCATGCTCGGTATAGCCAAAGAGTCGCGCTGCAGCCTGATTCCACAAGAGAATGGTTCCCTTGCGATCGGCCAGCACCACCGCGTCGGGGGTGGTCCCGACTACGGTTCTAAACCGCTCTTCACTGGCACTCAAGTCACCCTCGACACGAGCCACCTTGGACGCCAATTTTTGTGCATCACTGATTTGACGGAGCGCGAATCTGAGTTCATACGAGTTGTAGGGTTTGGTCAGGTAGGTGAAGGCGCCGCACTGGAGGGCCTCCACCGTATGACTCTCTTGTGTGGATGCGGTGAGCACAATGACCGGAAGGAGCGAGTCCAATTGCTTGACTCCTCGAAGGACATCCAAGCCGCTCATATCCGGCAACCCGAGATCCAGAATCACGACTCCTATCTGTCCCCCTTCGACTTCGCGCAGAGCATCCCGTCCCGCATGCACCGTGCGAACCGCATACCCGGCGTGCTTCAGAAAATCGCCAAGGGCCATACAGATGTCGGGCTCGTCGTCCACAATGAGCACGGAAGGGAGAGGGGGTGAGAATGGGCTGGTATCCATGGCGTTACCGGACCCCAGATGAACAGGAATAGAATGTGCCTGGTAAAAGCTTGCACCGATCGAATAAGAAAGTAAATATGGGTGGCTTCCTATAGAAGATCTATCAGGGTGTTGAAGAAATCTGTTGGCACGCTCGCCCATAGATGGTCGCACGTGTGCACAACTGGAAAACCGTCCCGCAGGATGCACAAAAAGTCCAGACTTCTCACCCGCCCAACCCCGGCGCGCCAAGACGCGTCGTTCCGCGGGCAAGGCCGCAGCCGGCGAGGTAGGCGAGATCGAGGTCGAGCTTGAGCGACCTGCTAGAACGCACTGGAGACAATCTCCTGATAGTAAGATTCCAGCACGACCGCGCGGACTGGTTCAACAATCACCAACTGACGTTGATCCAGGGTGTTGGCGCAATACAGATAGACTCCCTCCTCTGCCTCACCGAGTTCGACATGCAACTGGCGGCCGTCTGGCTCCTGGCGCGTGGTCTCTTTGAGGAGCCGCTTATTGTGAAGCTGTTCCCAGGCGCGCTGCGCGGAAGGCCAATGGTTCTCATAGAGCGGCGCGTCCGGATCGGTTGAACCGGTGTGCAGCTTGGTTCGATCGAACGGACGACCTTCGTCCGGCTCCGGCGATTCATCCCAGGGGAGCTGATGCGGCGCTCCCCTCCCCAACAGATAGAAGGGTCCGTCGTCGGCAATTTCTTCGACTAGACGGTATCGAATCAATTCCGGCTGCTCGATCAGGCCAAGGTCCCGTGCAGCCAAGGCCCGCTGCAATGGGACTCGTCTTGCCAACTGACGGGTTTTCTCGAACACGATCATGCGCCCCTGTGCAGAGAGCAGGGCGTTCAGACGATCGAGCCTGAGGCCGAGCCCCGTGCGCCGCTCAAAGTCTGCTTGCAGCCGGCTCTCGACGGCACGCTCGAAGGTGCTCCAGCTTCGACTGGGTATGCCTGAATCCTGTTCTGCTTGCACGAGGGCATGCGTGGCGAGGATCAGATCATAGGAGCGAGTGGGGGGCGATTGATCCAGATCTAGACATTCGAATTGCACATTGCTCAGGCCGAGTGCCTTCGCTTGTTCTTGCGCGCGCACGATCGAAACAGGTGAGCGATCGATCCCGACGAAGGTCTTGCCGGGATACTGCCTCGCATAGAACGTCGTAAGGATCCCGACGCCGCAACCCGCATCCAGAATAGACCGGGCCTCACCGAGGCGATTTGTCACGCGCGGGCCGATGGCAAGATAATAGTCGTACCGTTGGCTGTAGAGGACCGGCAGGATGTTCGGATGGGCGGTGGCATCGTAGAACGCGACCTCGTCGGCAGGCGATCCGCGACGCTTCCGCTCCACCTGCCGATGCAGTGCTGCGAGTTCCGCAGGCGAGAGGGCCTCCCGCTGCCACTGAAAGTAGGCCTCGTCCGACGTGAACTGCCGGAGGCCCCACCAGGCCAAGTGCGAGTGGAGCGATTGCAACAGGGAGTCGTTGATCATTGATGCAGCCTCAGCGAGCCTGCTCAAGACGTTTTCCAGCGAGGCCGCAAGGAGTGCGAACCACGACACGTACGCGGTGAGGGTACGTGGAGTGGTTCGAGCAACTGAGAACGAGGCCGGAAAGCCTGTTCAGCCGGTGACTATGGCCTCTTGAGCATGATGGCGTCAAAATATGTTTCCGGCACCGGATGCGGATAGCGCAGCTGGCCCGAGCCGAAGCCGACATACTTTTCGCAGGTCAGTTGCTCAAGGCCGATCGGACCCTTGGCATGAAGACGCAAGCCACTGAGCCCGATTTCGGCGCCCATTCCATAACTATCAGCGGCATTGAGTCGAGACGACGCATTGACGAAGACCGCACTGGCATCCACTTCGCGCGTGAACCGCAGGGCCGACTCATAGCGCGTCGTCGCGATGACGGCGGTCAGGCAGGGCCCATGTGCGACAATATGCGCCAAGGCCTCGTCCATGTTCGCGACCATTTTGACAGCCAACACGGGCGACTGAAATTGGGTGTGCCAATCCTCCTCCGTTGCCGGGATGACCGAGACGTGCCCGCTCACCGCCATTTGCCCCATAAGGGCCATGGTCTTCGAACAGGCCCGCACCTCGATCTTAAATTCTGTGAGCATGCGGTTGACCAGCGGAGGCAGGAACTGTCGCCCAATCACCTGCTGCACGAGCAGCGTGTCGAGCGAGTTCGATGCGATGGCCTTCTGTACCTTGGAGTTGATCGCCACGTTTTGAGCCATCGGCATATCGGTGTCGCCATCCACGTACATATGCGTGAGCCCCCCGTCGTAGCAGAGCACCGGCATCTTCGCCTGTTCCATCACTGCTTTGCGGAGGTTGGCCCCGCCACGCGGGATAATCGCATCGAGAATCTTGCCGGACCGAATCAGTTCAACCGCCACCTCTTTTTCAGGACGTTCGATCATGATCCATGCGCCGGCCGGCACCCCGTTCTGTTCTGCGGCTTCGCGCAATCCAATCCCGATAGCCTGCTGCGTCAGTCCCCACTCCGGCGCGCCACGAAACACACAGAGGTTGCCTGCCTTGAAGCAAAGCGCGATCGACTCCACTGTAATGAGAGGGCTCAACTCTGACACGACGCCGATCACCCCGATCGGGACGCGGACACGGCTGACTTGCAATCCATCCGGCCGTTCCCAGCGTGAGGTGACGGCACCGACCGGATCGGGCAGATCCGCGATCATGCGAAGACGCTCGACCATTTCCTTGATATCGTCAGCCGTCATGCGCAAGCGGGCCACGGCCGCTTTCATCCGATCTTTCATGACATCGGCCTCGAAGGACTTCCCGACCGCATCCACATCCTTCTCGTTCGCCGCCAGAATCTTCTCTTCGTCGGCCGCCAATCGATCGGCCATCGCGCGTAACGCTTTGTCTTTGACAGGACCGGACAAAAGCGCGAGAGGCCGTGCCACATTGCGGCATTCTTTCAGTAGCTTATCCATGTAGAGCTTAACGGGAACTTCAGGCATGGTATCCCCCCGTGAAACGTGAATCGTGAGACGTGAGGCGCATTCGTCAACGACTCCCTCTTGCAAACTTGCGGGCGACTATAGCACGCGGTTTTTTCACACGTAAAGCAGGGGGGAGGAGGGGTCGGCCAGACTATCCTTCTTGCTCGCAGACCGCGCACGATAAGAATGTGCTCGTCCGATGCGCGCAGTGAAGGACAGTCTAGCTACCCCCTCTATAAGGGAAGCGAGCATCCCCGGAAAAGACTCAATATAAATATCCCTCGTTGGACCCGCGCTGTTGGAAGCAATCAGGCCACTCTAGAAGGATTGAGCGAATCTGAAATAAGTCACCCACTCTTCAACTTCTCCTCCTGCCGGGCCAGGAGCAACCCCACCCACCCCCAGAGCAGAGCCAGCGGGACCAGGACCCATGCCATCTGCCCTGCCGTGACACCCAGCGTCTTCACACCGCTCACGATCCACCCGGTCGCCGCATCGCCACCGCGCGAGACCGCCGTGTCGATAAAGTTCTTGGCCTTGTATTTCTCCTCGCGACTCAGCACCGTGAAGAGGACCTCACGAGCCGGCTTGGCGAGGGCGTATTCACCGACGCGCCGCACGACGGTAAAGAGAACGAAGACGACCAGGAACGGCATGGCGGCGATCACGCCAAACCCGATGGCGCTTGCAACGGGCAGCGCGACGAGAGCCGACGCCAATCCGAATCGACTGATCATGCGGCTCGTCACAATCACCTGCATGAGAAAGGTGAGCACGTTGACGACCAGGTCGATGAGAGCAAACAGACGGGTACGCCCTTGAGAGGAAGGAATCTGCTCGCTCACCAGCCTCATTTGCTCCAGATACAAGAATGTCGCGGTCGTCGTCAGGAAGAACAGATAGAGGCAGATGCCCAGAAGATAGGGCGACGAGAGCGCCAGACTGACCCCCGCCCAGATACTGCCGCCAATCGGTTCACCCTGCCGACTGATCTGTCGAGAGGGTCGCGTCATCGCCCATCGATCCAGTTGATGAATGCAGACCCCGCAGGCGACGAGACATCCTACCGAGATGAGCAGCAGCGCGGGAACCGGGATGAGGTAGGTCAACCCCGTGGTGAGGAGCGGGCCGGCCACCGCGCCGATACTGCCGCCGGCGGCAATCACACCAAAGAGTCGGGCGCCCTGCGCGGGAGTAAAAAGGTCGGCCATGAAACTCCAGAACACCGACACGACGAACAGATTGAACACCGACAGCCATACGAAAAACGTGCGGGCGGCCCAGTGCGGAGATAGGTGGCTCATCATCGCCGCGAAGAACAGGACCAAGTTGAGACCGAAAAATGCGTACACGGTCAGGAGCAACCGATACCGCGGCACGCGGGCGGAGAGCCACCCGAAGAGCGGCGTCACGAGCAGGAGCGTCACGAAGGTGGCGGTCATCATCCAGGGCAGGTGCTGCACCCCGCCCTGGATCGCCATCTCATCGCGAACAGGACGCAGAATGTAGTAGCCGCAGAGGAGGCAGAAAAAATAGAGGAACGCCCAGCCCACCGGGACGGCTTCGTCCGGTTCTGCATCAGTCACCGACGGGAGCACGTCTCGAAACCACGCCATACGAGCGACATCCTGCCGTGACCGAGTCTCCCGCGCAAGGAGAAAATTTGCTAGAATGCGCGCGGCCCGCGATCTTGCGGCATACTCACGGACGTTTGATGATCGACCTGCGCAGCGATACGGTTACGAAGCCCACTGAAGCCATGCGAGAGGCGATGGCACGCGCGGAAGTGGGAGACGATGTCTACGGCGAAGATCCCACCGTGAATCGCCTCCAAGAGATGGCAGCCGCGATGTTCGGGAAAAAGGCCGCACTCTTTGTGCCGTCCGGCACCATGGCCAATCAACTCGCCATTCGCCTCCACACGCAACCGGGCCAAGAAGTGATCGTCGAGAGCAAGGCGCATATCGTCCGGTATGAACAGGGCGCGGCCGGAGCGCTGGCCGGCGTGCAACTCCATTGGGTCGCGGGAAATCGGGGCCTCATCTCACCCGAGCAAGTTGAGTCGGCAGTCCGTCCCAAAGATCCGCACACGATTCAAACGGCGTTGATCTGCCTCGAAAACACCCATAACAGCGGCGGCGGAACGATTTATCCGCTGGCGACGATTGAACGGATTCGCGCAGTGGCTGCCACCCACGGCATCCCGATGCATTTGGACGGCGCACGATTATTCAACGCCGTCGCTGCCACCACCTTGCCCCCGGCCTCCTATGCCCAGCACTTTGAAACCCTGTCGGTCTGTCTTTCGAAAGGACTGGGGGCGCCGGCCGGGTCGCTCCTGATGATGAATGATCTGACCCTCCTCGATAGGGCCAAGCGGCTGCGCCGTATGTATGGCGGTGCGATGCGGCAGGCCGGCATCCTCGCCGCCGCCGGCATCTACGCACTCGAGCACCATATCGGACGATTGAACGTGGATCATGACCACGCCAAGCGTCTGGCGCGACGGCTGCAACAGATTCCGACGGTCAGGATCAGTCCTCAGGATGTCGACACGAACATCGTCATCTTCGATGTGATCGGCCACCACCTGCCTCCACCGGCGATCGTCGCCGCCTTGAAGCAGGCGGGGGTCTTGATTCACGCGATCGGCGGGACCAGCTTTCGAGCCGTTACCCATTTGGATGTCTCCAGCGCGGCGATCGATCAAGCCTGTGAAATCTTCGCCCTGGTGTTGTCCGCTCATTGACACCTCTTCCGGTGAAATCTAGAATGCCCGCGAGGTGGAGCGCTAATGCCACTAGACGTTGTATCGTTCAAACAGATCAGCCGGATCCTTGAAGTCACCGACTCGCTCGGTCTGAACCGCGAATGGGTCGAAATCCCGTTGTCCCCGGAAAGCCCGGGTGTCGTCAGGCGGTTGACCAATGGCAAGTTGGAAATCATCGTTGATGCGGACCAACCGTTCGAAGACTGGCTGGGATCGCTCCCGAAACACATTCAGCTCGTACAGGGAGCCTAAATGGATAACCAAGCCACCCATCCCGTCCCCACGTCGGAAGAGTTGAAGGCCGAACTGCTGGCGATGCCGGAGCCGCCCGAACAACCGGAACCGATCGAGGAACCGGGATTCGAAGAGCTGGTCGCAGTGGCCTTGCGCCACGTCCGCGGCCGCCGCGGGGGGGATCTCGTCAGCGTGATCCTCGTGGGATCCAGCGTTCGGCGCGCCATCACGACGCACAGCGACATCGATCTCATTGCGCTCGTGAAAGGACAGGCCGACGGCCATGAGATCGTCCGTGTCGCCGATCGTCTGGCCGACATCCGGTATCGCGGATATCAAGAGCTTGAAGAGGACCTCCCCTACTCGCCGCGCCTCCCGTCGCTCCTACGAAAAGCGCGGATCCTCTTTGATCACGAGGGCATAGGCGCCAAGCTCATCGAACGCGCCAACCAACGGTTTCGACAGGGGCCGCCCCCCGTCAGCATCAATGAGCAGATTCGGATGAAGGCGGAATGTTTCCATTGGCTGGGGAAGGCGCGAGATCTGGCCGACAAGCCGGTCACCGCGCAGTATCTACTCTCGATATTTTTCGATGATGTCGTCAACGCGTTCTTCCGGCTACGGGGCTTCTGGTTGACCGCGCCGGTTGACGTGCCAAAGTTCATCGCTTCCCGTGATGCGGGACTGGGGGACCTGGCCGGGCGGTTTCTGACTGCGGCCACCCTGCCGGAACGGCTCAACTTAGGCCGCGATCTTGCCGATCTTCTCTTTAAGGACGTACCGAATCCTGCCAGAATCGACTGACAGGACTCCGGAATCGATCACCGGGCTGCTGCCGCACGGGGTTTGTCGGCCGTTCATCGTTTGCAGCCTGAACAGAGGACAGGCTCCTTTTGAGGATCGTAATCCGCATGCCTCGGTCCAGCCATGACCGCACTCGCAGGTTGCGGACAAACTGCATGGGCCCGCGAGAAATTCGATGGTCTGCACGTATGACACAACAGAAAACATTCATGCAGGATACTCAAACAGTTCGTCCAGCGAGGCCGCAGCGAGTGAAGGGCCAACACGTACCCTCCGGGGCACGTTGAGGGCCTGAACGATGCGAGAACGCTGTTGGCGGACTGTTTCAAGATCCTGTTAGAAGGAGTTCCTATGGAAATCGGCTTCATCGGGCTCGGGAAAATGGGGATGAACATGGTCACCCGGTTACAACGTGACCGGCACCGGGTGGTGGTGTATGATCGATCGGCGGATCTGATCAAGCAGGCCCAAGGCGTTGGTTGCATCGGCGCCTTATCGTTGGCCGATCTCGTCGGCCAGCTCAAGGCCCCGCGCGCGGTCTGGATCATGGTCCCGTCCGGCGCGCCGACGGAGGAGACCGTTCAGGCCGTCTCAGCGCTGCTTCACGCGGGCGACACAGTGATCGATGGCGGCAATACCAGATTCCACGACGATGTTCGACGGGCCGCGGACCTCAAGAAGAAACAGATTCACTATGTCGATGCCGGCACCAGCGGCGGCATTTGGGGGCTGACAGTCGGCTACTGTCTGATGGTCGGCGGCGACGAGGCGCCGGTGAAACAGCTCGGGCCGATCTTCACGACGCTGGCGCCGGAACAGGGCTGGGCTCACGTCGGCGGAGTGGGCGCCGGGCATTACGTGAAAATGGTGCACAACGGGATCGAGTACAGCATGATGCAGGGGTACGCGGAAGGCTTCGAGCTGATGGCGAAAAGCGACTACCAGCTCAACCTCGCCAAGATCGCAGACCTCTGGATGCACGGGAGCGTCGTCCGCTCCTGGCTTTTGGAATTAGCAGCCGGCGCCTTGAAAGAGGATCCGCGACTGGAACACTTGAAGGGCTATGTGCAGGATTCCGGCGAGGGCCGCTGGATGATCACCGATGCGATCGAGAAGGAGGTGCCGGTCCCGACGCTCACGACAGCATTATTCACCCGATTCCGATCACGGCAGAGCGAATCCTTTGCAGAAAAGATGCTGGCCGCGTTGCGGAATGCCTTCGGCGGACATGCGGTCCGCCGGTAACGACGGAACTCTATGCCACCGAATAGCCCACGCATCGATATCAGCCCCTCACAGGAAACGATTCCCCCGGTCGAACCCTGTACCCTCGTCATCTTCGGAGGTTCCGGCGATCTGGCGCGTCGGCGTCTGATTCCTGCCCTCTACAACCTGCTCCTTGATGGACTCCTTCCATCAAACTATGCGGTGATCGGGTTGGGCCGCAAGTCGATGACCGACGAGGAATTCCGCACCACGGTTCGTGACGGCGTCTCCGCACATTCCCGGCAAGCCTTGGTAGAAGACAAGTGGAAGGACTTCGCGCAATACCTCTTTTACGTGTCGGGAGGAAATGAGGACCCAACCACCTATGCCAGACTGAAGGCCCGAGCAGAAGAGATTGAACGGGACCTCCAATTACCCGGCAACCGGATTTTCTACCTGAGCATCCCCCCCAGCTCGTTTGCCCCTGTGTGTGAGGGACTTGAGCAAGCCGGATTGGCGACGAAGCCGGGAGCTCAGACTCCCTACGCCCGCGTCATCATCGAGAAACCGGTCGGCCGTGATTTGACCTCCGCCCAGGCCATCAATCTCGTAACGGGACGCGTGTTCGACGAATCACAGATCTTCCGCATCGATCACTATCTGGGAAAAGAAACCGTCCAGAACTTGATGGTCGTCCGGTTCGCCAACAGCATCTTCGAGCCGATTTGGAACCACAAGTACATCGATCACGTGCAGATCACGGTGAGCGAAGCGGAAGGCGTCGGGACCAGGGCCAGTTACTACGAAGAAGCCGGTGCGTTGCGCGACATGGTGCAGAACCACATGCTGCAGCTGCTCTGCTTGGTCGCGATGGAGCCCCCCTACTCGCTCGATCCGGATGTGGTGCGGAACGCAAAGATGGAAGTCCTCCGCTGCCTCAGGCCCATCACCGATCACGATGTCGAGCACGTCACCGTCCGTGCCCAATACAGTGAAGGCGTAGCCCATGACGTGCGCATCCCCGGATATCGTCGCGAGAACGGGATTCATCCTGATTCCACGACCGAAACCTATGTTGCGCTCAAATGCTTCGTGGAAAACTGGCGATGGGCCGGCGTGCCCTTCTACCTACGCACCGGGAAAGCGCTCCCCCATCGCGCCAGCGAGATCGCGGTGCAATTCAAAGACATCCCGCAGATCCTGTTCAATGCCAATGCGCAGCAGCCGCAGCCGCCGAACGTGTTGGCGCTGCGCATCCAGCCGGAGGAAGGGCTCTCTCTCCGCATCGTCTCGCGCGTGCCGGGAACCCGCGAGCAGACACATCCGGTGGAAATGGACTTTCAATACAGCGACGTCTTCGGCCGCCCGTCGCCCGAGGCCTATGAGCGGCTGCTCCTGGACGTGATGGCCGGCGACGCCTCCCGGTTCATGCGGCGCGACGCGGTTGAAGCCTCCTGGGCCTGGATCACCAAGATTCTGGAAGGATGGCAACAGCAAGCGTTACGGTGGTTGCCTGAATATCCGGCGGGAACCTGTGGGCCGGTCGAGGCCGACCGCCTCATTGAAAAGGACGGACGGACCTGGCGGACCTTGTAGCGACTCATTTCATGTCAGCCTCAGCTGCTTGAGAATCTCCTCTTTGGTTCCCTGCCCGCCGATAAACCGCTCGAACGCTCCCTGGTGATAGAGGGCGAGCACCGGCAATGAGCGAACCTCCAGTTCCGCTGGAATCTGGAAATTCTCCTCGACGTTCATTTTCACAATCAGCACCTTGCCGGTCACATCGGGCTCCAGTTTCTCGAGTTGACGCATCAGTGCTCGGCAACTCCCGCATCCTGGTTTCCAGAACTCCACCAGCA
The DNA here is from genome assembly GCA_018971525.1 of Nitrospirota bacterium. Lineage (GTDB taxonomy): Bacteria > Nitrospirota > Nitrospiria > Nitrospirales > Nitrospiraceae > Palsa-1315. The sequence continues at coordinate 24,465 of JAGXAR010000042.1, forward strand.
CCGGCACCGTCGACTGTTCGACCACGTGATCGAAGTCTCGATCCGTCACATCGGAGATCATGGGTTTATTCTCGGGCTCTTGGGAACGCCTTGGCAAATACCTGGTCGTAGAGCGACCGGGCCAACAGTCGATAGCCGGCCGTCGTCAAATGCAGCCCGTCGTTGGAATAATGCGCAGCTAATTGACCCGTTGTCGATTCTACCGTAGCCATAAACAGGTCGATCCATGGGAGGCCTTTGGACAGGGCATATTCCTGGATGAGGCCATTCAATTCAGCACGACGGGACAGATGCTGTCCGATCCAGGCTTCGGCATCAGGCCCTCCACCGGTAGTGTCCATTCGAATGGAGGGAACCGTGACCGGGATCGGCATGACCTGTGAAGCCCGCGCCAACTCATACATCTTGACAAGATTATGCATAATCTCCGCAGGCTTGGCATTCCATCCCAAATCGTTGGTCCCTCCCAGCAGGACAACGTGGCTCGGCTGGTGCTGAATGACGTCACGCCGAAACCGCAGCACCATCTCCCCCGTGAGTTCGCCGCAGATCCCACTGACCCGAATCTCCACTGAAGGTCCCAGCCACTCCTGCAAGTAATGCCCATAAGGGGTCTCCTGCCCTGTCGGGTTCTCAGAGGTTGGAGCTTGAAATCCTGCAGTCAGGCTATCGCCGAAACAGACGATCACGATAGGCACTCACATTGCGGCACGGGATCCATTGCCTCCCTGCATCTCGTCATCTCGGTATGCATGGGCCGGATTCTACTGAGTTGCAGTCCTGTAGGACAACCGGCCCCGCCAGTCAGCAACGAAACCCCCTCTATTTCCAGCATCATGAGCCTCTCTAAAAACTCTGATTTCCTTGACCAAATGCCAGGTTAAAGATACGAATGACGATATGTCGAACCTCAAGGTTGCACAAGAAATGATGGCGGCTGCGATGGCCGCCAAACAGGACCTCGACCACGAACTCACCTCGGTCATCCAGCTGCTCAAGTCGCTTGACCGGGCGTCGAAGAATGTCAGGACCTTCGGCCAGCGCAACAGCGTCGCCCAGAAATTTTTTGACCAATTTTACACAGAACTCACGACACACTTAACCCAATTCAGCGTCCTCACCTTCGTCGTCCAACGAGAAGGCCTCTTCTTCAAGGAAAAACTCGTCTACGGCTCCCAATCTGGAGATACGAGCGAAAACTTCGCATTCAAGCTCTACAGCGACGGCATTCGTGAAATTGCCTTTCACCAGGACATTTCGGATGAAGATGTGCTGTTCTTCTTTGACGCGCTGTGGGACACCGTAGGAGCTGCCGGTACCGAGGATGACGATATTGTGACCCGTCTGTGGGCCAAGAATCTTCCTACCATCACGATTGTCACCGCCGACGAGGTCATGAAGATCTCCGAAGTCGACGATGTGCTAACCCCTCAAGGGAAAGCCCCCCTGGACAAGTCATTGCGAGAAATCGTCGCCGAGGCCAAAGCGAAAGAAGCCAAGGAAACAAGCGAGGCACGTCAACAGAAAGCACGTTTTTCTTCCGGGGTGACTGGCTACGAAGTTTCGGAACAGGAATTGGCGGCATTGGCCAACGACATCGCGGTGGAAGCCAGCCGTGACAGCATGCTGTATATCCTCGACATCTTGACTGCCCTCCTGTCCTCGGAACGATCTCCGGCTCTCCTGAATAGGGTTTTCGAGGTGTATGACGGCGTTCTCAAATCGCTCATCGAAAGAGGTCATTGGTCTACAACAGAACACGTGCTCAGGCTCCTTTCCGAAGCCGAAGCCATTCGACCTGATCTCACAGAGGAGCACAAGAAGACTATTCACAACCTCTTCGAGCAATTTGGCAGCCCGGAAATCGTCGACTTGATCGAGAAGTACCTGAATACGGCCGACCCATCTAATACGGATGGTTTACCGACCATTTTCCTCATGATGAAACCCACGGCCGTGCCTACTCTATGCACGCTTCTCGGCAATCTTGAACAGCCGGCTCATCAGACCCTTGTCGTCAATGCGTTGATAGAACTGGGGAAAGATACTCCGGAGGTTGTGGCCCGGCACCTGGCTGATCGCCGCCCCACATTCGTGCGAAATATCCTTGGCATCATCACACGATGGAACAATCCGCGGCTCGCGGACAACGTGGAAAAAATCTTGCGGTACCCGGATCCGTTGATCAGACGCGAAGCGGTCAGGACGCTGGCCATTCTGAGACCGAGCGGGACCGCCACAAAGCTGATCCCCTTGCTGAACGACCCCGACGAAGCCGTACGGCTCGCAACGCTTAAACCGCTGCTCACGGGCAACTACTCGGCTCCCTTTTCCAGCTGGGAACCCATCATCAATGACGAATCGTTCGGGGATCGCCCGCCAGCGGAAAGGCGGAACATCTTCCACGCCATGCGTGCCATGAGTGGAGATGTTGCGGTCCCCTATTGGACCAACCTGTTGACGGAATGGGGATGGACGAACCGAAAGAAACGGGAAGACCTTGCCCTCATGGCGGTCGATGCCCTGGGAAGACTTGGAACCCCCGCAGCCCTCGCCGCCCTGGAAACAGGCGCGAAGAAAGGCACGGCGGCCGTCAAGCAAGCCTGTGCCACGGCATTAGCCGGCGTCAGCAAGCATCCAAGAACGGTATAGTTTCGCTCCAGATCATAAGGAATATTCTTCATGGCAGAACCATTGCGAGAACACGATCCAGCGTTCCCTCCTGCCTCAGCGACTCAGCCGATCCTGACCCATGAAAAGTCGTTGACCAATAAGGTCGCGAAGGGTTCGGAGGCCGGCGACATCTACGACCAGCAGATCTTGATGCTGGGCGCCCAGCTGGTCACACAAATCAGCATCCTGATCAAGATGTCCAGGCTCCATGGGCGCACGAATGCGGCGCTTGACAATCCCGTCGACAGCGCGTTGACCGTGATTAAGACATTAGCCCATGACGAACCGATCTCCATCCGCATGCAAAACGATTTCCTCTTCTTAGGCCAACGCCACCTGAAGGTCACCGCAGCCCAGATGCCCGTGTTTTCCGCTGTGATCGACACGTTGAACCACTGGAACATCGGGGGCATTTCATTCTCTGCCGAAACAGAATCTCGCGATTTTCGAGAATTTGTTTTTCAGCTTGCGAGTTTCGATGCATCGACGAGTTCTATCACGACGTTGCGAAAAGCCATTGAGCAGAATAACGTAAAAGGGATTCAACTCGAAGAACGGCGTGTCCTGCGAGGCAAAGCCACAGCCAAGACCAGATACGCGAACGCCGCCAGTGCAGTGGGCAAACTCGTCCAAGACTCCCGAGAGAAAGGAACAATCGGCTTCAAGCAAGCCAAACGCGCAATCCAGAGCATCGTCGACCTCATGATGAACGACGAAGCCTCGTTGCTAGGCCTCACCACCCTGCGCTGTCACGACGAGTATACTCACAACCATTCGGTCAACGTCTCATTGCTTTCGATGGCCTTGGGCAACCGAGCAGGCTACCCGAAAGTCGAACTGGCTGATCTCGGATTAGCCGCCCTGTTTCACGATTTGGGGAAAGCCAGTATCCCGATGGAGGTCCTGAACAAGCCCGGCGAGTTTACGGACGACGAATGGAAGATGATGCGGAATCATCCTACGGAAGGAGCGCTCAGCCTGACCCAAATGCGGGGCATCACCAATTTACCGGGACGCATGGCCGCGGCATCCTTCGAACATCATATGAACTTGGACTTCTCCGGCTATCCCAAGTTGAACGTCTCGTGGAAACTCTCGATGACCGGCCGCATTCTCATGATCGCCGACTGTTACGACGCGATGACCTCCTCGCGCGTATATCGGCGCGAGCCGATGTCTCCTTCAAAAGTATTAGGATTCATGTTCGGAAAGGCCGGCAAATCCTTCGACCCCATCCTGATGAAGCTCTTCATGACCTGCGTGGGGATCATCCCGATCGGGAGCCTGGTCATGCTCGACACGAACGAACTCGCGGTCGTACTGAAGCCTGCCATCGATGTAGCCGACGCCGAGCATCCGTACGTCAAGGTCATCACGGACGAGAATGGGGCCGAAATCGAGAACGGACGGGAACTCGATCTTCACGAGAAAGATGAAACCGGCGAGTATCGCCACACCATCATTCGCCTCATCGACAATACCGAACACAAATTCGACACCAGCCGATACTTCGTCTAGCCCCGCGCGCCCCAATCTCTTGACAGGGCCTGGCCCCCCAGTTATTCTCGCAACGGATACACTGATTGCATTGTTCATCAACAAGGAGCGCGTGTTATGCATACAATGGAAACCCTCGTGGGACGGATCACCCTCCCTTTGGTCGCCGCGGGCATACTGCTGTTCACATCTCTTCCTGCTGCACAGGCTGCCGAGGCCTTCAAGATGGGCGTCGTCGATCCTCAGACGGTCTTAGAGAAATCGAAAGCAGGCAAGAAGGCCCTGGATGGGCTCAAAGAATATGTATCCACGAGGCAGAAGCTGTTGTCCCGGGATGAAGAGGAGTTGCGCAACACCGAAAAGACGCTCAAGGAACAAGTCGCGAAGTTGAGCGACGCCGAAAAGAAAGAAAAAGAGACCCAGTTCCGCGCGAAGATCCAGGACTATCAGAAACGCGCACAAGAATTTAATCAGGAGCTGCAGGGGAAGCAGAAGGAATTGGTCGACGACTACATGAAGAAAATCGGCGCGGCCACACAGACCGTGGCGGAAAAGGGTGGATTCTCGATCGTCGTCGATAAAGGCAGCGAACAAACGGTCAAGATAGTGATCTACAACAAGGACACCATCGATTTAACCGACCAGGTGATCAAGGAATTCGATCGAGCCAACAGCAAGTAACCATCCGGGGCGCGCATACTGCATTCGCGATCCAACGTGGACGGGACCTCGGCCTCTCTGAGGTCCCGTCAGCTCTCCATCGGATAGCCCGCATCCCGCCAGGCTTCGATTCCCCCTTCCATCGACACCACACTCGTATAACCCATCTGCTGAAGCGCATCGGCGGCTAAGACCGACCGGTAGCCGCCTCCGCAATACAGCAGAATGGTCTCCTCTTTATTGGGAATTCGCGTTTCCACATCGCGCTCGATAATCCCTTTTCCCAGATGACGGGCGCCTTTCGCGTGATCCTTCGAAAACTCGCGGTCCTCGCGCACATCGAGAAAGTGCAGAACTTCACCCCGATCAAGCCTGGCCTTGGCCTGCACCACCGTACATTCCTTGACCCGTGCTCGTGCCGCGTCCACCAACTTGAGAAAACCGGGGTTATGTTTCATCCTCGCTCCCTTCCCTGTCCTGATTCAAAATAAGGCCGTTTGTTCGATCCCCGGCCTGCGAAAGGTAGCGGGAACCGGCTCGTCAGGCAGCACCGAAAAACCGGCTTTGCGTTTGGCCACCTCAAACAACTGCTCGATCATGGTCCAATAGGGGCCTGCACCACGGTGGCGTTCAAAGAAGGCCCCCTTGCTGATCGCGCCACCACGCACCTCCCGAATCCGATTCGTAATCTTGGTGATTCGATCTGGAAACGCCGCCGACATCCGTTCCATGAATACCGACTCGACAGGACCGGCCAGACGCAGCAGCGTCGCCATCGCCTCCACCGCCCCGGCGTGTCTCGCTCGGGCCAACAGATCCGGCACATCCTCATCGTTGAGGCCAGGAATGATCGGAGACAGCGAGATACCGGTCGGAATCCCGGCCTTCGCCAGGGTTGCCATCGCCTCGAAGCGTTTCCGACTGGAGGGCGCGTGGGGTTCGACCTTGCGAGCTGTCTCATCGTCTGAAAACGGTATGCTGAAATAGACACGAACCGACGCCTCCTGATGCAAGCGGCTGAGCAGAGCCAGATCGCGCAATACCAATACTCCTTTCGTGATGATCCCGACCGGATTCCGGTACTCAGCACAGACTTTCAGACAAGCCCGCGTCAACTCCAGCGAGGCTTCCAGCGGCTGGTAACAATCGGTGTTCCCAGAAAACAGGATCAACTCACCCTTCCAAGAAGGCTTCTCGAATGTCCGGCGGAGCAAGGTTGCGGCCTCCCGCTTCACGACGATCTTGGACTCGAAGTCAGTCCCTGCGCCGAATCCCCAGTACTCATGAGTCGGTCTAGCATAGCAATAGGCGCAGGCGTGGAAGCAGCCGCGATAGGGGTTGAGGCTCCATCGAAAGGGCAAATCGGGACTCTCGTTCCGACTGAGAATGTCACGGGTCGCATCCTCAAACATCTGCAACTGCACATGGGGAGCGGGCTCCAAGAGATCTCGGTGCTGTGACTCAAACGGATTAGGTGGATTCATCACCGTGCGCATGGAGATATGGTCCTCGATCCGGCTCCTTCTGTCAACGGGACGAACCACGCCTGCCATGACGGAATATCACGGCCCGATTGATTGACTAACCCCTACCCCGATGTTAGATTCCAGCCGCTTTCTGGAACCCACGGCTATGTATGATCTCCGTATGCTCCGCGACAATTTCGATGCCGTCAGGGAACAGCTTGGCCCCCGTGGTGCCGATGTCCCATGGGATAGACTGCGCACGCTGATCGAACAACGTCGCACCTTGACCGGCCAGGTCGAGCAACTTCGCTATGAACTGAAAAAAGGATCAGAGGAGGTTGCCAGGCTGAAGCGAGAGAAACAGCCGGCGGATCCCGCCATGGCTGCCATGAAGGATGTCGGCGAACGGATCAAGGCGATTGAAGACGAACTACGTGGTGTCGAAGAGGCCCTGACCGATCTGAATCTCCGCATCCCGAATCTTCCACATGCCTCGGTGCCGGCAGGAAAAGACGCGAGCAGCAACAAGGAGACCAGACGGTGGGGAGCCCCGCCAACCTTGACCGCACCAGCCAAGAGCCATTGGGATCTCGGCGAAGCCCTCGGCATTCTGGATTTCGACCGGGCTGCGAAAATCGCCGGCGCACGATTTGCGGTCCTGACGGGGGCCGGCGCGCGACTCGAACGGGCCCTTATCAACTACATGCTCGACCTCCACATAACACAGCATGGCTATCGGGAGGTCCTGCCGCCACTCCTCGTCAATCGAGCGAGCATGACCGCAACCGGCCAGTTACCCAAATTTGAAGAAGATCTCTTTCGCCTGCGAGACGAAGACTATTTCTTGATCCCGACAGCCGAAGTGCCGGTGACCAATCTCCATCGTGACGAGATACTTACCGAGACCGCCCTGCCGATCCGGTATACAGCCTATACCCCCTGCTTCCGCCGCGAGGCAGGATCCTATGGAAAAGACACCAGAGGGCTTATTCGCCTCCATCAATTTAACAAGATAGAATTAGTCGCCTTTGCAAAACCGGAACAGTCGTATGAGGAGCTGGAGAGGTTGACCGGCCATGCAGAAGCGATCTTGCAAGGGTTGGGGCTTCATTACCGAGTCGTTACCCTCTGTGCCGGCGATATGGGGTTCTCTGCAGCGAAGACCTACGACATTGAAGTCTGGCTTCCTTCCCAAAACCAATATCGGGAGATCTCCTCCTGCAGCAACTTTGAAGGGTTTCAGGCCAGGCGAGGCAGCATTCGGTATAAGGGCGCCGCCGGGAAAAAAGATGCCAAAACAGAGTTCGTCCATACCCTCAACGGGTCCGGGCTTGCCGTCGGCCGCACGCTCGTGGCCATCCTCGAAAACTACCAGGAAGCGGATGGGAGCGTCACGATACCGGAGGTCTTGCGTCATTACATGGGCGGGCTTGAGCGGATTCGCAAAGAATAGGATATTATGAGAAGTATCCCGCGCGCTTGGATAAGCATTCAGGTTTAAACAGGTCGGTTTGGAGGGGTGACGGAGCGGCCGAACGTGCCAGTCTTGAAAACTGGAGACCTCGCAAGGGGTCCGCGAGTTCAAATCTCGCCCCCTCCGCCATATTTTTCGGTGTAATTTGAACTTTTTGAGCCGGAACTGTGGCTAAACTGTGGCTAAAGTCCGTGACGGTCCCACACGGTCTGAGCTTTTCCCTCAGTAACACTTCCTGCGCCGCCAACTTCTTCAGTCCTTCCGTCAAGTCGGCCTCACACACAATCGCATAGCGCCGATACACGGCTTCCGTCTTGTGTCCCGTCAGCTTCATCGCCACCGAACGCGGCACCCCTGCCCGTTCAAGATTCCTCACCGCCGTGCGCCGGAAGTCGTGAGGAATGCGCGTCGGCACCCCTGCCAGCCGGCAGGCCACCTTCCACCGATGATAGAGCGCCTTCGGATGAATCGGCTTGATCGTGCCCCTGTCATTCCAGTGGAACACAGTAAGGACGGTTTGCCCCGTCGCCATTTCAATCGAAAGGGCTTTTTCCCATTGCGCCCGTAACAGGTTCGCCAGTTCAGGCAACACACTAAAGGGAAACACGCGCCCCTCGTCATTTTTCGTGGTGCCTGGTTCAAGGCGCACGATCCCCGCCGAAAAATCCACTTGCTTCCATCGAAGCGTAAGAATTTCACTCGGGACACGCCAGCCCGTGAGACACGCGAAGGTGATAGGACCCTTGAAAGCGTCTGGCAAGTGCGACCGTAC
>JAGXAR010000121.1 GCA_018971525.1 Nitrospirota bacterium
TTCGACAAATCGCTTATGGGCTCGAGACGGGGAAACTGACTGTTGAGGCAGCACAGCGGTTTTTATTTCTGAGAAACGGGATCTCACGGGCTTTGAAGGATCGAAAAATGGGAGGCCTTGGAGGTGGAGCCGGAGCTGAGCATCCCACGCTGCCAAATGATCCTACTCCCTAGGCTGTCCATGGAAAAGAGGAGCATGGTTGATCATCCGGATGAAGTGAAGACCTTGTTTACGAAGCGGGAGTAGAAGCATGTACTTACCTAGGTAACGTGCTATAGTTAGCATTGATAACAAGTTATGGATATGAGCGTCACTAAATCGACACGGTTGTTGGCCTTCACATTCTGCGTTCATGGCAGGATGTTCTGTATTGGGTGGTTAGGGATCTGGATCGGAGCAATCTGGCGGGTAATTCTAGGTGATTCGTTTGCTGACGATGAGCGGCTGGAAGAGCTCGAGAAGGTGCTCGCGTTGGATATGTTGGACTCAGATGATCATGTGAGTCACGATGGCTAACCTCTTCGAGCTAGTAGTGTTTTCCAAGACATATTCCTTCATCGGGGCCCTGCTGTTAATTGCCTCCAGCAGCTATGCCGCCGATGCCGTCTGGTTGGGATCTTATAAGGGTTCAAATATCCCAGGCCATGAAATTGTTGAGACAGAGATGCTGACATCAACCTTTTATGGGTTACAACACGAGGGTGTTTATAATGAGTTATTGGAGCATATGAAGACCCAATGTGTGAGGGACAAAGGCATCGCATTGGTGAATGTGGCCATGATGCCGGCGGTCGGTGACATCAAAATGCCTGCCGGGAATCCTGGCCAGGCAAAGATCGTCTCTCCGGGACTTCATTTGGGCGGACTTGCAGATTGTGTATTGAAGATTAAGTAGACCTTGTCCGCATCATTTCGTGATGTGAAGGCTCTTCGTTCACAGCCAGGCTATCAACTAGCTGCTTCGGTGACAAGCCCAGAATCTGAGCCGGTTCACGAACGTATTTCCTGGCCCCCGTGTTACTGAAATGGGGCCTTCTGCCGCCCGTCCGGCTCTCGCCGGATCGGGCGGCCTACACTTGGAGGTGCTGGCCTCATTCTCCCAAGCGATGGGGCCCGACCATGGCGGCGCTGTACTGCGCCGTGGGTACCGACTTTCTGATGAAGGTCCATTGAGTCCGGCTCCCATCGCTGGAAAGCGCATCACTTCCAGCTGATGAAGAAAAAGCGGAAGGACTAGAATTCAATTAGCCAGTTGGGACCTGTCTAGGCCTGTTTGGGACCGTTTGGGACTCGGAAACTGCTGCCGTTTGACGGCCGATTATGCAAGGGCTACAATCCCGGACAACTACTATGTGGACTCACCAAACTCGGCACATCTTGCTGATCAGTAAAAGTCTTCTTGCGGTGTGGTTGTTTTTTGGAGGTCTCGCCCTTGTAGATCAACTGCAGCTCACGCAGGACACCAGTGCTCAAGATGAACAAGCTTTGTTGGAGCTTGCCTCGGCTCTCAAGCCGGATCTGTCCTTCGACGACGGTAAGTTAAGTAGCTCTGGCTGCGGTGGCGCGAGTGTCTCGCTCTTACTCGTCTCTCTAGAAAACGCCCCTCAAAAACGTGCTCGGGTCGTCTACGCTACACCCACACTCCGCCTTCACCAAGTGGTTTCCGTCTACCGCATTTAATCTCCTCGCGTAAGTAGCTGAGCGGCTCCGCAGGCGGATCTCCGCCGAGTGCGGAAATCCGTGCGCGTTTCTCCTCATCTATTATCCGGGAGAGTTCATGAGGGTAGTACAGCTCAACCGTCATCTGATGTCCTTCATCTCGTGCATGGTTAGTCTAGCGCTAATGGGCTGCGTGGCCTTCGATCCCGTGGCTCAATCCGATGTGGAGCAACTAGACGCACGTCCCGTTGTGGCGCTATTGCCGATTGGCTTCGACGTCGAAATCACGAAGCTGTCCTACGTGAAAACAGTAGAAGATATGTCTCCAGAGGAGGAATCGAAACAGCTCGGCGAAGCCCTGGCCGAGATTCAACAAGACGCCCGTTGGCTCCTACTGAGTCGTCTTGCTGCTGGACAGGGCTTTCGGTTTATCCCACTAGAAGAAACGGACGCTCTGGCTGAAGCGTTAGAGATAAAACCAGGAGCGGTTCCCAATCAAGACCAGGTTAAGGAGTTCGGGAAACGTTTTGGGGCAGACATTGTCATTGCCGTGAGCATTCTGGATTATGGGAAAGTCCGTTGGCAGCATTGGGTCCCGGGGTTGCTGGTCTCCATGCTAACTGAAACATTGATTGTCGGAGCCGCGAGCGGATTTAATCCTGTAGTCATGGCAGCCACGGCGGGCAGCGAACTTATTACCGATGTGCCCTTTTGGTGGGGTGGTGCCTATATCGCCGGCTGGGCATTCCGCCCTGTGCGCGTGGAGGCCAGAGCCTTTGACACCCTCAAGGGATATCCGATCTGGCAGTCCATGGAGGAGTCGGTCTATGCGTACGAAGCCTTGAAACTATTGCCCGAAGACGTTCGTGGAAGGAAAGAGACGCAGTTAACGCTCAATTTGGCCGAAATCATGGAATCGCTAGGAGATGGTTTAATCAAGCAGGGATATACCGTTTCGTGGTTGCGCGCGCATGGAGCCTGAGGAATCGATGTCACCTTTCCGAAAGCTTAGAAATATTGCAGCGCTGGCAAAACGTGAGATTAGGGTGTACCAGCTGTTGATCTTCGATGACAGGACTCCCAAGCTCGCAAAGTGGTTGTTGGGGGCTGCGGTGGCCTATCTTTTATCACCTATTGATCTGATCCCGGACTTCATTCCTGTGATCGGCCATCTCGATGATGTAATTCTTGTTCCAGTGCTTGTCGGAGTTGCGCTGAAACTGATTCCAAGAAATCTCATTGAAGATTGCCGAACCAGAGCGCTGCAGGAGCAGGGAGACAAAGTCCACGAAGCTAACTCATGAGCCGTGGTATTCGTCGCCTTCGGCGAGAACATGGCCTGAAGAACTCGATGAGCCGGACCATCCTATATCGGCAACACAGCATTAAGTCCGCTCCGAAGTTGTTACGCAACGAAAGGCGATGGAAGGTAGAAATTCACATCTGGTGGGAAGAGCATGGTGCTATCACGTTCAAGTCGTTTACGTTTGACTTAATGTATTCAACTGAAGCTGAGGCGGATACTCATGGCATTGCCTTCGGCCAGGAAATCATTGATGGAAACGTCCCAGGGGTGTCGTTGAACTAAATTCCGACGATTGATTGCCCGAGGTGTTGTGGTTATGGTTTTGGTTAAGGTTCGGTTGTGTTTGCCAGATCGAATTGCTATCTTTTCGGCTGATCGACTCGGACAGCCAAGCGCCAATGCTCAGATGAGTCCTGCCCGGGGAGGCTGGATTCCCATCCCTGACTCGGAGAGGCTCGGTGAAGAGCGTGGGAATCGTAGAATGAGGCACAAGCTGCGTTAACCATCAGGGTTTCTTCCATTATCCGGTGTCGAGTGATCTAACTCCGCGGACATCCTTTCTTCTGTATCCCTTCCAGTAGGTGGTGAATCCTCTCGTTGGTCACATGGCCTAATGATTGCCCTTTATCTATGGCGTAGCTAACGACCGCCAAGGCGGTCGAGTCTTGCACATTCGTAAAGATAACCAGGACCGTTCGCTCAGTGCCCGTCTGGGACAGCTCTACCGTAATGAGAATCGTGGGAGCAAGCAGGTAGCCGGTTCTGATCGGTGCTTGATCCGACACCCGTCCGACCAGTTGGAGTCCTTGTTCTTGCTGAATGGCGCGCATTGTTTGTGGCGGTCCCACTACGCAGACTCCCTCTCGTAGCAACAGACTCTGCAACGCTCCACGAATCACTTGGGATTCAACTATCTCGGTCGTTCCGCGTAGTTGGACTTGGAAGATGGCTGTCTCCGGCCATGTCACCGGCTGTTGCTGACTCGGGGGCTGCCAGCCTCGTGAAGCGGCTGGGGTCAGGGTTCGACGGGCGAAGATGACCGCTCCTTCACCGACGGTGACGACGGCCGACGAGATGGAAGTCTGTCCGTCGACACGTGGGTAAGTCGGAATTGTGACGAGGCCGTGTTCGTTGGTCGTGTCGCGAAACAGGATGGTGTTGGTTGCCGGATCGCTCACGGTGACAGTGGCGTTCGAGACCGGCGCTGGCATGATGACGGTTTGTCGTGTTCGTTCGATCGTGCTCGAGATAGAGCGCGCGTTGGCGAGCGGCTCTTGGCCAATCAGCCGGTGACAACCGACATAGCCCATGGTTGTGAGTGGGCTGACAAGTCCAACGAGCCCACCAATCGGGCATTGCAACAGTCCGCTGAACGGGGCCAGGGGCCAGGCCAGATAGCGCCGAGCCATCCGCTCCTCGCGGACTTGGGTTTCCGTGGTGACGGCATAATCTTGCGTGACTTCTATCGTCCAGCCGTCATGCGCCGGCCGTTCGCTCATGTGCACTTCGGCCACGCCTCGCGGTTGCCGATCGAATTCCACGACGCGGGGCGGCACATTGGTGTTCGTCCGGTGCTCGATGGCGAGGTGATCACATCCGGCCAGCAACAAGACGATGATGAGGAGACGTGTAGGCATTAGCGTCGCTCGTCGATCAACGTTCCAGCCCGTCCTCTTGGAGTTGATGGCAGCAGCTCTCGTAGCTGGCTGCTCACCGACACACGGCCGCTCTCCCAGGCGTTGGTGACACCCTCGATCGTATAGGTCCCGAGCAATTGGCCCGTTTCAATAGAGATGGCGGACACTCGCATCGTTCGCGTTTCAGGGCTCGAGCTGGTTAGGCCGATGTCGAGGAGCACATTGGCGCCGGTCCACTGCCCAGCCGAGGCATGCTCTTGGAATTGCGGAGAGAGATGCTGTTGCTGGATGCGAACGAGGCGGTTTTCCTCTGCCCCGCGGGTGACCACGGTGTACCGATCGGCGACGAGTTGGTCGGTGAGGTGATCGAGCAGTGAGCTCACCAGTCCTGCATCTGCGGCACTCGCGTCGGTTGAGAATCGAAGGCGGATCGGTATCGGCCACTCCTGTGCTGGTCTGGCCACGAGGTCTGGGGTGCTGGCCGTGAGGAGGACGTCGGGCGGTGTCCGGAGGGCGACTGTGCTTGGGGAACCGTCCGCCGGCGAATAGCGCACACTTAACTGCCCCTCACTAATCGTGGCGGGGCTATGTGTATGAAGGACGAGCGCCGTCAGCTGACGCAATCGGAAATGGGCAGCGGGGTGCTGTGGCGTGAGCTCAAATTCGATGCCTACCGGATCATAGCGTGGGTGCGTCCAAAGGAGTGCCATGCGCCCTGTCTGAATGGGTTCAATCAGGCGATCCCGTCGACGGTCGTCGGTGACGGTGTCGTACGTTTCAAACGTCGGCGTCTTGGTGCCGGGATCGAGCCCAGAGAGTGGGAGGAGACAGCCCGTATACATAACCCCCCAGCTCGGCCGTGGAGGATCGAGCAATCCCACGAATTTGATGAGATGAAGACCGAGATCAGCGACCAGGCTAGCTGGACAGCTGATCGGCGTAATACCAGTGAGGACCCGTTGTCGGCCGGGTGATCCAGCTGTGTAGCTGTCTCCAGCCCATCGTTCTCGAATGGTGACCGCCAGGTCCCGTCGAATCGTCTGTTCGGCTTGAACGGACCATCCCAAGCCATCGACATGGGTCAGGATATGGATCTCGGGTTCTCCGACGGGCGTCCGTGCAAGGACGGTCGTCGTTTCCTCAATGGCGTCGAGGCTGCTCGGAACAAAGCTTCGAGAGGCGCACCCGACGAACGTGAGGACGCCGGCGAGCACCAGCGAGAGGAACTTGGGAGTGTGACTGGACATGTCCGATCTCGCGCCCCCTGTGACCGTCGCCATCACGGTAGCACAGATCCTAAGGAGTTGTGGGGCAAATGATCAGCCAGTCCTATAAGAAGGTAGTCGGGGACTCGCTACTACGAGTCGGAGGTGAGGTACGGCCATGAGTTGGGGAGGCTGGGTTGTGTCCGATTCATCATCGTCCCGCATGTAATACAGGGGTATGGCGCTCAATAAGGTGGGCCATTTTGTGTTGGGAATGGTGGTGAAGGCGAACCCGGATCGGGATGCGTATCTCACCTACATCGGAGGGACCGATCAGTTGGCGGTACTGCCCAAGGACTGTGCGGACGGGCCGTATCGCGTCAATGACAAATTTCACGCCAGCATCAAGTCGACGGATGGCGAGTATTTGGTGCTCTCCCAGCGGTCGGGGCATTTTCTCCGGCGCGCCTGCGAGCTCATTCTCGGTCCGCTGATCGCGGACCAGCGGATCACGCTTGATGCGGTAGCGACGGTCAAGCGAGCGGATTTTGCCAAGATCGCGTTGTCTTCGCCATCGGGCGAAGATCCGATCCGGCTCGCCCTTCCCGTGTTTCGCGATGAATTTCACAAGTATTCTCGCCTACACCCGTCCCTCGTGCGGTACTCCGAGACCATGGAGGCGTTCGCGCGTCAGGCGTTGGTGCCAGCGCCGATTGACGAAGTGATCCGGGTGGAATGTTTTCGTCCTGAGCGTTGCGTGCAGGTCTGGGTCAAGCCTCAGGCGATGCCGCGGTTTCTCGGGATCAAAGGGATGAACGTGTCTGTGGCGAGTCGATTGATCGGACACAAGATTGAGTTACGTGCGTATCGCGAGGGGCAGAGCGATGCGCCTATTCATTTAGGGAGGACCGCATGACGACGCCAACCATACCGCAGGATCGAGGCACACCACTCAATGGGCAGACTCCGCAACAAGGTCGCCGTCCGCGGCTGAGCCCACAAGAACGGAGCGAGCAAAACTTACGGCTCTTGCAGCAATACGGCAGTCAAGTGCTGATCCCTCGGTCGACCGAGTCCTGGGTCATGATTCGCATGGTCTACCCATTGAACAAGGCGCTCG
>JAGXAR010000043.1 GCA_018971525.1 Nitrospirota bacterium
CGGCCCTGCTCGTCCGTCTTGGCAAAGTACGGATTGGTGACGGCCAAGCCCCAGCTCTCCATGTAGGCGTGGAAGCCGCATTGCATGACGAAGACCCGGCGGCCCTTGCTGAGATTGACCAATTGCTTCGACGGCGGGCCCGCCATGTGTTTATGGTACATCCCGGCATCGCTGCGATCCTTCAAATTGCGCGGGTGTGCCGGATTCATCGCCAGCGGCACGTTGAACAGCACGCGCGGACCCAAATGCGAGGTTTCATAGGCCTGAATGTCGTGCATGACGGGGTCCATGTTGACCACCGTCACCGTTTGATCGTCCCGCACGACTGTCGTGAACGGGACGAAGAGGCAGTCCTTCGCTTCGATTTGCGGCACACTCCCTTCGACGAAGGGTTTCCCTTTGTCGATGTTTTCGAGATAGACCACCACGTCGCGGAACTGTCCGGCCGGCCCGACCTGGAACGGCTGCAGGATGCGCCAGCCTCGCCCGTCAGAAATGCGCCCGCAATAGAATTGGTCCGGCAACGTAGTGAGGTTATAGCCTTTCGGCTTGGGAACCTGGCCTTCGAGGGAGATGGTTCCACTGAGGTTACCGCCGTCCGTCACGGTAATTTCCTCATACGACCAGGCCACTTCCCCGGCTCCAAAAAGCGCGGCGATCAGCGCAGCACATACGTATCTCATAGCGATCTCCTCTGGTTCTATGAATATGTCCTAATGAGCGACAGACCGATACCAATTCTAGGAGGGTCTAGTCCGCTTCAACCGTTCAACGCAATCCATTATACGCTGAATCGTGGCGGCTGTCAGGTCACGGATCGTGATGTGGGCCTCGTCATCGCCATTGAAGGTACAGAGCGCGATGGTGAAACAGTTGGTCCCGCCCCGGATGATTTTCAACGCGATATTGGACTGGTGACAATGGACGCCGACGAAGAGACAGACATCGATCTTGTTCTGCCAGATGGTCAGATTCGGATGGTTCGGGTTGATCTCCTTCTCCGGAACAATCTTCGGGTACTTCGGCCGGTAATCAGGCATCGGAATGAGCTTGGCCGGGATCGCCATGGACAATTCCTTGATGACCTTCGCCTCTTGCTTGGCCTGTTCATTCCAGGCCCACAGCACCAATGGTCCGGGGAAAATTGTGGGATTCTTGGCATTGAGGAGCCGCCGCGCGGCTTCGTCAATCGCCTGCTGCTCAGGAACGACCTTACCCAAGACAAGGCCTTCTCCCTTCGACGGCAGCACGACCCCCCGTGATGAAACGGGAGTGGCCAAATAGCCTTCCGAACCAACGGTCATTTCATGCTGACTCATCCTGAACTCCTTTCGATCTGTTGTCGTGTGTTGTTCCAAGGTCTTCCCTCATAAACAAGTCCATCGGCGTCAGAGCTGTTCCCTTATCTGGCATGACCACAGAGGGTCGAAACGAGCAGGCCTCCTCGATGCGATCCGCATGCGCCCTCGTCTGACCGGACTCCACCACCACCACGCGTTTTACGGTAGCCGCGAACGACTCCAACTGCGCTACCGGCAACGGCACCATCTGCTTGGGATACAAGGCGGCGATGCTCATGCCGAGATTCCGACACAGCGTCAGTGCGTCTCGAACGACACCTTGGGTCGTCCCCCAGGCGATGAATCCCACCTCCGCGTCGTCCTCCCCCTCACGCTCGGCCCACATGGCCGACGCCCCATCTTCTTCAGCTCCTTCGAATCCGTCTGCGGCATCCACTTGTTTCCCGCTCATCGCCGCCGCCAATGCTCCGACTCCGACACTTTCGAGACGTGCCGTGAGGGCCTCTTCGACCACGACTCCCACCACACCGGCCCGGTGCGTCTCGATCAATCGATGTCCTACGACCAACAGTCGCAATGCGTCGACCGCGTCAGCCGCGACAAGGATTCTGGGGTCGGAACAGCCAGTCAGCGAGGACAAGATTGAGACGTCATCTCCACGAAACAGCGCGAAGACTTTCCCCTGCGGGCCTCGATAGGCCTGGACGTCCGGAAACTGCGCGCTGTGCAGCACCGAGACCATCTTGTCGGCCATAGCGAGGTGCCGGGCTATCCACTGTGTCGGTGATCGTTCCAGCTCGCCAGCGCAGTCCGTTTCAAACTCGCAATGAGTCGCGGCAAGCCCGAGTTTCACGGCGTTCTCCGGGCCCAGTACGACGCGCGCCTCTCTTCGCGCGGCGAGCGGAAGGGAATGGATGTCATGTTTGACGAGCGAGCGGGAAGCAAACTGATACCCGCTCTCGAACAAACGGGATGCCGAGAGGGACTTCAGGCAGACCATCCGGGCCTCCTCGGAGAAGCCGAGCAGATGGGCCAGCACTCCCATCGCCACAAACCCCTTCCCCCCTGTTTCCCGGCTGTACTGCGCGTTCAGCTCCCGGAGAGGAACCGGGTAGGCAATGATCCCGTCAGGCAGGTGAGGGTGAAGAGGCGACTGTTCGGGCGGCTCCCAGACAAGCACGCTGCCAGACGACAGACCGAATCGCCCGAATTCGGGAGGGTCCTGATCCAGATGCACGACCACATCGCATCCATGCCCCATCGAATAGAACGGGCGCGTCGCAATTCTGAAGCGCAGTACCAAGTGACCTGAGCCGCCATTCAGCCTGCCGGTCTGAACCATCACCTGGCAACCGTGAAGGGTCAAGGCTTGGGCGACGGTCGCAAGTTCATCGATGAGACCCGATGCACTTCTCCCGACGATCTTCACCGCCAGATCGAAGTCCTGATTGGGATGCGCGGGAAGCCATGCTGAAAACGGGGCCATATCGATCTGTTTCGTACTAGACACGATACCTATTTCCCACCTCTAGGACCGCCGTCACCTTCGTCCACTGGACGGCATACCCGTTGAGGAACAGATGGTCATACACCGCAGCCAGGAAAGCGTGCCCATCGTGAGGCAAGACAAGACATCCCTCCCAGCTCTGGACTCCCCGTCGAAGCGTGGCGCGCAGACCAGCATGGCTCGTCGTGATCGACCCTGCGACCGGATCGAACCAGACGATCGCGGTACAGCCTCTCGGGTACTGCACGACCAGGACGTCGGTCTCTCTCTTCGTGAGCATGACGGTGGTTCCTCGATTACTTTTTCTTCATTTTTCGCACCGCGGTGTCTTCTTGGATGTCTTCGCTGCCGGCTTAGACCTCTTCACTGCTGCCTTACGCTTGGCTGCCATGAGTTCCTCCTGTGTTGTGGTGATGGTGATCACCCCGTCCGCTCGCGGAGACCGACTTCGTGGCGCTCCGCCCTGGTCACTGGACGTACCTGGTTAGCGTCGGTCGGCGTCACCCTTCACCAACTCCCATCACCGAATCGTTTCGAAACGTGATGACCTCGATCCTTTCGGTTTCCAGCCATCCGGAATGCTCCGCAAGGGTCGCCACCACAAAATCGCCGGGACGAATTTCGTCGAGGTTCAGCCGCTCAAAGTCTTTCAAAATCCTGGCACCCACTCCCACGATGCACTCGGTGCGGCGCGCCCCCACTGGTGTCCTCGCGGTCAGCACCAGGCTGGGAGGAGATTTCGGTTGGTTCACGACCGATTCGACATGGCCCCAGATTGCCGACATCATGACCCCTCTTTATCCAATGCTGACGAATGGTAAGACCGAATCGCCCGTGACCGGACTAGCCGGCGACGGTCTGTTCCGGTCGAACGTAGATCGTGTCGGCATCCAGCCTTCCCTCCCTACCATGCCGATAGGACACTTCCACGAACTCGCCAGCCCGTAGACCCGACGCAGCAACCGGTTCGGTTCCTCTGGCGATGACCGTCTGTGCCCCAATGTTGGCGCGAACCCGTATGACGATTCCGCCAGGCAATGATGTCCTCACCTGGATATGCGGAGAACTCGCCGACAGTTCGTCTACGTTCTCAAGATGGCCCCAGATCGTGGGCATGGTCTCTCTCACAGAGCGGACTGCAGGGGCCGCCCGGTTCGCTGCCGGCATCGAGCCACCCCTTCTCGAGCTTTCAGACTGTTGGGATCGCAGGCCAGGACCGCGTTCCAATTACACAGGGCCTCTTCCGGTTGCCCCAGCTTCTCCAACAACATCGCCAGTTCGCACCGTGCCAAGACATCGGTGGGACAAACCGCCAAGGCATCCTGAAGCAGACCGATTCGTGCGATCCATTCCTCGCTCGGCGCATGGCGCACGAGTGCTGGTGGTTCCACCGAGCGTCCAGCTTGTACCGCCATCCTCGTGCTCCTGTTCTGTTTGGTCTTCCTTCCCACGCCGAACTCGCAACCTTTACGCCGGCCGTGGATTCACTCGCTCAACCCCAAGGTTCGCGCGGACCTGTGTCCCAGTCAGCCGGACCGTTTTCCCGTCTTTCGGCATCTCGATGCCCAGTTCCTTCCGGACGGTTCGAAAGATGTCAATAATGTGGTCCATCTGCTTCACATCGAGATCCTGCACGCTGAGCATCGCGTCTTCGTGAATGTCGTGGCAGAAGGCAACCGTGAGGCAGTTCGTTCCGGCCCGCACCATCCGCAACGCCAGGTTGGCGTAATGGCAGTGAATGCCGATGAACAGGGCCACTTCGATTTTGTTTCCCCAGATCGTCAGGTTCGGATGGTTCGGGTTGAGGACCTCTTCCGGATCGATCTTGGGGTACTTGGGCCGATAGTCCGGCATCGGAATGATCATGACGTTCGGGATCTCCGCCGCGAGTTTTAACAACGCTTGCCCTTTCGCCATCCATTCCGGATTCCAAGCCCATAAATACAACGGCCCCGGGAAAATCGTCGGATTCTTCCGGGTAAACAGTTGCCTTGCGGACTCGGCGATGACCTCATCCTCCGGGGCGTGGTGACCGTACAACAGCCCGAATCCGGAATCGGGATGAGTGACACCAAGCTGCATCGCACATGGCGGATGGAATCCCGCCGGACCTACATCGATCAGACGTTCACGCTTTGCGCTATCCAATGGGCTCATGAGTCGTTCCTTTCTGCATTATGTGCTGTGCCCGCCGGGGAGAGCCGAACAGCAACACCCGGGTGACTTTTCCACATTGTGGACAGGAGGCCTATTTTTTTCCGTCGCGTATCCGGTGTCGTGACGCCTCGATCACCGGTCAGCACGGAAGCAAGCTTTCGAAGCGAAATCAGTTTCTCGTGGCAGCAGGGACAGACCATGCCCCCTATCGGGGAATCGAATACCAGGACGGGTGACGCTTTCCTGCATCGGGGGCATCGGACCGGCTTCGCATGTCGAGTGGTTTCATAAGATTCGTCGAGCGTCATGGCGGTCCTATGCACCTTAACCACGAGAGGCCGGCTTCTTCCCCTTGGTCTTGTCGATCGCGCTTTGAATCTCCATGGAGAGGGCCGCGCCTTCCTCCTTCACCGATTTGGCTTGGGCCTCGGCCCCAAGATAGTCCTTCTTCTCGATGAGCTGATGTACGACACTGAGACTCCCCTCTAATCCCGCCACATCTTGCTTGATGACTTCCACCGCCGCTCTCTCTTTCCCGGTTGGCGTCTTCGCGATGAGTTCCTTGGCGGACGCCACAACTTGCTGGGCCTCTTTTTCCAGCGCTTCGGCTGCCGTCTTGGCCGCTTCTTTGCTTTGCGCCGCCTTTGCTGCGACAGACCCGCCAGCCTCGACGACCTTGATCAGCATCTTGTCCGCATCTGTGTAGGACCGGAAAATTGAGAGGGCCTTCTCCTGGTTCGCTAATTCGTCCTTCGCTAAGACGAACTGCTGTTCGAGAGCTGTGAAGTCCTCTTTCGCGTACTCGGTCGCACCGGCAGCCTTGGCAGCATCAACGGCTTTTTGTGCGGCTCCCAACTGCTCGGTGGGAGGCTGTGCACATCCGATCAAGAGAATGGTTGCCACACCAGCGATTCCAACAACAAACCTTTGTGAAATCATCGCTCTCATGATGACGCCCCCCATCTCCGATCGATTGGTCGGGACACAAATAGGGGTAGTGCATGGAAAGTGCCGCGGAACGAATGAGCGTCTCGACGGACTTATGGTGATGAAAATCGGGAACTTAGGACATAAGCGTACGGAGCAAGGCAGATTACGCGGCAGCTGTCGGAGGTCCCTCTGCATTATTTGCAGATCTATGCGCTTCGCAAGCGTGTGACAGCTGCAGTTCTTGCAGAAAAGAGGTGTGGTCGAGAGCCTGACGGACAATCAGGCGCTCCAACATGCGCAAGAATTGCGAATGAACTTCCGAGAGAGACAGAAAGGGTCGCAGAGGAGGAACGGAGCAATTGGTTCCGAAAATGTATCCTTGATCTTGTACAGGCACCGCCCTTACCGGCCTGATTTACCTCCGACATGGGACGGCGGTCTTGAGCTGGATCTGCCTGGGAACTGTAATACCGCTAGTTATTGTTTCGATGCTCCCCAGATCGTCTGCATGAGTTTTCTCACCGAGCGGACTGCAGAGGTTGCCCGATTCGCTGCCGGCATCGAACCACCCCCGCTCGAGCTTTCAGACTGTCGGGATCGCAGACCAGAACCGCGTTCCAATGACACAAGGCTTCCTCCGGTTGCCCCAGCTCTTCCAGCAGCGAGGCGAGCATACATCGTGTCCGGGTATCCATAGGACAGTCCGTCAACCGCACCTGCAGCAGAGTCCCCCACTTAATCCATGACGTGGCCGGCTCAGACCGGGTGGTCGGATTCGGCTGTGATGATGTGGCACCGATGTCCATCGCCCTGTTCGCACCCCTCCGTTTTTTTGGCTTCTTCCTTCAAGATCCCTCCCCTCGCTCTCGTGTAGGTCATCCGATCTCGCATACGAGAACCAGTGCAGGGAGAATGCAGTGGATGGGCCAGTCAATATTGCTGAATGGGCTTGAATGAATTTGCGAGCTTACGGTGTTTCTGAAGATGGGCAAGACATCCCACGCTCTACTTGCTTATCGACTGCTGCAGGAATTGCGGATAGCGATTCCTCCCGGGGAAGCAGAGACTGTCACCCCTGCAGAATCTCAAATCATCCAACGCCCATCAGCACAGGGACGAGTGCACAAATGCAAGAATCGAGAATCAGGCAGGGCAACGGGTCAGACGAGGGGGAATTCGCATCGAACAGACGAGCAGAGCGCGTACTTAGTCCCGGATACCGTACTCTTTGATCTTATATTGGAGGGTCCGGAGACTGATACCCAGCAGCTTGGCAGCCTTCTCACGATGATTCGTGATTTCTGTTAACGTCCGCTGAATCACCTCTCGCTCAAGTTGATCCAGAGATGTCCCCAGAGTCACTACCATCGTACGCGCGTCCTCCTTGCCGGCCTGGATTTCCTCCGGCAAGTGTTCCGGCTGGATCATCGAATCTTTCACGGTGACCACCAGCCGCTCCATGAGGTTCCGGAGCTGGCGAATGTTTCCGGGCCACCCATACAACCGCAAGAGCCGCATGGCCTCCCGTGACACGTCTTTCGGCTCACGGTGATGCTGAGCAGAGCACTCCCCGAGAAACCGGTCAACCAGCAGGGGAATATCATCGCCCCGCTCACGCAGTGGCGGGAGATGAATCGGGACCACATTCAGCCGGTAATAGAGGTCTTCGCGAAAGTCGCCTTGCTTGACGGCTTCTTCAAGATTACGATTGGTGGCAGCGATGACCCTGGTATCGACTCTTATCACCTTCGTCCCGCCCAACCGGCGAAATTCCTTCGTCTCCAGCACGCGCAGGAAATCGACTTGTGACTTGAGGGACAACTCGCCCACCTCGTCCAACAGTATCGTTCCGCCTTCCGCCAACTCAAACCGCCCCATCTTGGTGGACATCGCGCCCGTGAATGCCCCCTTTTCGTAGCCGAACAACTCGCTTTCAAAGAGATTCTCCGGCAGGGCTCCGCAATTCAACGTGATGAACGGGCCGTCGGCTCTGGGGCTCTTATGGTGGATCGCCCGGGAGATGAGCTCCTTGCCGGTCCCGCTTTCTCCCGTGAGCAAAACCGTGACGTCGCTGTCCGCCACCATCTCCACCAGGCTGTAGACCCGCTGCATAGGCTCGCTCTCGCCGACCATTTGATCGAAACGCATCCTGGTTTCGAGGCGGTCACGGAGCTGCTTGTTCTCAGTGGTTAACGCGCGTCGCTCCAGCGCCTTGTCGACCACGATGGGAAACCGCTCGCGATCGATGGGTTTCGTGAGATAGTCGTAGGCTCCACAGCGCATCGCCTCGACTGCCGTATCGATGGACCCGTAGGCGGTCATCACCACGACTTCCGTATCCGGCGATGTTTCTTTGAGCCGACGGAGGAACTCCATGCCCCCGATCCCCGGCATCCGAAGGTCGGTGATGACCAACTCGGCGGGGGCCGCTTCCAGTTGCTCCAACCCCTCCTCTGCCGTGGCAACTCCGCGCACCTGGTGCCCCTTCTTCTCGAGCATCGTGACCAAGGCCCCGCGGATGTTGATCTCGTCATCCACGACAAGAATGTGTGCTCGTGGCTTCATGAGGTCACCGCCACGGGTTGCGTCTCTTCAACTCCGACAGGAAACGTCAGCACCGCGGTGGTGCCGACCCCCGGCGTGCTGGATACCTGGATGGTTCCACCATGATCTTCCATGATGCGATAGGCGATGGCGAGGCCCAGACCGGTTCCGCTGGACTTCGTCGTATAGAACGGTTCAAACACCCGAGCGAGCTCTGCTTTCTTGATGCCGATCCCCGTGTCCTTCACCGACACGATGACCCAGCGCGTGCCGTTGGCGTGACGTGTCTCGGCCGCGATGCGGCAGAGCCCGCCGTTCGGCATGGCATGAAACGCATTGACGACGACGTTCACCAGGACCTGACTGATGGCAGTCTCGTCGCCCAGCACGGACGGCAACGGATCCTCCACCGCCTGCTCGAGCCGGATCTTCCGCTCCTCCGCCTCGAATTGCATCAGCGCCGTGATGTGCTCGATCAGGGCGGAGACATTCACCTCGTGGAGACCGACCGGCCCGGGGCGAGCGAACTTCATGAAATTGTCGAGAATGACCGAAAGACGGCGGCATTCCGCGTTCAAGACCTGGAGATAACGCGCTCCCTGCTCCGGCAGGGATGCGCGCTCCCTGAGTTCCTCTTCCAATAAGTGGAGATTCAAGTCCATGGCACTCAGGGGATTCCGCAACTCATGGGCCACTCCCGCCGACAACGTATGTAATGCGGCCAGCTTATCCGCAACGCGGACTCGTTGCTCGAGCGCAAGCCAGTCGGTGACATCCTGGGCCTGCAGGATGACGCCGGCCGGTTCTGCATCGTCCCCTGTGAGCTCGGCCGTGCTCACCCGGATGGTGTGCGGGGTCCGGTCCTGGCTCTCATAGGGCAAATCTTTCTGGCTGACATGCTGGTGATGCCTGAGTGCCCCTTCAAGCACCGCCCGGACGGTCTCTCCCTCGGCAAACACGGATTCATAAGAATTACCTAGCAAATCATCCGCCGATCGTTTCAGCACTGCTTCTGCCGTCGGATTGACCGCCGTGATCACGCCGTTGCGATTGACCGTCAGTACGCCGGTTGGAATGCTCTGCAGGATGTTCCGCGCCAGTCCCTTCACTTCTTCGAGGGTCCGTCTGGTGCTGTCGTAGTGGAGGAAGGTGATGACCGCCGAGATCCCGATCGCACTCACCAGAAACACCAGCAGGGTCACGACGATCAGATCGTGGCGCGACCGCCACAGCGCGGGGAACAATTCGGTCGGAACGGCCTTGCCCTGCGTGAGTCCCTGGAGCAGCAGTTTCTCCTCCTCCAAGCTGAAGAGCAAGATGACTGAGACCACCAGGGCCAGCATGAGGACCACGGAGGCAATGAGCCTGTAAGGAATTCTGCGAAAGAAGGTGGCTGTGGGGACAGGCCTAAACATCTACGTCAACCAGGGTGGGAATGGGTCTGAACCTATGCTAGCACGCAAGGTGCAGGCTGTATACATCTGCGGGATGGCTCTCCGCGGTGACGCAGGTGGTGCCTTATCCCGCGAGGAAACGTCGATCAACGAACTCCCCGATCGTCGGATCGTTCGAGACAAAAATGACGGACCACGACTCATCCTTCGAGCACAGCCGACGCAACAGAATCTGTCTCAAGCCCGGCTCCATGTCATGCGTAGCCCACACACCTCTCTGTCCGGATACCACCAGCACGAGGAGGAACCAGCCGAGTAGCAGACTATTGTAGACAAGGAAATGGGGATGATACAGGACAAGGATCAACATGCCGGTCATGCCGGACACCGCCACGTTGATCAGATCCACCAGCACGACCACGACCGCGCGTGGCATGAGTTCGGCTTCGCCGAAATAGTTTGCGTAGCTCGGAACAAACAATTCCTCCCGAATGCGCGGCAGGTGTTCCGTCATGGCAATGCGATGCGTGTGTAGAGCCGTTGAAAGAGCGTTTCCATCGCGCTCGTCCGGAACACCCGAAAAAATCCGATGAACACCAGCCTCACGAGAATGGTCAGCGCGAGGGTGAGAATCATGATCGGCTGGATCGAATAGGCAAAGGTATTGACCAGCTCCTGGACGTTCAGGGGGACGATCAGGGCAAAGAGGCCGATCGCAACGGCATAGGAGAGAATGATGGTCAGGACGCGCCGTTCGAGGCCGATGACCAGCCCGAGGCCGGCCAGCTGCTTCCATGCGACACTCCGCGCCGGCCTTAGAGTGAGATAGCGTCCAGGCACAGGATCCTCAGGGAAACATCAGACATTCACCGTATTTAAGCCGCATTGTTCATGAACGATTCTGCTGCAATCGCGGATTCGGAAGTCAGGATACAATGCGGTATTTTCTCTTCGCGCCACGATCACACAAAGGGCTCTCGACCTCGCAAGCGCGGTGACGACGCACCTGGACGCGGTCGGCCCGGCCTCCTGGCAAGCGGGCTCGCCGCTCAGTCAGTCAACACACTGTTTCAAGTATGCCTCCGTCGCGGCTCCGCGCGCCTGTCTCGCTTGGCGACCGCGCGCTTTTGCGACGAACCGTTATGAATAATGCGGGCACGAACTCGGCCGGAATCATCGAGTGGCCTTACACCTTCGTCTCCCGGCTTTCCAGTCAGGTGAGCGCCTTACGTCGTGTGCTTTGTGAGGTGCGGTACGGTCCAGCGTCGGCGCTTCAAACGGTCGAGACAATCCCGACAGAGTTCCTGCAGACTGATGTCGTCAAACAGAAGCGTGGTCGAGCGCCTGGCGCACCGGTCGCAGATCTTGAACATGGCTTGGTGTTCTTCGTGTAAGGCTGGTGACGTTTCTGGCATGTGAGGTACCTCCATTCGTTGAATTCATTCGCGAGATGTTGAATCTGGGTGGTCTTCTTTCATAAGGCTACGGCTCGGCCTGCACCCTTGCCTCCCGGCCGTCGACAAAGCAACGTTGATGCCTTGAGCGAGCACTCATCGTAAGGCACTGTCGGCAATGCTTTGTCATTGAGTTCACTAAAAAACTAATCACAAAAAGCCCATCACCATCATGGCGCGAACCTCTACCTGGCCGACCACCAGGGCGCAACCTGCAAAGATTGCAGTGGACTCCCTAGCCGGTGCGGTGAGAGAGACGATGCCAACGTCGGTTTCTCGCGACCCCGCGCGTTGAGACCCGCCGGCGGGCGGAGCGGTACCATCTCAAGCGGATCGCCTCTCTCCACATGCAAGCAATCTGATCATCCGGGCACCTCTTGAGAATTTTCAGGCATTCCTCCATCGCTTGCTCATCCCTCCCATTGGCCGCGAGCAGGAAGAGGAGGTAATAGGAGAGTTCGAGGCTGCGGGGTTGGCGAGCGATAAGCCAGCGGAGGGTTGCCTCTTCCTCCGCAATCCGGGATTCATAAGACGGATTGAACTGGGGGAAATGTGTGTGACCTCTATCCATGCCTCATGCCGTTTCATCCTCGCGCAGTAAAGACCAGGCCTGGAGCCGCTGCACACCTTCCAAGCACTGCTCGCAAAGTAAGAGCATACTCAGTTGGTCAAAAACGAGCCGGGGTTTGGAGCGGCCACATCGTTCACAGAGATGATCGGGCGGCTCTAAGTCTATTCGTTCACGATCGCTCATCGCAGGATTTCCTTGTTCGTGGCACCCACTGTTTCGATTCGGTCGTAGTCCCTCGTGCGACCCTTCTCCTGCTCGATGACCCTGACCCCGTTGGCAAGGATGAACTGCACAGTGAGCAGTACAATCGCTAAGGCAACTCGCATGCCCTGTCATTGTGACAGTGAGATATAGTGGATTTACCAGAGGTTCGAGAAGAGAGCGTCTCTTCTTTCCGTTGAGCGATGAGTCGTCTCTGAGTGACAAGTGCAAACTTTGCAGGCCTTGAAAGCTCTGCGAAGCTACGCTGAGGAGACGCGATGGGATGAGCAACTGAATTGCAAATGGACAGCTCGCTCGCTGCCCTGCTGAAATTGCACACAATGGTGGAATAGAGAGAGCGGACTGGCCAGTCTTGGAGAACTGCTGCTGAAAACCACTGTTCAATAACTCAACGGCTGCGCCCAGCGCAGGTCGCCACTTTATCCCTGCCAACACAAGCCCGGGGGCGTGGCAACCCTCCCGAGATGTGATCAAAGGGGGCAAGAATTTCGCTCACATCCTTGCCGCTACGCTTGATCTCAGCCCCTCAGTCTACATAAATCCTGCCTGCGTCTGGCTTTTTTGTTGGTCCCATCCCGGTTACCGGCCACAGGCTTCACCTTCACAACCACCCATGCCACCTCTCGGTCCACGATGTTCCATACCGCCCATGCCGCCGCCCGGCCCCATCATGGGTCCCATGCCTTGACCGTGCCCCATCATGCCAGGTCCATGCTCGCCGGCGAAGCTACGCTCGTACTGGATAATGCTCCAGATCTCTTCGTCCGTCAGTTGCCCGACAAATCCGATCATGCTGGTACCGACCGACCCGTTCTTGATCACCCAGAATATTTCGCCTTCTGTGCGATGGCGCCAGAATCCATGGTGCTGAAAATTGCGAGGCGATGGATCCAGCTGAGCCGCCACCGGCCCATTGCCGTCCCCGTCTTTCCCATGACAGTTGAAGCAGGTTCCCTTCCCGTTATAAAGCGCTTTACCCTGCTCGACGATTTCCGGGGAATCAGGCAAGGGGCTCGTGAGCGCGCGCGCTTCAGCCAGCTTGTCGGCCGGCACCCGCGGCTGCATCATGTGCCGTTCAGCGGCACCGGCGTGATTGGCCAGAGAAACCACTGCGACTATCAGCAGAAACATACTCGTCTTCATCATCTTGCTCCTTTGATCGTCTGTTGCGGAGACGTGAAACAGCAACGCATATCGTGACGAGCCCCGGGCATGGGTTAGGGAGTCACCGGGGACATCACGGCTTTCACACCGATCCCGTAGCTATAGACCAACTCGCCACCCCAATAGCCGGTCAAAGCCAGGATGACGATCCCGATCATTCCAAGGCCGAGAGTCAAGGAACGGATTTCTTTGAGCCACCCCCACTGCATGGCAAGACGCAACCCCAGCAGCGCAACAAAGACGACCAGCGTCACGGTGCCCAGGCTTTCGTGGAGTTCAAGCACCGATTTCGGCGCACCGGCCCGCTCGGCCAGGTCCTCCTCCATCCCGCCCGTGGCTACTGCGAGCGCTGCGCTCATGACCCCGGCCAGCAGGGTGTAGAGGCTCGATTCTCGTAGCCCTCCGGTCGGCCAGCGGGACGCGAGGGCATCAAATGCGACGCTCACGCACAACAGCGCAATGGGAAAATGAACCACGATCGGGTGAATCGGATGCATAGAATTCTTCTCCAGCTTGTTACAAATCCAGCTCTACCATCTTCCGGTGGAATCGGGTGATCACGTTGGGGTCCGGTGCTAGGCGGATCGAAGCTTCCTCTTTGCCTTTATACGGCAGCAAGTTCAGCACGTGCCGGAGGCTTTCCAAGCGCGCCGCCTGCTTGTCGTTGGCCTTGACGATAATCCAGGGGCTATACGTCGTGTGAGTCTTACTGAACATCTCTTCTTTATAGCGGGTGTAGGAGTCCCACAGCTCTTGCGCCTTCTCATCGACCGGGCTCAGCTTCCACTGTTTGAGCGGATTCTGCCGCCGCGCTTCGAATCGCTTAAACTGCTCCTCCTTGGAGATGGAGAACCAGAACTTGATGATGGTCACGCCATCTTCGTAGAGCATATGCTCGAATTCCGGAACCTGCTGCAGAAACCGCTGGTGCTCCTTCTTGCTGCAGAATCCCATCACCGGTTCGACCACTGCACGGTTGTACCAGCTGCGGTCGAAGAACACGATCTCGCCCTTGTTGGGAAGCTGGCGGATATAGCGTTGGAAGTACCACTGGCCCCGTTCTTCATCCGACGGTTTTGGCAGCGCAACCACCCGCATGGCGCGAGGATTCAGATGCTCGGTGAATCGACGGATCGTGCCTCCCTTCCCGGCCGCATCGCGTCCTTCGACCAGGAGCGCGATCCGTTCTCCGTTGCTCTGCACCCACCGTTGGAGCTTGACCAATTCAACTTGTAATTGCCGCAACTCTTGCTCATACAACAGCGTCTTGCGCACCTCTTCGATATCGACGACTTTGTTCTCGAGCAGCTGGATGAGACCTTTTCTCGTATTGACCCGACGAAGATCATCCTCGGTCAAGAAACGACCCGGTTCACCGATACGTCCCAGCCCCTGTGCGACCGATCCACTGCGCGGCAGTTGGTAGCCGTCCCCTTCTCGCGGCACCACTGTTGGAATGGTCTCCAGTTCATTGAGATCGAGTCGCCCGTCCTTATCGATGAGTTCGTCGATGTCCGCCTCATCCGCTCGATCCTTTCGTCCTTTTGACTTCCCGGTCGACTCGCCATCGGCTGACATACAGAGCGTCCTTTCTTCGCTGCGGCATCAGAATGCGACGTTGCGGTCACGTTCGGCCACAGCCTTGATGTAGTCCGGCATGCCCTTGATCGTCGCGCCCGCGACGAGATCCCCGGCGCCGATCTGTCGCGCCACGGCACAGGCCCCGCAAACCCAGATGGGAATATTCGCTGCTTGCGCAGCAGCCAGCAGATCTTTCAACGGCGTCAGGTTCACCCCCGTCACGTGATCGGCGGTTCCCTTGCGCCCGAGCGTGACGGCTTCATTCCAGAGCCAGAGCACGACTTCGTGCCCTTGCTCCTTCGCGACCTTCGCTGCCATGAACGGCAGCGTCGCCATCGTGGGATCGTCCGTGCCTCGGCTACCTGAAATGATGAATGTCGCCATGATCGACTCCTTATATAAGCAATCAGCTGTCAGCGATCAGCCGGCGGCTGAAGGCTGGCTGCTACTTGACTAGTGAACGAATATAGTGAATCAACTGCCAGACTTGCTCATCCGGCAACCCGGCAAAGGACATCATCCCGGTCCCTGGCGACCCGTTCTTGATGATCCAGTACAGTTGGCCGTCGGGAATGTCCTTCATCATTGCTCCACAGGTAAAGTTTCTCGGTTGCGGCACCAAGGCCGCGCCCATGAATCCCTTCCCGTCACCTTGTTCTCCATGGCACATCGCACAAGCAACGGGCTGTGCCGACTTGAGGAACAGTGTTTTCCCAGCCTGGATCGTCCCGGTAGATGCAGGGAGCGGATTCGTCTTGGCTAAGAATTCGTCCGGCGCTTTTGCCGTCTTGCGCGCTTGCACACAGGCGTCCCCCTCGCCCCCGCCCGGAGCAGCCGCCATATCCGGCACCCCCTTGAACGTTGCTTTCAAATAGGCCATCACATCGGCCACGCCTTGTTGACCGATGGTCAGGTTCCAATAGGGCATGTTCGGTGACTTCCCCAGCGCCGCGCCGCCGTGATTGATCACGTTGTACAGATAGTCGATCGGGAGTTTTTCAAACGGGATGTTGGCATGGATCGCCGGCTTCGGTTCCAATCCTGATGCAGCCGGACCGTCCCCCTTGCCGGTTGCGCCGTGACATTGTGAACAGTATTCCTTGTAGATCACTTTGCCGCGATCCGCGCTGGCCATGCCGAACTCCGGGCTGGTCCAGGGCTCGTAGAACTTGAAGTCCTTCACGCCTTGCGCAGCCAGGTATCCAATCACGGCGCGCAATTGCGGTTCTGTAGCATCGGCAAGAAATTCACCGTTATGGACGGTGAAGTCCTGCGGGTTCTGTCCGAACCGGAAGAGCCAGTCCATGTTGTAGCGTTGACCGGCATTCTGGAGCGCGGCGCTCTGCGGACCGCCGATGAGTTTTCCGTTTTCTTCGATTGTATGGCAGCCGAGGCAGGCGTGCGCCTTGTAGGCCATGCCGCCGAAAGTCACATCGAATTTACTCACCTTCGAGACGTCGAACGCGCCGACTTTCACGCGCTGATCTTTGTTGTTCTTTTCGAAGTAATCGGCCATGGCATTCGCGTCGGCCTCACTGACGACCGGATGTTTCACGGCCCCCTCGCTGAGATCCCAGCGATAACCTTTGGCATAGAGAGGCGCTTCCTTTCCCGTCAACCAGCGGATGAGCCAGAGACGCTGATACTTGCTGCCGGCCCAGATGAGATCGGGCGCCCTGAGATTGAACCGCGAGTCGGGCTGTCCTTCGAGGCGATGACATTGGACGCAAGCTTGCTGGATCAATTCCTTGGCCCGAACCTCGTCGCTCCCGAACAGCAGCCGGGGTGAGGACATTAATCCAACCAATGCCAGCAACGCCCCTCCGATCACGATCCCTTTTCTCACATTCATATCGCGACTCCTTTCAGTTCTTCCGATGGTCTCTCGCCCTTATCTGGCCAACAACCATGCATGAATGTCGGCGATGTCCTGCCGACTCAACACTGACCCCCAGGCCGGCATCGGCCCTCGCCCATGCAGGACCGTCTCCCAAAACAGGTCCTCATGTTTCAGAATCGGGTTCTTCGCCAGCTTCGGACCCATCCCGCCCGTGGCTCCGGTCCCATGACAGCCCTGGCAATTGTGTTCGAAGATACCAGCTCCTCTAACCGCGACCCCCGTGAGCGGACCTTCAGCCACCGGCTCCTGCGTGAGCGGCTCCGCCTTCCTCAATTCACTGTCGAGCGGAGACAGGTGATCCGGCGCACCCGGGTGATACCGCGCCGATAGATACCGCACGAGCAGGTCGGTCTCGTCGTCGGAGATCTCTGCGCCCCAATGTTTCATTTTCTCCACCGTGGCCTCCCAGCGCGGTCGCGGCAATCGCTGCTGCGCGATGAGGTCCGGACTGTGGCAGACGGAACAGCGCGCGATAACCAGTCCTTCTGCACGTGGCGCCAGCGCGGCGCTCACCGTTGCCGGATCTTCCTCTTGCGCTGCCGTCACAACGGCCAGGCCCACGAGGCCAATCACTAGAGAGAAGATGATCATGTGCCCGGCGTTCGTCATAAGGCCACCGTCACCGATACGCGATCCCATCCATTCCACAGAAACCCGCTTGGATTCCAGGGACTTGTTGCCGGTTGCGTCTCTCCTCGCACATCGGTCGCGCGACAGAGAATCGTGAACGTACCGGCGGTCCTGGGATTCCAAACCAACTGCCACTGCCGCCAGGCGTAGGGATGGTCTTCTCCGATCAGCCGCGCCGACTCCCACGTTTTTCCCTCGTCAAGCGACACTTCGACCTTCACGACCTTCGCCTCTCCACTCCAGGCCATGCCTTGAATGGCGACGGGACCTGACTTCACGGTCTCATCCTCTTGCGGCGCGGCAATGAGCGACTTCACCACCATCGCTTCTACGGGGGTCGACTGTCCGCTAGCAGATGCGCCCGGCTCCACAGGCGTCGTCGGGAGGCGATAGGCCGTCTGCATGTAGTAGCCCGTCGACTCATCCGCCTGTACCGTAATCTCCGTCAACCACTTCGTGCATGAATCCGCCATCCAGCCCGGTGTGATCACCCGTAACGGCGCTCCGTGCAAGATCGGCAAGGGCCGTCCGTTCATCTCATAGGCGAGAATCGTATCCGGATGAAGGGCTTTCTTCAGTGGAATACTTCTGGTAAACAGCGGCACGGAGGCCACGACAGGCCGATCCGCTCCCTGGAACTGCACGTGCCGCGCCCCGGCTTGAACCGCAGCCGTCCCTAACACATCCCTCAGCCGCACCCCGGTCCACTGCGCATTCCCGACTGCTCCCCGTTCCCACTGAACACCAGGGACCTTGGGGCGGTGAAATGCGCGGCCATTGCCGCTGCACTGGACTACTGCAGTGATGGTCACGGCTTCCATCTGACGCAAGTCTGTCAGCGTGAACTCATGCGACCCTTCAACCAGGCCACCGACACGAAGTTTCCAATTGGCCTCGGAGACGGCCTCAGGCGGTGGCGGGCCGAAATGACTTCGCACGAAAAAGCGATGGTTGGGGGTCAAAAAGGACGTAAATTCGCGCACCGGCGTTTCGGCGTCGAACGGTCTCGTCACTCGCACGATCAACGGCCCTGACTCGTCACGTGCAGACTCTTCCCCGGCTGCCTGCGCAACGGGAAGATGCTGATTAACGATCAGGCTGACTCCAAGACCTTGGAGGATCCGGCTGAACAATGAACGCCGAGAAATGATCATGGGGTTGTCTTTCCTCCCGGTGGCTGGCCCCCCACATGACTGTGCGGATTCAGCGTGATCGCCACAGTCGGCGCAACCGTCAGCGACTGATGGACGGTGCAGGCATTTGCGACTTTCAGTAAACGTTCTTTTTGATCCGGCGTCAGGCGATGGGGAAGATGGATCGCAAGGCCAATAGCGCCGACGCGATGTGGGCCTTCGGCCATCGTCCACTCAGCATCGACCGTCAGCCCGTCCCGAGGAATATCGTGGCGGGCACAGAATTGCCCCACAAAATATCCGACACAGCTGGCGATCGATCCGACAAACAGTTCGACGGGACTCATGCCCGCATCGTGCCCGCCATCTTCGACCGGCTGATCGGTCACCACCCGGTGAGCACCGCTGGTAATGTCGTAACGAGTCCCACCATGGTATGCCACTGTAAGTTTCATCGCGCACCTCCCCCTGCAGGAAGTTTCGCCGCCAGCCAGAGGCAGAGCGCACCCAGCGGAGCCGCCAGGAGAAGCCCCTGAATCCCGAACGATCCATGAATCGTCACCGGTCCGTATCGGCCGAAGGAGAGCAAGTACGTTTCCAGGTCCGGGAACATAAACGCAAATACCAGTGCGCCGAGCAACCCGCCGAGGACCGTGGCCCAGGCGTCCGGTTTCCCCTCTGCCGCTGCAGCCAAAGCTGTGCCCGGGCAGTAGCCTGTCACCGCGAACCCGACGCCGAAAATCAGTCCCGCCACCACCAGTCCCGGCAGATACAAATCCTTCACTTTCATGTTGGCCAATCCCAACGCATCCAACAAATGCACCCCGATCAATCCCACGCCGATCGCGGTCAGGATGAGTTTCATGATCGTCAAGTCTTTAAGTCGCAACGCGTTGGTGATCTTCGAATAACTGGAGGCCCCTGATAGCTGGATCACGGCACCAAACGCTGCGCCCAGGATCAAGCCCAACAACAACTTCATCGTTTCCCCCAGTCACCATACAACCACCGCGCCGTCATGATCGCACTGACGAAGAGCGCGGCTGAAAAGATGAGCGAACTAACGGCCAACTGAGAGACTCCGCTGATCATATGGCCGGAGGTACAGCCTCCGCCGAATCGGGCGCCGAACAAGAGGATGAATCCCCCGATGAACGACCACACGAGGCGCCTCCCGGGAATCGGTCCGAAACGACGGGCCCATTCAACCGGCACAAGCCTCGTGCTGAATCGCTTCGTTGCCAAGGAAGCGAGAAACGCACCGATCGGGATGCCGATCACAAAGAAGAACTCAAAGTTGAGTAACGTCCACCCGCCTGCGGTATCCACAAGATACGGACTCTGCGCAGCCACGTCAGCAAGCATTCGATGGAGCAGCACCCGATCCAGCACCACATATTGTGTAGACACGCCGATCGGTTGGACCAGCGCGACGGCGAGAATCAATACCACCCCGATTCCCAAGCCACCGGCCCACCAGGGGATCATCGGCTCAACAGCGTCACGGGTTGCCATTGTTGTCCCCTGCTTCTTCACGCTGCCCGTCTCCCTGTCGCGTTTATCTGGATCATCTGATTTGTTTTGTTCAACCAGATGAACAAAACACACGAGAAAAACCACCCGGCCCTTTAGTACGGTGAATCGGCCGGCTTACCGCCCTTCGGCCAATCGCGAATCTTGTCGGCAAAGTCAGGACGGGGCTGGCTGTTCATATAGGCGGCTACGTCGTAGGCGTGATCATCCGACAGGCTCCAACCCCAGCTACGCGGCATGTTCGACTTGATAAAGGCAGCGGCGACGCTCACCCGCGCCATGCCTGCGGCAATGTTGTAAGACTGTGGCCCCCAGACCGGCGGTGCCCCCATCGTCCCCAGGCCGTCCGACCCGTGACAGAAGGCACATTTGCTCGCATACACTTTCTTCCCGTTGGCAGGATCGGGAGGCCTCCGCGAGTCAATGCGCTGGAAGCCCCGCCAGGGTAATGTCGCCCCTTGCGGCACTCCCTCCGAGAGCCAGGTGATATAGGCCACGATAGCCCTCAGCTTGGAACTGTCCGGCGGAAGCGCTCGCCCATTGAGGCTCCGTTCAAAACACTCGTTGACACGATCAGCGAGCGTATTCACCCTCGCGTTGCGGGTCCGGTACTCGGGATAGACTGAAGCAAGGCCGACGAATGAGGCAGCGTTCGGATTGAGCCCGCCGTCGAGATGACAGTTCGTGCAGTTGAGGCGGTTGCCGACATAGGGTCTGGCATATTCCTGCGTGTTGACGACAATCTGATAGCCAAGCCGGGTTTGTTCACCCAGTTGACTGCCTGGAATGGTTTCCAGGGATGGCGGAGCAAATTCTATCGTGGCACTGCCGGCTTGGGCAGCCCCCCGAGGCTCCACAGTTTTGATCCGGGGGCTCTCGCCGGAACAGCTCACAAGCATGGCCATCCCCAGAATTGCCGAAAACAACCACACCATAATACTGCTCCTTTGTGCCAAGACCATGCCATTAGCACGAACGACGTGCCCACCACTTTTGCCTGTCAAATCAAACGATTAACCGTCAGATTCAGTTCGCACTGGAGCTAAAGGCCACAGAGCCGATCTCGTGATTGTTGCGGGATGCCACAGGAGAAGACTCCTAGGGGAAAGGTTAAGCGTGAGATCGAGAAACCAAAATCGAAGTTCCAATCGCTAAGCCTCAACCTCAACCTACCGGGCTCGCTTGAGGCTCAGCATGTAACTCGTCAGGTCATTGAGCTGCTTATCGTCCAGCGGAAATTTCGGCATGAAAGACCCCGGCGATACCGACTGAGGATCTCGAAAATGTTTCAGATGCCATTCTCGTTCAGGCCTCGTGTCGCCGACGTAGGATAGGTCGGGCCCCACGGCGCCGCCTTCGCCGTGAACGCGATGACAGCCGACGCAGCCGAATTGATTATAGAGCGCGTGCCCCCTGGCGAGAGCCGGATCCACGCGCGGCACGGCATAGAGATTCTTGAGCGAGATGCCCAGCAATGAAAAGACCACGAGGAGAAACAGCAGCCCCGAGACCAACGCCGCGGGCCGCTTGATCGGATTGCGCGCCGGATTCCTGTCGATGAAAGGCCAGAAGAACAGGCCGAGAATCACGACCATCGGCAGCACCCACGTCGCCAACGGCTCCAACGGCCCATGCACGTACTTCAGCAACTCGTAATAGAAAAGGAAATACCATTCCGGCACCGGAACGAAACTGGTGTCGGAGGGGTTCGCCTTGTCGGTCAAGGGAAACGACACCAGCAGCGCGAGGCTTGCCAGGATAACAAACACCGCCAGCATGACGACAGCGTCCATATAGACCTGGCGCGGATAGAAGGTCTCGCGGTCGAGTGACGCCCGTTCATCAGTCCAGGGCCCGGCCGGCCCCACGCGTCGCAGAATGAAGAGATGAGCAGCGATCATGGTGACCAGGATCGCCGGCAGAAACAACACGTGGACGGCAAAGAACCGGGACAACGTGAGCGCCCCCAACACCTCCCCGCCCCGCATGACCTTCATCAAGAACTCTCCGACCAACGGAACGGTGCCCACCATATTGAGCCCGATCTGCGTCGCCCAATAGGCCGTCTGATCCCACGGCAGCAGATAGCCGGTGAAGGCGAACGCCATCACGATGAGAAAGAGCACCACGCCGACCATCCACATGACTTCGCGGGGCGGCTTATACGCCCCATACAAAAACGTCTGGAGCATATGCAGCCCGATCGCGACCACCATCCCTGAGGCTCCCCAGTGGTGGAGCCCACGCACGAAGGCGCCGAACGTGACCTGCTCTTCAATGAACTGAATACTGTCATAGGCATGGTCCGGAGTCGGCGCATAATAGATCGCGAGGAACATGCCGGTGAGGGCTTGGAGAAGAAACAGGAAGAGCGTGGCCGAGCCGAACACATAGATCCAGCTAGCGCCACCGGGAATCGGTTCGTCAAGCAGGGTCCGTTCGACCGACTTGAGATTCAAGCGGCGGTCAAGCCATGTATAGAGGGTGCCTCGGTTCATCTCGGCTGGCCCTCCGACGCGCACTCTTCGTTGTACAACTCGACCCGGTTCCGCCCCCTGCGCTTGGCGTAATACATAGCCTGATCCGCACGTGTAATGAGCGTCTCGACCTGGTCAATTTCAGGAGATAGCATCACAACCCCGATGCTGACCGTCACCGCTGTGGCATGGTGTTCCCACGCGAACTGATCCTGTGCGATTTTCAGCCTGATGCGCTCGGCAATCTGCAGGGCTCCGGCTTGGTCGCACTCCACCAAACCGATGACAAACTCCTCACCACCGTAGCGGCCGATGATATCGGGCGGCCGGATCATTCCCCTGGCCAACTGCACCACGTGGAGCAGCACCTGATCGCCGAACGAATGCCCGTGCCGGTCGTTGATCTCTTTGAAGTGGTCCACATCGAGAAACAGCAGCGCGAACGGGTGCCGGTAGCGCCGGCTCCTGTGAAATTCCAAGGCCAGCGCCTCCATGAGCGCGCGCCGGTTGTTCACGGGCGTGAGAGAGTCCCGTCGGGATAGGCCTTCAAGCTGCCGATGAGCGTCCTTCAGTTGACAGAGGCTGTCTTCCTGACGCTGCGTCGTCGCGTGGTAATACGTCTCCACCACAAGGATCTCGTCGAGCATGAGGATCTTGTTCAACGTGAGGATCAACGATGACAGCCTGCAAGCGTCCCCCGAGTAACGAACCGCGAGCCGTTGCAGGATTAACTCGAAGAGTTTGTGGTATGCGCCCAAGTACCACTTCTGCTTGAGCCCGACTCGTTCGTGCGTGAGTCCGATCCGAAGCCGCGCCTCCGCATACTCGACGTAATCGCCGAGTTGCCCGAGGCTGAGCAAGTACTGGCGCTGCGACCCCTTGAGTCGCTCCACGAGCTTCCGGTCCGACAAGATCCCGCGCAATTCCTCGAATTGCAGTAAGTGGTCATAGAATTCTCCGATTATCTCGTCGACGCGAGAACAGATCACGTCGCGGATCTCGACGAGATTCCGCCCGTCTTGTTCACCAAAGGAGAGAAACGCCAGCCTGGTCTGCAATTCCTCCGCTGTGATCTGCAGTTGATCGCACAGACTCCTGGTCGCCTGCATGCCCTGCTGCTCAGCCATGAGGCCTCTCACCGGATTGACCGCATTTACAACTCAATTTGCGCCTTCTGTCCGGACTTGAACTCTTTGTACATGACGAACAGCCGTCCTTCTTCGATTTTTGTCGGCAAACGGTCCAGGGCACGGGGAGCCGGACCAGCCATCACCTCCCCCGTCACATCAAAGACGCTTCCATGGCAGGGGCACTTGAACCGACGGTCCGTCGTATCCCAGCGATAGCCGCACCCCAGATGCGTGCAGAGAGGCGCGAACACGGTGACGGCTCCGTCCGGATGTTTGACCGCCCAGACTGCCTTCTGGGTCTTGGCCTCCAGGTACCCGTCTCTGACGATCGTCACATACTCGAGTTGCGCCGGTTCTCCTTCCTGCAAGGCATTGAGCCGACCGACCTCTACCCAGGATTGGGCTCGGCGCCTCAGAGCAGGTGAGATCACATACCCGGCCAAGGGAATCGCAAGCCCGAGCCCGATCAGACCTGCCGCCGCTCTCGTCACCCAGCGAAAAAACCTCCGCCTTGAACCGACAGGCGTGTGGAATTCCCCTTCTCCCGCTTGCTCACTCACAATATTCCTCCGTTGATCTTCCAGTGATTGCGGCCGATGAGGATCACCGCGACCGCCCGTGCGACAACGGCAAAAGATCTGATTAAGAGCGTGGGGGAGAGGGCGCGACTCACCTGTCTCCCGGCCGGCATCCCTATGACGGCGCCGGCGGTCAAGAACGGGTGAACGCGCACATTCACCGGGACCAGACTGGCATGCACAGCGACTCCCGTCAGCGCAATAAGCGTGACGATCAGCAGCGAAGTCCCCACCGCCACTCGCATCGGAAATCCAAGTAGCAGCGTCAGGGCCGGCACAATCACAAACCCTCCTCGGACCCCGAAGAAGCCGGTCAACAGGCCGACCGCCATTCCGATCCCACTCACTTTCAGCCAACAGGTGCGGGAAACAGATCCTCGCAGATGCTACGCTCCTGAGGATCTTCCCGCAAGGTCGTCCGCCACCACATCTGTCCGGCCGCCACAGCCATCGGGACGCCGAAGAACAGGAGCGTGATTTCCTCCCGTGCAAGCCGGTGACCTGCGACTCCCACCCACCAGCCCATCATACCGGTGCCGCTCAACAGCAGAGCCGCCTTCACCTTGACGAGGCTGGACCGGAAGGATTCGATTGCCCCGACGCCAGCAGCGGCCCCAACGAGCGCAAGGAAAAGACTCGCGGCTCCCTGCACACTCGTCCTAAGGACGTAGACCAGGAGCGGAATCGCCATCAGCGAGCCGCCGCTTCCCGTTATGCCCGGCGAAAGACCGACCAGGCCTCCCGCCACAATAGGGAAGATCGACGGCTCACCTCCTGTCATGCGTCTCTTCTTCCGAAGCTCACGAGACTCCTAGCAGGATGCTGAAAAAGTCCGCCAGCGGCGTTCTCGCTTCGCTCAGAGGCTCCCCCTTCCGAACAGAGTACGCATCGCCCCTTCGCTTGCTGCTGCCTTGCAGGTCGGGCTTTTTGAGCATCCTGCGGAAGTGTGCTCTTCTTGTCCCGGACATGCATGCCATCGAAGTTCTGCTGTGCCACAACGGTTTTCCCGCAGCCTGCTACGCCACTGCTTGAGATCTGATGACGGCTTCGAGGCGCTTCAAACTCTCCGGCTGGCCCAACACAATCAGTTTGTCTCCTTCAGCCAGCAGGACCTTGGGACCGGGGTTGAACTCGAGATGGCCGGACTTGCGCTTGACCGCAATCAGGACCAGCCCTCGATCCTCGGCCAGGCCACAATCGCAGGGAGCCCGGCCATCGAAGCGTGAGCCCTGTTCGACGGTCAGCTCTTCCATCTGAAGGTCCAGGTGTTCACTCTGCGTCGCCAGTTCGAGAAAATCCATCACAGCGGGACGAATCAAGGCTTGCGCCATCTGCAGCCCGCCGATGTGATAGGGCGACGACACGCGGTTTGCGCCGGCCCGCAGGAGCTTGTGCTCCGATCCTTCGTCGCCGGCTCGCGCCACGATGTAGAGGTCTTTGTTCAGCCCCCTGGCCGTCAACACGATGTAGAGATTCTCCGTGTCCGTATTCACGACCGACACCACTCCTTTGGCCCTTTCGATCCCCGCCCGGATCAGGACCTCATCCTGTGTGGCATCGCCTTCTATGGCCAGCAGGCCTTCTCGTTGCAAGGCGGCAATCACATCAGGATTCTTGTCGATCACGACGAACGGGAGCGGTTTTGCGCTGAGTTCCTTGCAGATCCGCTTGCCCATGCGGCCGTATCCGCACACGATGTAGTGATTCGACACCGTCTTCATCTTCCCCCCAGTCCGATACCGTCCGAAAATAGCTCTGAGTTCCCCTTCTAACAGCAGCCGGGCGATGTTGCCCAACACATAGAACAACGTTCCCACGCCGCTGATGATCAGGACGATCGTGAAGGCCCGGCCGGCAGGCGACAGCGGATGAATTTCCTGATACCCGACCGTCGTGACGGTCGTGACCGTCATGTAGAAGGCATCGAAAACGGGCCAGCCTTCGATCACGATGTAGCCGAGCGTCCCCACCACGATCACGACCACCACGGCCAAGACCGCCAGCACCAGTTGTCGCGTCGAGTCCGGCGAACGAGACGCCCCTGTCATGAGGCACGATCTTTCACTCTTTCACAATTACTCCGCACGCAATGCGAGGCCCACCCGGCGCATCCTTTGTCGGCGGGTCCGGCAGATACTTATCCTCAAACTCGTGGATGATGAAGGCGCTCCCGTCCTTATCGAACAGGGTGTTGAGCCCCTCCGACAGAGTCACCCGACTCGTGATCGTGTACAGCGACCCTTTCCGGTCATCGTTCACCGAGAGGTTCTGGAGATCGCCGAGATGGTAGGGATGGTTCCCTAATCCTGGCGTGACGTTCGCCTCCGGATTCACTGCCGCATCCACATTCCCGTCATAGTGCCCCTTGGCCGCCGAGAAAGGTTCGCAGTTGCCGGTCTCGTGAATGTGGATCGCATGACGTCCCGGCTTCAACTTGCTGTCCGGCGTGCCGTCGAACTTCAACTTGATCCTGACACGCCCTTCATACTCCTCGTAGAGATGCGCCTCTCCCGTAATGCCGGGACCGGCGATGACCGCCTTCGCATGCAAGGTCTTCTCGTGCTTACCCGTATGATAGGACGAGCAGCCGGCAAGCGGAACGAATGCTGACAGCACGAGAGCCATCCCCACAAGTATACGGTTCATCGCATTCTCCCTGGTTAGCCGATTCTCCGACGCGACCGCCGCCCTTAGTGAGCGCAACGCGCGAAGATCTGGTCGCAATGGTTTTCGGCCCCTAACCATTCGGGCACCGACTCATATCGTACTTCTGCAACTCGATCATTTTTCAGGGTAATGGTCGCCCGACAACTATGCGGCACGTCCCGCGCCCCGCTCGATTTCGCGCCAGGGATGGAGCGTTCGACGAGTTCGGCTTCTTCCTGATAGACCAACACTGTCAGACTCTGCGACGTACTTTCACTACGCGGCGCACCGGCACAGGTGAGGAGATCCTGCTTCGTCTTGCCCTTCAAGGCATTTGTCATCTTCACGGCATCCGATCGATCGGCCGGACCGCCGGCACAGGCAGTGAACAACAGACCCGTCAACACCAGCATCCCCGTCCTCGCGACCAGGCAAAGT
The DNA here is from genome assembly GCA_018971525.1 of Nitrospirota bacterium. Classification (GTDB taxonomy): domain Bacteria; phylum Nitrospirota; class Nitrospiria; order Nitrospirales; family Nitrospiraceae; genus Palsa-1315. The sequence goes on from JAGXAR010000043.1 coordinate 27,291, forward strand.
CTGATAGCAGACGGGCCGGAGATCGTATTCATGCCGGCTTTTCCAGCTTCATGATGCCCAGCGCTTTCAGGATCACTTTCTCGTAGTACGGCTCGCTGACACCCCGTTTCATCTTATGAAGGAAGTATTTCTCCAGCCCGATCTTCGCGAGGTGGACCCACTTCCCCTTCTTCGCCCAGGTCACATTTCTCGGGGCCATCTGCGGCAAGGCTACGAACGCGACGCCCGTGTCCCCCATGTCGGCCAGGCAGATCGCGTTCCAGGTTGCGGTCTCGCGCTTGGGATCGTTGTCGATATCAGCCTTGATGTTGTGGACCGCGGCGGAGACCATCGATTCGATCATATAGCCGGTCTTGGGTGCGCCGGTCGGGATAGGGGTCACTTCGACCGGTGGAATCGCCACGCAGACGCCGACCGAATAAATATTCTTATACTTGGGATTGGCCTGATAGGCATCGATGTTCACGAACCCTTTGGGATTGCAGAGCCCCTGCGTACTTGCCACCGCATCCACCCCGGCGAAGGGTGGGATGAACATCGAATACCGGAAAGGGATTTCCTGCCCGTCCTCCAGCAGCACCTTGCCGGGCTGAATCTCTTTGATCGCACTGTTCGGGATCGGCTTGATGGAATGGTCGGCAAACTCGTCCTCCATGAGACGGCGCGAGGTCCCCACTCCGGCCAATCCCATATGGCCGACATAGGGTTCCGGGGTGACGAAATAGATCGGCACTTTCTTCCGCAGCTTCTTTTTCCGGAGGTCGGTGTCCAGGATGAACGCCATCTCATAGGCCGGTCCGAAACAGGAGGCGCCTTGGGCCGCCCCGACGACGATGGGACCGGGGTTTTTGAGGAACGATTGGTACGAACCCCATGCCTGCTCCGCATGGTCCACATTGCAGATGGATTGGGTATAGCCGCTGGGGCCCAGACCGGGGACAGCGCCGAAATTCAGCTTGGGTCCCGTTGCGATGATCAGGTAGTCGTACGGAACCTCGCCTTTGGCGGTGACCACTCGATTCTGCTCCGGTTCGATCCGGTCCGCCGTAGCGTGGACAAATTCGACCCCTTTCTTTTCCAATACCGGCCCGAGCTGAAAACTGATGTCTTTCCTTGTCCGCCACCCGACGGCGACCCAGGGATTCGACGGCACGAAATGAAAGGACTCGACATTGGAGATGACCGTGACCTTGTGTTTCTTCGCGAGAAGCGCCCGAGCCTCATAGGCCGCGGGCAATCCACCGATCGATGCACCGATAATCACTACTCGTGCCATATTCCGCTCCTTTGGTTTGGATGGGCCGCCCCGCCTATCAGCCTTCAGCAGTCAACCTGAACACAAAGACCGTCGTCAGGCAGTCTCAAAACTTGATGGCTGCTTGCTGACAGCATTCCTTATCCCTTCTTTGTCGGACAGGTATTGATTCCCAACAAGGTCCAGACCGGGCAGAACCCGATCGCGCCCGTGACCAACGCGATTGTCCCCACAACCAACGCGATACCGGTTCCTACAGGGGGTAACCCGGCAAAGGCTCCGATCCCGAGCAACGCAATCCCCACGACGATCCGGATCGGCCGTTCCACTCCCCCTACATTGCATGTCATGACGGCACCTCCTTGTTACAAGACGAAAGGCGGGAAACGTGAGACGTCAAACGTAAAAATGGGGCTCCTCGGTGAGAAGATCCTGTTCTGAAAAAGATTCGCAACTGTTCGCTCTTTCCCGACCCTCACACGTCTCGCGCTTCATCTTTATCGTTTCACGTTTAACGTTCTGCCGAGAATCGATACAAATCATGGCACGTCGTGCAGCGGGCCGTCATGCTGGAGAGGCGCTGGAGAATCTGTTGAGGGCTCTCCTTCTGGACAACCGCGTCCGCAAGGGCATCCATGTCCTTATGGATCGACATGCCCATTTGCTTAAACGGAAGCGGCAACTTCGCCATGAGCGCCGGGTTCACGTCCGCAGCCATGCCCATTCCCGCCGAGCGGGCGGCCTGTTCAATTTGTGTTCGATCCGCCCCCTGCTGTTGGCCGGCCAAGCCTGTGACCACGCCATGGACCGCCTTCAGGAGCATCCGCATCTCGCCCAGGATCAGGTCTCGCTCTGCCGGTGCCAAAACAATTTGCGTCCGCCCATCCGTACCGGGCGTCGTCCAACCCCGCACGAAAAACCAGCCGACCGCCACAACCGTCACGATCCATAGCCCCAACGTGATCCGACAGAGCGTCGATCTCATCGGAGCCCGCTTCCCATACCGCCAGCTGCTTCGGGAGCCAGCGTGCGAACATAGGCGAGCGCATCCCAAATCTCATCGTCCGTGAGTGCTTCCCTCCAGGCTCCCATCGCCGTATTCGGCCTGCCGTCATGCACGCTCTTGAACAACCTCGCATCCAGCTTCCCTTGAATCGCCGGGGACGTGAGGTCGGCGACCGGAGGAGTGAACTTCATCTCCCCCTCTCCCTTCCCGTCGATCCCATGACAACGGATGCAGATCGTCGAATAGATGACCCTGCCACTCAGCACATCACGCTCCGGCTGAGACACGTTCAATTCCTTCAGGCTTGCGCCCCCGGCAAACGCCAACACCGCGATCCCGACAAGTACCACTCTCATCGCGTCGCCTCCCTGGGAGCCTTCCCGACATTGACATTTCTACTACGGCGAATGATTCGCAACCATCTGCGTCGTTCTCGACCCGAAAAAATCCTGACTGCATTCCAGCGAATACACCTCCGGTTTTTCGGGGCCTGCGGCCTCGCATCTGGCCGCACCTCCTTCGCCTCGTCACGAACGGCAATGTCGCGCAAGCTCCTAACAGCCCTCCCTGCCTTCTCATCCATTGAGTATCCTTGCGAGTGAGATGCCAGCCAGGCATGGAAATGTGTGCGTCTAAACCTTCGCACAAACAATGCGTTAGGAGACAGGGCCAGGAGGCGACGCCGACAGATAGACGCAAGTGGCGAGAAAGGCCCCGCTGAGAACTTGTTCACTGTCGCAAGACGCTACAGAGGAGAAAAGCTGTCAGGCTGCGTAAAAACTATTTTGGCACAGCAAAAATTCGATGGGCTGCACGTCTGGGTCAAGCCCGGTCTGTCTGGTTCATCTGGTCTCTCTGGTTCGTCTGGTCTATCTGGTTCAACCAAATAAACGAGACGAACCAGAGAAACCAGATGAATCGGGTTAAGCTTGCAGTGACAACTCATAACGGGTTGGCTATACTGCTGCAGCGATTGCAAGCTCTGAACTGAGAGGTGACAGATCCATGGCAAAGAACAGCTATACAGCAATTGTCGAAAAAGAGGGCGACCTATATGTGGCGCTCTGCCCCGAACTGGACATGGCCAGCCAGGGAGCGACGATTGAGGGGGCGACAGCCAATCTCAAAGAAGCGGTCGAATTGTTTCTTGAATCTGCGGACGCGGCGGAAATCAAACGCCGGCTTCATACCGAGGTGTTTATCACGCGCTTCGAAGCGGCGCATGGGTAAACTGCGCGTTCTTTCCGGCCGAGACGCCTGCAAGATTCTTGAAAAACACGGCTTCCACGAGATCAGGCAACGCGGCAGCCATGTGGTGATGCAGCGTCGAACCGACGCAGGGACGATCACAGTCCCGATTCCAGATCACCAGGAGCTCGCCATCGGCACACTCCTTTCGATCATCCGGCAGAGCGGCATCGCCCGCACGAAATTCGAGTCCTGACACCCGATCGGTCCCCCGCCGCTGCATCGGCTGCCGCGCGTAGCGGCACGGGGACTGGCTCCGCTTCCGAACGGTGCCTGCCCCCTTCTTGTTCCAGGCGACCGCGCCAAGGATGCAGACCGTAGGTCGGACGCCTCATCAGTCATTACTCAGCCTGACCCCATTCCTTCTTCCGTATCTGCGTAAACGAGACTCTAAAATTGCTCGGGTTAATGCCTTGCAGGTCCAGAAGGTCAAAACACACCAACCCATTTCCCTCAACTTTCTTTGCTGACTTACATCCCGTTTCTTATTCTTTTCTATCTTTGCCTTCCAAAATACTCTGTTGGTACTAGGGAGACTGGCTCTCGAACAGTTTCGATGGCCGTGCCAGAAGCAACCGTTCACAAATAACACAACCTTGATTCTTGGCAGGACCGCATCGGGCGATCCAGGAAGGTCCTTCCTGTGACGCTCTGGCTTGAAGCCAAGCTCTTTGAGTAAATATGCAAGACGGACCTCAGGGGAGGTATGTTTCCCCTTGATCTTGGCCATGATCTCAGAACGTTTGGCTTTGCTAAAGACGTCAGCCACAGAACTTTTCCCTGTGACCAGAATGTCTGGTGGTATGAAGGGCGCTAGAGGTGTTCGAGAAGAACTTCCGCCACATCCTTAGCCAACAAGGGGGGAACGGCATTCCCAATTTGCTTGGCAATCTCGATCTTGGTCCCCAAGAGGATGAAGCTGTCTGGAAATGACTGCAGGCGGGCGGCCTCTCGATGAGTAATCGGTCTGTGTTGAATGGGATGAAGATACCGACCCTTTTCGGGCTTCAAGAATTCTGTCCTTATGGTAAAGGCGGGCCGATCTCGCCACAAACGTCCGAATAAATCGGTTCCACCTGACTTCTTCCTGACCCAACAGGTAGGTGTTAAATCAATGCGTTTCCGCTGAAGGTCAAACCTGTTACCTCCTTCAGGAATACATCGATACCGAGAGAGACTTTTAGGGGTAGGTGTTCTGCCAAAATGTAAATCAAGAGGAGGGGGGACCTCCCCTACTCTAAGATCAATTCCTACCGGCACCGGAAGATCATCAATAGCTCGCGCTACTGTTTCCCAAGGCAGTAATCCATGTTGAAACAGCGTGGGAGATTTTTGTGGATTGCCGTGCGTCGGAGTCGGCAGCGGAAGCTTACCTGTTCGACTCGCCAAGATAATGGCTCGTTTCCTCCGCTGGGGGACTCCGAAATCGGCCGCGTTCAGAATGCCTGGCGTCACCAACGATGCAGTTAATTTATTGGCAGTGGCTACCCTCCTTATCTCGATTACGCCTGTGTACATTGAATGAGCGCAACGGTATTATTTCTCCTATCTCAAACCCATTCGCAGGAACTGGGACATGAATAAAATCTGGACGCGTGATCAGCTCCTTGTCGCGTTTAATCTGTATTGCAAGATTCCCTTCTCCAAAACGAAAGCTAACAACCCTTTAGTGATTGAAGTAGCTCGCTTGATAGGCCGATCACCAGCATCCGTAGCTATGAAGCTGGGCAATTTCGGCTCTTTCGACCCCGCATTACGAATCAAAGGGATCAAAGGCCTTTCGAGAGCAAGCAGAGCAGATCGTGACATCTGGGATGAGTTCAATCAGAACTGGGAGAAGCTTTCTATTGAGAGCGAACTAGCCACGGAGCGACTGCGAGCCAGCCACCTGATTAAACCCATAGAGAGAGATACGGTTAAAAGGAGCAACGAACTGTATTCTTATAAACTCCAAGACCTCCTTGAGCGCCCAAGCGAGAAATTCCGCGAGGTGAAAGTTAGATTACATCAGAGGTTTTTCAGAGAAGCTGTACTGGCGTCGTACGGAAGCTGTTGCTGTGTCTGTTCCAATCCGGTCCCTCAGCTATTAACGGCCGGACATATTATTCCTTGGGCAGA
>JAGXAR010000044.1 GCA_018971525.1 Nitrospirota bacterium
AATGTGAATACCGCGTGGCGGTCTTACTGGCGCACCATGGGGGGCGAATCCGTGCCTGCCATGAGTGCACCCGAATCTTTCTGGCGGCGCGACGCGATCAACTATTTTGTGACCCGCGTTGCCAAATGCGCGTGGCTTCGCGGAAGTGGAGAAAGGCGCGTCCAACACGGACGATGGATCAACCTAAGATTCCCAAGGTAGCAAAGACCCACCCTCAAGCGCGTCGAGGAGGATCACATGTCAAGAAGACACGGTAAGGATCGAGGCCTGGTTTTTAAAAACGGGCTTTGGTGGGTCCGCTTGTACGTCAACGGCAGAGAGAAGTGGTATCGGACGGACTCTAAGACACAAGCTAAGACCCTCTATGGCCGACTGAAGGCTGACGTTCGGGAAGGCCGCTACTTCCCTGAAAAGTACGACTCTTCAAAAGCCTTAACGCTTTATGCTTGGATCACACGCTATCTAGAGGGCGTGACTTCTCGCGGCCTTCGCAACATGCATCAGTATGGCCGTTTCTGGAAAAAACTCTTGGGGAGAAAGCTTTTGGCCGACATCTCTGCTGATGAATTGCGGCATATTCAAGCCAAAATGAAAGCAAAGGCCCAAAGAAGCCCCCACACCATCAACCGTTATTTTGCGGCCCTGAGACATATCCTCAACCTTGCTATTGCGGAGAGTTATTTGGTGACCAATCCCGTCAAAGGAGTCCGATTCTTTCCTGAGCCGACAGGCCGCCTCAGGTTCTTGACAGAAGCTGAAATTGCGAGGCTTCGCGAAAATCTCTCACCAGAACACTGGACAGCGGTGGCCTTTTCTCTAGAAACTGGATTGCGATTGAGTGAGCAGTTTCATGCCCGCTGGGACTGCTTGAATGCTGAGCAAGGTATTCTCACGATTCCTCTGAGCAAATCCGGCAAGACCCGGCATGTCATTCTGAGCGAATCGGCCATCGCAATTGTCGGAGGGTTATCCTCATGGACCCATAGCCCTTTTCTTTTTCCGAGTCCCTTGATTTCAGGGCAACCCATGCAAGGAAGAAACTTCGTCGTAAAGATCTACGAGCCTGCCCTGAAACAAGCCGGAATTGAGGGAGCAACGTGGCACACCCTCAGGCATACCTTTGCCTCACGAGCAGTCATGGCTGGAGTAGATATTCGAACCGTTCAGGAGCTTATGGGTCACTCCACGATTACCATGACCATGCGATACGCGCATCTTTCCCCTGCCCACTTGCGAACCGCAGTCAACAAGGCCAGTCTTGGTGTCTTTGCGATAAAAAGCGGGAGCGGAACCGGGAGTAAAACCGGGAGTAACGCAAATCTTGTGATCCGTGACGAGAAGATAGGAATGTCAGAAGTGCCTGATATGCCAGTGGGAATTATTGGAGGCGCCGAGCGGGTTCGAACCGCTGCATCGCAGTTTTGCAGACTGCTCCCTTAGCCACTTGGGTACGGCGCCCCGGGCGCATTATAGCGGGCCCTGTTCCTATATCTCAACTTACACTTTGAAGAGGAGACGAAGACACGTGGGCAGGTGCGAATTATCGGTTGGGCAGCACGGGAATTTCTTTTCCGAGAGTCGCAGACTGATCCGGCTGCGGGGCGATCGATTCCCATCCCTCGTTCGAATGGACCGCGGCCCCCCCATTCCCTTCGGCTTCCTTTTCCTTGGCCATCAGTTCGACCTCTTGAATCAGCGTGTCCATCAACTCTTCGATCGGCACTTTTCGGACGAGCTTACCCTTCTTGAACAGGATGCCTTTGCCTTCGCCGCCGGCAATCCCAATATCCGCTTCCTTACCTTCGCCGATACCGTTCACGACACAGCCGAGGACCGACACATTGAGGGGGGTCTTAATATGGCCCAGCTTCTTTTCCAGTTCATTGGCCAACTTCACCACATCGATCTCGACGCGGCCACAGGTGGGACAGGCGATGACATTGATCCCTCGGTGGCGAAGTTCGAGCGACTTCAAGATCTCAAACCCCACCTTTACTTCTTCGACCGGATCAGCAGCCAGTGACACGCGCAAGGTGTCGCCGATTCCCTGTGAGAGCAAGTATCCAAGCCCCATGGTCGACTTGACGGCCCCCGTCATCGCCGTTCCCGCCTCTGTAATACCGATGTGCAGAGGATAGTCGGACTGATGAGCAAACAACCAATAGGCATCGATCGCATGGTGCACATCAGACGCCTTCAGCGAGACCTTCATATTCGTGAATCCAACATCCTCCAACGCATGAACAGCATTGAGCGCCGATTCCGCCAATGCTTCCGGTGACGGCCAGCCATACTTGTCCAGCAACGGCCGCTCGAGCGACCCGCCATTGACGCCGACGCGCAGGGGAATACCTCGCTCGTTCACGGCCTTGATGACTTCTTCGACTTTCCACCAGGCTCCGATGTTGCCGGGATTGATCCGGACGCAGTCCACGGTCTCGGCAGCTTTCAACGCCAGCCGATGGTCGAAATGAATATCTGCGATCAGCGGCACAGTCATCGCCGCTTTGATCTTGGGTAGTAACGCCGCAGCTTCATCGTCAGGCACGGCCACCCGGATCACTTCGCACCCTGCGGCCTCCAACTGGCGAATTTGATCGATCGTCGCCGCAACGTCGCGCGTGTCGGTCGAACACATCGACTGCACGGACACGGGCGCGTCTCCGCCGATCTTGAGCTTGCCGACCGTGATCTGTCTGGTTTTTCGTCTGGTGATGTGCATCTGGTCTCGCCGCTACCCTCGTTTCTCGCCTACCACGTCATGTCTTCGATCAGCTCCCCTGTTCATCTCCGTGCGGCAGCCGATCGTCCAATGAAGCAAACGTGAACTTCTCCCGTGAAGGAGCCGGTGTCTTACCGATCAATTCTTTCACGCTCTGATAGATGCCTTCCGCGGTCAATCCATACCGTTCGCGCAGGAAGTCCTGCGGTCCCTGCTCGATGTACCAATCCGGCAACCCTAGGACCTTCGTCGTCACATCCGTCACGCCGCCGTCGGACAGGGCCTCGAGAACGGCTGACCCGAACCCACCCATCTTGCAGCCTTCTTCAACCGTCACCACGTATCGAGCACGCTTCGCCACCTCGACGATCAAGTCCTGATCCAGCGGCTTCACGAAACGGGCATTCACCACCGCCGTGGAAATACCTTCCTCTTCAAGCCGTTTGGCCGCCGCCACCGCGTGCGAGACCGGCACACCGATGGCAACGATCGCCACCTCCGTGCCATCACGCAACAACTCGCCCTTCCCGATCGGCAACGCCTTCGGCTCCTGATCCATCGCGACGCCAAGGGTCAGTCCGCGCGGATATCGCACCGAGGCAGGCCCGTCATGCTGGATGCAGGTCTTCAGCATATGCTGCAACTCATTTTCATCCTTCGGGGCCATAACGACCATATTCGGCATGTGGCGCAGATAGGCATAATCGAATGCCCCGTGGTGCGTCGTTCCGTCTTCCGCAACCAACCCGCCGCGATCGATGCAGAAGGTCACCGGCAGATTTTGCGTGGCGACATCGTGCACCACCTGGTCATACGCACGCTGCAAAAAGGTGGAATACATCGCCACCACCGGACGGATGCCCTGCGTCGCAAGACCCGCCGCAAACGTCACCGCATGTTGTTCGGCAATCCCCACGTCATAGAGCCGGTCCGGAAACTCTTTCTCGAAAATATTGAGGCCGGTCCCTTCGCACATCGCTGCGGTGATCGCGACGATCCGCTTGTCCGTTCGGGCCAGCTTGACCAGTGATTCGATGGCGATCTGCGTATAGGACGGCCGCGCCGCTTTCTTCGCCGGCGCCCCGGTTTCCCGAACGAAAGGCGGACAGGCATGGAACCACACAGGATTGTTCACCGCAGGCTCATAGCCCAACCCTTTTTTCGTAATGACATGGAGCAACACCGGCCCCTTCATCTTCAACACATTTTCCAAGGTGGGCAGCAGATGCTCGAAGTTATGTCCGTCAATCGGACCCGCATACCGGAACCCCAGCTCTTCAAAGAGCAGCCCGGGAAGGATCGCTCCCCTGGCCAACTCTTCAGCCCGGCGAGCCAACTTCTGCATATCCGGCCCGATGTGGGGAATTTTCCCCAACAGTTGCCCTGTTTCCTCCCGCATCTTGGCGTAAAACTCTCCGGTGAAGGTCCGGTTCAAATAGGAGGAAATGGCTCCGACGTTCTTTGAGATGGACATTTGATTATCGTTCAGAATAACCAGGAAATCTTTCCCCAGCCCACCGGCATGGTGCAGACCTTCCAGCGTCATGCCGGCAGTCATGGCCCCGTCCCCGACGATACAGACCACTTTATGCTTCTGCGCCAATTGCTCACGGGCAGCGACCAGCCCGAAGGCTGCGGAGACGCCGGTACCAGCATGGCCCGCGTTGAATGTGTCGTAGACACTCTCCTCACGTTTGGTGAACCCGCTCAACCCCCCGTACTGTCGCAGCGTGTGAAACTGTTCCCGACGCCCGGTGAGTAGTTTATGTGCATAGGCTTGATTGCTCGTATCCCAGACGATCTTATCCTTGGGAGTATCGAGCAGGTAGTGCAATGCCACCGTGAGTTCGATCACTCCGAGGTTCGAGGCCAGGTGACCTCCGACATTGGAGACCACGCCGATAATCTGCTCCCGCAGCTCCTGGCACAAGGCAGGAAACTGCGTTGGTGATAGCCGCTTCAGATCAGCCGGGCTGTGTATGGTCTTCAAGATCGACATAGCAGATGCTCCTTTGCGTGAATGCAATGCATAGGCCTGTGACAACGAGTTGGGCTTAGATAAGCTCTGGCGAAGCAGTGTGGCAGCTTAAACGCTTGCCTTGCACGGGGAGAGTTTCACATGGAAATCCCATGTTGTCAAGCGGTTAGCCAGGTTTCACGACCGAACCTCGCGCATCACTCATGACTCAAATCGATAGGTCAGCACTGTCGAGAGCGTGAAGTCTGCTGCACTCCCGGTAATGAAGTCGACATTCTCGACCCCATACACTTGCCACAGAAGGTGCGGGGCCACCCGATAGCTGAAGCCCAGGACTGATTCTGTCACGCCCTTATCCAGCACTCGCGTGCCGACACCATGGAACGGCGTGGAGTAATAATCGAACTGCGCCGTGAAGGAGAGATTTTCCGACCACAGATATTCCACGGCGGCAAGGCCGGAGATCGTCGGCTGGAGAGGCATCCCTGCGATGCGGCCGGTCGGGACCACTCCGTTGAGGTTGCCATAGAGCACCCAGCGACCGCCGAATCCTTTTTCAGCCGCCAGACCGATCCCGACATCCGGGCTGCCACTCCCGAAGAATTGTCCTTCATCCCCCGTGGGAAGTTTGAGCGCCGTGCGGACCGACAGCGCCGGCATCGACTCACTCTCCGATACCAGTTGGTACTTGCTCATCACCGTGCTATCGCCCAATCCGACGGCTCCTTCACGTCCGCTCGCTACGGTCTGTCCGCCGCGTGAGATGTTGAATGCATAGCCTGTGTTGCCCAATGCGTTTCGAGCCGGCGACAAGCCGGTTGTTGCCCGTTCGACCGCCTTGATGGGTCCATCCATAAACCCGCGATAGCGATAGAGCACGGGAACTTCCACGGAAACCTCCCATCGCTCCGTCGCCCCGTACCTGAGGAACAAACCGGACCGCAGGGTTTCAAACTTCATCGTCACGCTGGATTGGGGGACTTCATCGCGAAAAATGGTGGCGGTTTCCGCGAGTTCCAATCGGACATCCAGCACGCCCTTCTTCAGCACGGCGGCGCGATCCCCCGGCATGCTCAAGACCAGTTGCTGCATCGGCTGGAAATTCCTGACAGGGAAGGGACCGAAGCCCTCCGCCTTGACCGACGATGGTTGAAGACAGACGAAAGAGAGGAGCCCCGCGAGCAGCGCCCGATCGAATATCGCGCGGCCCTTGATGCCTCGCGATGGTAGATCAATAGGGGAAGTCCAGTCCCGCAAAGATCGCACCCCCCTCCCGGCTGTAACCGTAATCGACGCGTCCGACGACGTTGGGTCGAACGATTCCCCGGAATCCAATGCCCGGAGTCATCCGGTAACTCTTAAAGCTGACGTCCCTGTAGTCATTGAAGACCTGTCCGGTATCCAGGAACGGCGCAATCTCGAAATCCGCATTGACGCCCGCAACCTTTGCGCGTGCCAGATGGATTCGCTCCTCGACACTGAGCGACACGAGATTCTTGTCGATAAAGCGATCAACGCCGAATCCTCGGAGGTTATTTTGCCCGCCCAACGAACTTTGTTCGAAAAACGGCACCTGACTCCCGATGGTGGCTTGAAGGTCCGCCCGCACCACGAGAATCGCGCGCTTCGACTCACTCGGGAACAGCTTCTTCACCTCGATTTCATAGCGGGAATAGACGGGATGAGCGCTGTTGCGGATATTCTGGTTCAGCTCCGCATAGGCCGTCACGGCCATCCCATCGGTCGGCGAAACAAGGTTGTTGCGCGTATCGTAATAAAACGTCGCCCGGTGTCCGAGAATAAGCGACTCGCCTTGCACTCCGTCCACCGTAGGGAATCGGTCGACGGTAAAGGGGAGATTGGTTGCCCCTTTCTGCAGACTCACGTCGCGGAAGCGCTGGCCGATTGAGATCTGGGTGACCTCATTCGCGTAGACCCCGAATCGCCAGTTTATCCGTCCTTCACGCGCGGTGTAATTGGTTTGCTCCGGCTCTGATGTCGTTTGCCCTAAGCCGAAAAACCTAGACGTAGCGTTTTTGAAAAACGAGGCACCAAAGTTCAACGAGTAGCGCCCCTGACTGAAGGCCGGATCAGCGTAACTGAATACCACTTTACGCTCGATCTGTTCCGTGAAGGATCCGATGAACTGGATTTGCCTCCCTCCCGGCTCGTATCGAAACAGATTAAGCGAGCCGCGTGTCCCGACGATGGAATTGCGAACGATCATCGGGGCGACGAGGTATTTGAGCTCTCCATCAGGGTCAGTGATCAGAAAGGGGACGATCAGCCCGACATCGTTCCCATCATTCTTGCTGGTGGACACGGCGGGAATCGGGAAGTATTGAACGTCGGCTCCTGCATGCTCCGGCAGCAAGACGGCGCTCGCCACAAGAAACACGAGGGCAACGGCGATACGGCCGCGCAGGCTTGTCATGAAATTCCTGGAGAGAGTTACGGGGCTTTAATCTTATCGGATTTCTTGCGAAGCTGGTCCACCAAATCGGCATAGCTCGAGGAGCGGAGAATCTTTGTGAACTGTCCGCGGTAATTACTCACCAAGCTCACCCCGTCAACCACCACGTCGTAGACCCGCCACTCAACACCCTTGTTGAGCAGCCGGTAGTCGAGGGGGATTTCTGTCTTGCCGGTAAGCACCTTCGTCCTCACCTCGGCAAAGTCTTTTTCCGTCCGTTCATTGATGTACTGCACTCCCTCACCGGAATAGGTCTCGACCTTGTCCGAATAGGAATTGGTCAAGAGCGTCTTGAACAGTGCGACGAATTCCTGTTTGTCTTTATCGGACAGCGTATTCCACGGAGCCCCCAGCGCCCGTCTCGACATTTCCTGATAGTCGAACCGGTCTCCGACAACCTGTTCCAATCGCTGCCGGCGCTCTTCCGCTCTCCCCGGCTGTTTGAGTTCTTTGTCCTGGATGATTTTCAGCACCTCATCGATGGTGCCTTTCATGGCCTCAGTCGCGCCACCCGCCACTGCCGGCTGGACAGCAACCCCACCTAGCAGCACCAGCAGACAGGCCATCCCACTCGCGACTCTACCCCAACTCCGTTTCAGCTCTTGTGTAACGGCAGATCCCTTGATCTCCATGTATCCTCCCCCCTGTATACGCCCCGTTCTCTCCGTCACCGGATCATCAGTTCACTTTGCCATGCACATACTGGCTTACCAACTCCTCAAGATCGAGGCCCGATTCGGTATCGCGTATCGTATCCCCCTGTTTGAGCGGATCGCCTCCACCTCCCGGAGATAAATTCAAGAATTTTTCTCCAATGATGCCCCGCGTCTTGATGGACGCAATAGTGTCCGTATAGAGCTTAACAGTCTTATTGACCGCCAGTTTCACCATCGCACGATCGTCGTTGAGCACAATTCCTCGGACTCTGCCGACTTCGACGCCGGCAATTTCGATCGTCGCACCAGGCTTGAGCCCCGAGGCCGTGTTGAACTGCGCCTCGACTTCGTAGACGTCGCCGCCGACCAACTCGAGTTTCCCGAGCTTGATCGCCAGATACCCAAGGCACACAATGCCGACCAGCACGAATACGCCGACCATCATCTCCAGCTTGGCTTTTTCCATCCTTGGTACTCCTCCTCACCCAACGTGCGATCCGGGCAACGCCACAGTCCCACCGACGGAAATAAATTCACGAATATCCGGATCGGTGATCCTCTGGAACTCAGCGGTCGTGGCCATCGCCGCAATCTTGCCATTCCGAAGCATCGCCACCCAGTCGGAAATTGCGAAGATCTCCGGAATTTCATGGCTGACCATGACCGCCGTAAAGCCGAACCGCTGCTGCATCGTGACAATCAAATCGTGAATCGATTTCGCCATCAACGGATCCAACCCTGTCGTCGGCTCATCAAAAAGAATAATCTCCGGCTCCATAACCAACGCGCGCGCCAATCCAGCCCGCTTTCGCATGCCGCCGCTCAACTCGGCGGGAAACTTATGCCCCATCCCCGCCAACCCGACTTGCTCCAGCTTTTCCTCAACCCGTTTCGCCACCGCCGGGCCCTTCATGCGCAACTTCTCCCGCAACGGGAACGCCACGTTCTCGAAGACCGAGAGCGAGTCGAACAGCGCAGCTCCCTGAAAAAGCATCGCGAACCGTTTCCGCACATCATTCAAGCGCGTGCCCGACAGCCTGGAGATCTCCACATCGCCGACCCACACTTCGCCATGATCCGGCTGCATGAGCCCGATCATGTGCTTGAGGAGCACACTCTTTCCCGATCCACTGCCACCGATAATGGTCGTCAGCTTGCCCGTAGGGATAGAGAGATCAACGCCTTGCAACACCGGTTGTCCGCCAAGCTTTTTCTCGACGCCGACCAGCCTGATCATGGGTTTTATAATCATGGGCATTAGAGCAAGACCGACGTGAGAAAATAGTCCCATACGAGGATGAGCACCGACGTCAAGACAACCGCCTCCGTCGTCGCGCTCCCAAGTCCCTCGGCACTCTGCCTCGTGTAGAACCCTTTATAGCAGCAGATCCAACTGATAATCAGCCCAAAGCTGATCGACTTGAGAATGCCACCGAAGACGTCTTTCCATTCCACGGCCGATTCGATCGAGTTCCAATAGGCCCCTTCGCTCACTCCCAACAAATCCACTCCGACGAGAGAGCCGCCATAGATACCGACCACATCAAAGATGGCCACGAGCAGCGGTACCCCGATCACGCCGGCCACCAATTTGGGTGCGATCAAATATTGCAGCGGATTGATCGCCATGGTATCGAGCGCATCAATCTGCTCCGTAATCCGCATGATGCCGATCTCGGCGGTCATGGCTGATCCGGCTCGCGCGGTCACCATCAACGCAGCCAACACCGGCCCCAACTCGCGGATCATGCTCAACGCCACCGCGGAGCCCAGCCACCCCTCGGCACCAAACTTCCGCAAGCTGTAATAGCCTTGAAGCGCCAGCACCATCCCCGTAAACCCCGCGGTGAGCACGACGACAAACACGGATTTATACCCGACAAAGTGAAGCTGTTTCATGATTTGATGAAATCGAAACGGAGGCCGCACCAGCCAGGCAAAAGCCGACAGCACGAACAACAGCATGCGGCCCATCTCCTGGACACGAATGAGGGCCGACGCACCCAGCTGTTCGATCACGTTTGTCATCAGTTATCCGGGCAGGCGAAGAGATTCAATGTCTGTCTCCGCATAGTGCTGAAACCATTCAGTCAATCGGTCCGCTGCTACGCGGCTCTGCTTTCGCAGCCGATTCAGCCCCACGAAGCTGGAAGGGCGACCGATGAGCGCCTGCATACCTTTTATCCAGGCAGTGGGCCTGAGAAAGAGATTGAAGTCAAGAGGGAGATCTTCATCTATCAGATCAGAAACCGTCCGCACGATCGCCATAGGCACGCCTCGCTCCTGAGCCACCGCCGCCACCGCCGCACTTTCCATATCGAGCCCGGTCGCATCGGTCAGACGACGCAGCTGGCGCTTGTCCTCGGCCTGCCACACCACAGTCCCCGATGACACGACAGGTCCGACCCGCGCGACCATCCCCGCATCCTGCGCCGCGATGAGAAGGTCTGCGCGTACGGCCTCATCGCAGAGCACACGGTCATCCCTCATCGTCCAGGTTCCTTCAAAAAACACAGAAGAAACCGCTGTGCCAACGATGAGGTCTCCCACCTGAGCCGGTACGAGCGCGCAGGCAAAACCCGTGGACATGACCAGCGACATGGCCTGCTCCTTTAATACTCTTCCAGCAACTGTGCCGGCCGCATCGGGACCGACACCGGTTTGGATGAGCCAATACGTACGATCCCCTCGCTGTCCAATATGGCAGCGGACTCCGGCGATTGTCGAGACACGATCCGTCGCGAGCGCGCGCCGAACAGCCTGGAGTTCCCAGCGAGTCGCGGCAAAGATGGCGATGGGTTTCACCGAAGGCCCTGAGAGGGGTTGCCCTGCGCCAACGGATGACATCGGCGGAGTGTTCAACGATCGGCTCGATGGCACCCGGACGCGAGTACTTGTTGCCGCACTTCGTCGGCCCGCATCTTCCCGCGCGTCCTCAGATTCCGGTACATGGCCAGGGCCCACAACGGAAAGTATTGGCAGTACCAATGGTAGCGGAGATAAAACACCCGGGGGAATCCGGTGCCTGTATGGCGGACCTCTTCCCACGAACCGTCCTTCAGTTGATGACGGAGCAGATATTGGACGCCGCGAGCGACGCTGAAGGCATCGGTCATCCCGGCCGACATGAGTCCCATGATTGCCCAGGCCGTTTGAGAAGGCGTGCTGTCCCCCTTCCCGCTCCACGCAGGGTCGTCGCCATATGAAAGACAGGACTCGCCCCATCCGCCATCGGGATTCTGCTTCGACTCAAGCCAGGCGACCGCACGGCGGATATAGGGCGCCGAGAGATCCACTCCGATCGCACGGAGACCAGCCAGGACGGACCAGGTGCCATAGATATAATTGACGCCCCACCGACCGTACCAACTGCCGTCGGTCTCCTGCTCTCGCTTGAGGAACCGGAGGGCCGGTGCCACGGCTGGGTGCGTCTGATCGTAGCCCAACGCTGCAAGCATCTCGAGGCAGCGCCCGGTCAAGTCGGACGTGCTCGGATCAAGCAAGGCATGGTGGTCGGCAAATGGGATATAGTTGAAGACGATGCGATTGTTGTCCTTGTCGTACGCGCCCCATCCCCCATCGGACCCTTGCATGGCGAGAACCCAATTCGTCCCCCGCTGGATGGCTTCCTGCAAGTCTGCGATCTGAGCCATCCGGACTTTCGACAGCGCCATCAACACCACTGCCGAGTCATCCACATCGGGATAGAGCTCGTTCTCAAACTGGAAATACCAGCCTCCCGGTTCCGCATCGGGAGACGAGAACTTCCAATCTCCAACCGTTTTCGTTTGGCGAGAGGCCAGGTACGCAGCCGCTTTCTGGAGGCATGGGTGGTCCTGCGGCATCCCGGTTTCGATAAAGGCGTTCATGAGCAATGCCGTATCCCATATTGGAGAGTGGCAAGGCTGAAGATGCAGCGCCTCGACGCGCTGATCGCCGATCGACACCGTGTCGTAGACTTCCAGCGATTCGATTTCGTGGAGCGCCTTCCGCACCAATGGATCGTCGACCTGATAGCCGAGGCAGCGAAGGGCTACGATCGAATTCGCCATGGCCGGATAAATCGCCCCCAGCCCACCACTGCCCTTGATGTGTTCCAACATCCAGGTGGCAGCCTTGTGCAAGGCCCTCTCCCGCAACCAACTCAGCGGCATCCGGTCGTACAGTTTCAGCACCCCGTCCAGCTGGACAAAGAAATTATGCGGTGTAAACCACCGTTGATCCTTATTGAAGGGTGGCACGTTGCGATAGTGAATCTGTGATCGAGGAGCGACATAGAGCTCGTCGATACCCTGCTCCCGGGGAATACGGCAGACAGGCTGATTGGCGAAGACCACGAGCAAGGGAATCAAGACGGCCCGAGACCAATAGGAAATGGCATAGATGCTGAAGTAGAACCGCTTCGGCAGGAGCATGATTTCGGGCGGCATGCTCGGGATGCCCTTCCAATCATATTGCTCGAACAGTGCCAGGGTGATTTTCGTGAAGACGTTCGCGCACACGACGCCGCCCATAGCCAGAATACAGTCACGGGCCCGAAGCATGTAGGGTTCGTCTGCCGAAATGCCGCTCAACTTCAAGGCGAAATAGGCTTTCACGGAGGCGCTGATCTCAGAGGGCCCTCCATAGAAGATCGGCCAGCCGCCATCGGCCAATTGCATGGCACGGAGGTACCGAACCGCCTTGCGCTCTCGCTCAGGATCGACCCGATCAAGAAATCGCCGCAGCAAGAGGTATTCAGAAGTCAGCGTGGTATCGGCTTCGAGTTCGGCGACCCAGTAACCCTCTGATGCATGTTGTCTGGATAAAAACCAGGCTTGACTGCGCCGGACCGCGTCGTCGAGCGCGTCCACTTGACTGATCGAATGGCTGGTGGAACGACGTGTCGCAGCGTCGGCAGGAGCCGAGAGCACGGACTTGTCCGACACCAGACGCAGCGGCGGAACGTTGGACAGCTCGGCCGCCAGCCCCACCTTCTCCGGGACGGAGACGAAAAGGCTATCCGATAGACGATCCAGGAGCGTTCGAATCAACTTCATGGTGCTGGGCTATGAAAAACTGCAGATGGACGGGTAATGAGCGTCACGCGCGCCGCCTCGAGAAAACCCGAAACGGGAGCGGTACACCCCTAAGAGCTTCCCACCGAGGGTATATAACAGACACCCTACTCTGAGTCAAGAAACAGAGAGGTGGAAGTCCTCTGAAGTACGAATGTTTTTGGCTAATCCGGCCTGCCTAGGCCGGCTGCAAATTGCCCAGTCTCACCGAGACGATTTTTGAGATGCCCGGCTCTTCCATGGTCACCCCGAACAACGAGTCCGCAATGGCCATCGTCCGCTTGTTGTGGGTGATGACCATGAATTGCGCACCTTCGGAGAGCTCACGCAATACGCCGGTAAAGCGCCCGATGTTCTCTTCATCCAGCGGCGCGTCGATCTCGTCGAGAATACAGAACGGCGTCGGTCTGATCAGGAAACTCGCGAAGAGCAGGGCCATCGCCGTCAAGGTCTTCTCACCGCCGGAGAGCATGGTGATACTCTTCAAGCGTTTGCCCGGCGGTTGCACCACGATGTCGACTCCGGGTTCCTGCGGTCCGCGACCTTCTGCCGTCTCATCCGCCGGCACCTCGACCAGCTGAAGTTCAGCCCGGCCACCTGGGAAGAACTTCACGAACACCTCACTGAATTTCTGTTGGAGCTCGGCAAAGGTACTGGCGAACATGTCTTTCGTGGTGCGGTTGATACGCTGAATGATTTCTTTGAGCGAGCTGATGGACGTGGAGAGATCCTGTTCCTGCGTCGTCAGGAACCGATACCGTTCCTCCAACTCTTGATGTTCGCTAATGGCAGCCAGATTGATCGGTCCCAGGCGATCGAGCTTCTCACGAAGCTTCTGCAGTCGCTCCCGTAATGCGACTTCATCGACTGCCGGTTGCGCTGCAGGGATCGGCTCCTCCCCGAGGGAGAGCTGCTCGGGTGTCATCTCCATAACCGGTGCATCAAGCAGCGTCGCAAGATCGACCTGGTACGTTCCCAGAAGCGTGGATTCGACAGTCCCCAACTGCGTCCGAACTTCCGCCTTCTTGACCTCCAATTCCATACGGAATTCGCGAAGAGACGACACCGCACGACGAACATCCTCCAACCCGGCATCGAGCTGATGCGCCGCCGCCATGTCCTGCGCCTGTCGCTCCTGCTCCTCGACCAGCTGAGCCTTTACCTGCGCGGCCGACTCACCGAACTCACGACAACGCGCTTCCTGCTGCTCACGCTCAACCCGGCTCTGTTCGATCGAGACCGTGAGTCCCTCGACATGGCGCGTCACGGTCTCAATCCGTGCAATCGCGTCTTGCTGCCGCTGCTGAATCCGCAGAAGGTCGCGCCGGTGATGCTCGCGAGTCGTCCTGATTTCCTGGGCCACCAATTGCGCCTCTGTGAATCGCTGTTGGAGCCCCTGCATGTCGTCATCAATCTGCCCCACTCGCTCGCGCACACGACTGAGCTCGGCTTCCTGGCCGGTCTTCTCCCCGAGCCACTGGGCGAGTTGCGCTTCGCCGGAACGCACCTCCTGCTCAAGCCGCTGCACTTCCGCCGAACCTCGTTGCGCATCGCTCATCAATGTGTCGATCCGCTGGGTGAGATTTCCCAGCACATGCTGGAGCCCGGCTTCGTCCTTCTGCAGTGAGAGGCCGCGCATTTCTGCGGCCCGTAGCGACTCCGCGAGTTGCCGGGTCTGCTCGCGCAACTCCTGTCCCTGCACCAGCAATCGTTCCCGCCGCTGCTTGCCTTCTTCAACGGACCCCGTCAGCGAAACGCGCTGGGCGTCCAACTGAAGCACCTCTCGACGCCGCTGCAGCAGACCCCCCGTTGCGCTGGCCTGACCACCGGTGATCACCCCGGCCGCATCCAAGACTTCTCCTGCGCGCGTCACGAGGATGGGTCCATCGGGAGCATCGCAGGGCTGTTGTTCCCACAATGCCGTCGCATCCTTGAGGGTATCGACGAACACGATCCGATCGAAGAGATAATCACGGGCTGCTTCGCGCTCACCCTGTACAGGGATCAAGTCGACCGCACGCCCGACCACGCCCGGCTGGCTCTCCATCGCAGGCCACCACTGTTGAGAGGCTGTATCCCGCGTCGTCCATCGAGGTCGTTGTGGAATGAACGTGCCCCGCCCGAGATCTTTCCCTTTGAGGAACTCAATCGCCCCACAAGCCGCTGAGGGACTGTCGACGAACCAGCCCCTGACCCGCTCGCCCAAAATCGCTTCCACCGCCCGGTCCCATCCAGGAGGCACGACCAACCACTCTGCAATGGCGTCACGAACCCCGGTACAGGCTTTAAGCGCGGTCGACTCTTCATCGCCGCGCCGCCCATAACCCATATCTTCTTGCAACACCCCTTGCAGCGCTCTTAGGTGAGAGTCCACTGCGGCCAACTCTTCCGACTGACGAAATACCAACTGGTCGACTTCGACCAACTCGGCCGACACGCGCTCGCTCTCTTCCTCAACACCTTGCCGCTGCCGACGCAGGTCCGCAACCAATTGCTCCGAGTCATGGCAGGCCTGTTGGAGCGCCTGGCGCTTGTCCGTTGCCGTGACATGCTGCAGGCGAAAGTCTTCCCGCTCACGAGCCAGCCGGCTTTCACGATCCGCCGCCTCTTGAATGCGAGCGGCCAATTGAACCAGGGTCTGCTCGGTATTCGCGACCAACACCGCCAGGTTGAGGACGTCCAGACGCCCTCGTTCCTCTTCGGCCAAGGACGAGGTTCGTTGCTGGACCAGCTCTTTCATTTCCTGCTCGAGCGTTGCGAACGCCTGCTCCCTCTCCGCACATTCACGCTCGAGCGTGGCCAGCGTGTCCTCGAGGGCCGCAGCTTCTGCCGCGCCCTGCTTCTGCTCCTGGGTGAGGCGCTCGAGTTCCTCCCCTCCCTGACTCTGCTGTTGCGCATAGAGTTCACCGCGATTACGCTCGACTTCTGCGGCCGTCATCGCCTGCGCCTGTTGCTGTTCAACCTTCGAAAGCTCCTCGCGCCGCTGCCCGATCGCCTCGTTCGCTGTGGCAATCGCGAGCTTGATCCGCTCAAGCTCCGCATTCAAACGAGCCAGCTCGGCGGACTGTTCGGACTCCTGGTCCCCTAACGTCTGCAGCTCCGACTCCACCTCTTTGATCGTGGTTCTGAGGACACGATATTCGTTGGTCAGCAACTGAATCTCCAGCGACTTGGCCTCTTGGTGCAACGTCTGATAGGACCGCGCCTGCCGCGCTTGGCGCTCAAGGGAATTCAACTGCTTTTTCACCTCAGCAACGATGTCCCTCACCCGCAAGAGGTTTTGCTGCGTTGCATCCAACTTGCGCAACGCTTCGGCCTTTTGTTTCTTGTAGCGGATGATGCCCGCGGTTTCTTCGATCAACTCGCGCCTGTCTTGTGGTGACGCGTTGAGGATCTGATCGATTTGCCCCTGCGCGATAACGGTGTGTCCTTTTGTCCCGGCCCTGGTATCCAGCAGAATGCTCCGGACATCCTTCAACCGGCAGGCGGTCTTATTGATGAGGTATTCGCTGTCGCCATTCCGGTAAAGGCGGCGCGTGATCATGAGTTCTTGATATTCAGACAGCTGGCTCGAAAGCCCGGACAGGGGATCCACATTGATCCGATCCAGCCCGCTGATCACGAGTGAAACTTCGGCCAGGCCGAGAGGCTTCCGCATTTCGGTCCCGTTGAAGATCACATCTTCCATCTTCTCGCTACGCAGGGTCTTCGTGCTCTGCTCTCCGAGCACCCAAAGAATCGCGTCGACGACATTGCTCTTTCCGCTTCCGTTTGGCCCCACGATGGCGGTGACGCCATCGGGAAATTCGATCCGGGCTTCCGCGAACGACTTAAACCCCGCCATCTCAAGGGATTTCAAATACATCGGCGACTCCTTCGGTAGCGTGTCTCGAGAGAACTTAAGCGGATAGAACGCCTGGTTTTGTAGCACAGGCCCACGGAAAAAATCAAAGAAAATACTGCCGGTGGTAGGCACGAGTCGAGGGAGCTACAACATTTGGGGAGTGGAACGGTGACGATGGGAGGCAGTTATCCCGCCTGAGCCCCAACAGATTTGTTGGAGGACTCAATGGTAATCAGTTCCTTCGGAAGAAGAAATTCAACATCTTCTTCGATTACAGTCAGGTCTTGGACCTCTGCGGTACCAAACGTCTTGAGGTACGTCACCACCTCTTCGACCAGAACTTCGGGCGCCGAAGCGCCGGCTGTGATCCCGACCGCTTTCACGTTCGTGAGCCAGGTTGGATTGATGTCAGACGCGGCATCGATCAAGTAGGACGCAATCCCGCACTGCTCACCCAACTCGCGCAGGCGGTTGGAGTTTGAGCTATTCGGAGAGCCAATGACAAGAATGACGTCCACCAGCTTGGAGAGCTCTTTCACCGCATTCTGGCGATTCTGTGTCGCGTAACAAATATCTTCCTGGTGCGGCCCCTTAATGTGCGGAAACCGTTTGTGGAGCGCGCCGACGATATCTCGACACTCATCGACGCTCAGCGTGGTTTGCGTGACATACGAAAGGTCGTGTGGGTGATCAATCTGCAGCTTCTCGACATCTGCCACCGAGGAGACCAGATGGAACTTGTCCGGGATCTGTCCGAGCGTCCCGATCACCTCGGGATGGCCGGCATGGCCGATCAGAATGAGATCATACCCCTGCGTATAGTCGCGATTGACCTCGTTATGTACTTTGATGACCAATGGACAGGTGGCATCGATCACATGCAGCCGCCGCCGATTCGCTTCGTCCCAGACCGACTTGGCGACCCCATGGGCACTGAAGATTACGACCGAACCTTCCGGCACTTCTCCCAACTCCTCTACGAACACGGCGCCCTTGGTACGAAGCGAGTTCACGACATGCCGGCTATGGACGATTTCGTGTCGGACATAGATCGGCGCCCCATACTTCTTCAGCGAGAGATCGACGATATCGATCGCCCGGTCGACTCCGGCGCAAAACCCTCGAGGGTTGGCGAGATAGATCTTCATAACCGTCACCTCTCCTTGACTCAGGACATGCCCACTGCCGTGCCCACGCCCCCACAGATCACCGGCGATCACCTTACGTCAGCGCAGCCGGCCCCGTCAATACAATTGGTCCGCGCCTCTCTTCCCTGCCCGTCTTGACACGGTGACCTCTCCCTCGTAGGCTCACGACACCAGCCATGGCAAGCCCTGCAAGCAAGAAAATCCTCATCGTTGAAGATGAGCACGACATTCTCCAACTGATCAAACTGTATTTGGAGAAAGAAGGCTTTCGAACCGTATCGGCAAAGACCGGTGCCGAAGGTCTCCAGCAAGTGAAGCAGGAGAAGCCCGACTTGGTCGTCCTCGACTTGATGCTGCCCGAGATCGACGGCCTCGAGGTCTGTAAACGCCTTCGATCGGCTCCAGAGACCGCGATGCTTCCCATCGTCATGTTGACCGCCAAAGCCGAAGAATCGGACACCGTCGTTGGCCTGGAGCTGGGAGCCGACGATTACGTCACCAAACCGTTCAGCCCCAAGACCCTGGTCGCCCGCATCAAGGCCCTCTTTCGACGGCTTGAACGAAAACCGGACGACAGCCCGGCCCAGTATCGCTATGGCGATCTCGTCATGGATCTCGCGCGACACGAAGTCACCGTGGGAAAAAGAGAAGTCCCACTCACGGCGAAAGAATTCGGCCTGCTCGAACATCTCTTGCGCAATCCCGGCAGGGTCCTGACAAGAGACATCCTCCTCAATACCGTCTGGGGGTACGATTACTACGGGACGACGCGGACGGTCGATGTCCACATCCGAAGGCTCAAGCAAAAACTCCCCTCGCTCAACGAGGCGATTATTTCGGTCAAATCCCTGGGGTATAAGCTCAAAGAGTTGGATAGTTCTGCATGACCCTCTCCATCCGCTGGAAGGTCACTATCGGGACCCTGCTGGTCCTCGCCTGCGGGCTACTCATCGCCCGTACCTTGGCGATTCGCTCCCTTGAACAACAGGAGATCGTCCAATCGGGCCAGATACTGGAGACTCGAACCAGTCTCGTCGCGTACGGGCTGCAGCCGTTTCTGACGCAATCGGGGGCGCTGTCTTCGACCCCCCCATTGCAGGCCGCCGTACGAGATCTCAGCTCGCGGGCCCTCGCACGCGTGACCATCGTCGCTCCGGATGGACGGGTGCTGGCCGACAGCGCGGTCTCGGACAACAACCTCTCCTCGGTTGAGAACCACCTGGCACGACCGGAAATTCTGCAAGCCGTTGCCACCGGGCGGGGAACAGATCTGCGCACGAGTCACACCACCGGTGAGCGCACGTTGTATCTGGCTGTCGGTATGCGCGGCGCAAACCGGACGACGCCCTCCGTCTTCTTGAGGCTGGGTTTACCGATGACCACGTTTGATCGTGAAGTGGACAAGTTGCACCGGAGCTTGGCCCTCGCCTTCGGGATTGCATTCTTGATTGCCGTCGCGCTGAGTGTATGGCTCGCTCACAGCATCACGAAACCCCTGTCCGACATTGCGGTCGCCGCGCGGCAGCTCGCGAATGGTGACCACGCGGTCCGCATTCGCACCGGATCGCGGGATGAAGTCGGCCTCTTGGCCGACACGCTCAATCACATGACGGACCAACTGAGAGCCAAGATCGACGAACTCTCCGAAGATCGGGCCCAGCTCTTGGCCATGCTGACCTCGATGGTCGAAGGCGTGATGGTCCTGGACCGTCGAGGTCGCGTGCTGCAAGTCAATCCGGCACTTGAACGGATGTTCGACGTCACCAGGATGGAAGCACGGGGATGCCCTTACTCCGATGTCTTCCGGCATCCGCAGCTGGATTCGTTAGTCTCACGGGTCCTAGCCAACCGAATGAACGAAGAAGATGAAATTCTCCTGCACCCGAACGGTCGCTGTCTCCATATCGAAGCTTCGGTCACTGAATGCGATCGAGAGAATGAAGCGTGCGCGATCCTTGTCTTTCACGACATTACAGAATTACGCCGCCTGGAAAATATCCGGAAAGATTTCGTAGCCAACGTGTCCCACGAGCTGAGGACCCCGCTCACGTCGATCAAGGGGTATATCGAAGCATTGCTCGATGGCGCCAAAGACGATCCTGACACCAGCACAAAATTCCTCGACATTATTCTCAAGCAAAGCGACCGCCTGAACCTGATTCTGGAAGACCTCCTCCAGCTGTCGAAGATCGAATCCGGGCAGGTCCTGTTCAAGCGAGAACCGCTTCATATCCCGAGGGTCATCGAGCGAACACTGGCTATGATCAAGCCCTTGGCAGATAAGAAGGGGCATCGGCTGGTCTCCTTCGTGGAGGACGATCTGCCGGCTGTGCTCGGCGATGAGGACCGGCTGATGCAGGTACTGTCCAACTTGCTCGATAACGCCGTCAAGTACACCCCCGAGAAAGGGACCATCACCGTTGCGGCCCACCCGGTTTCGGACGATGCCGAACGGCCCGCGATGGTCACGGCGGTGGAACTGAGCGTGACTGATACCGGCCTCGGAATTCCTGAAGGGGATCGCCCGCGCATATTCGAACGATTTTATCGGGTCGATAAGGCCCGTTCGCGTGAGTTAGGTGGAACAGGGCTCGGGCTGGCGATCGTCAGGCATATCGTCGAGGGTCTAGGGGGGCGGGTGTGGGTTGAAGCGAACGCCCCGACTGGGAGCCGTTTTGTCGTCCGGCTACCCATCCAACAGATCAGTCTGCCGACTGACTAACAGCATGCTGAAAAAGTCCGCCAGCATCGCTCTCGCATCGCTCAGACCCTCAACGTACAGAAGAGAACCTCTCGGATGCCGGAATCACTGAAGGGGCTTTTCCGTTCACCAAGATCCATTCTAGGGGCGAACGGCTCACCCGAAGTGCGGTCCGTACCTCCTCGGACCTTCACTCGCTGCGGCCTTACTGAGCGGCCTTTGGGGGCACCCTGTGGGGCTACTCCCTTCTTGCCCTAGACGTGCAGGCCATTGAAGTCCTGTTGTGGTGAAATGATTTTCCCGCAACCTGCTAAACCATTCTCGTCGAGAGCAGATAGATAAACGACGAGAGAAGAGCGGCGCCAGGAAGGGTGAAAATCCAGGCGTACAGAATTCTGGTGGTGACACCCCAGCGCACCGCCGAAAGTCGCTTGATCGCGCCCACCCCCATGACCGACGTCGTAATGGTCTGAGTGGTGCTCACCGGCAGGCCTATGTGTGCCGTCACGAGCAGGACCGCTGCAGCACCGGTCTCCGCAGCAAACCCATGCACCGGCTCCAGCTTGACGATGCCCATCCCCAGCGTACGGACGATCTGCCAGCCGCCCACGGCAGTCCCCAATCCCATCGCCACCGCGCAGGCGCCGATCACCCAGCCCGGCACCTCGCCTGAAGGAATCTGCCCGGCTGAGAGCAAGGCCAACGTAATGATTCCCATGGCCTTCTGCGCATCGTTGGCACCGTGACTAAACGCCATGAAACAGGCGGAGACGAGCTGTAGCCGTTTGAACAGTCGAGTGGCCACGCTCCGGGTCACGCGGAAACACACCCAGCTGATCAGCACCATCAACGATAACCCGATGGCAAAGCCAAAGAACGGCGCAAGGACCATCGCTTCCATCACGGGACGGAGCCCGGACCACTTCACGGTGGCCCACCCTCCATGGGTCACCGCAGCTCCTACCAATCCGCCGATCAAGGCGTGAGACGAACTAGTCGGCAATCCCAACAACAGCGTGAAGAGATTCCACAAGATCGCCCCGGCCAACGCCGCCGCCACCATTTCCTGAGTAACAAAAGCCGGATTGACAATCCCCGACCCCACCATCTTGGCCACGGCGGTGGACATGAACGCTCCCGCCACATTGAGGACCCCGGCCGCCATGACCGCCACAAAGGGGCTCACGACTCTCGTGGAGACGACGGTCGCAATGGCGTTAGCACTATCATGCCAGCCGTTCGAAAAGTCGAACAGAAGCGCCAGCACGACCACAATGAGCAACATTCCGGTCAGCTCAGGCATCTTGGGCCCGTGAAGAGTGAGGGGTGAGGAATCGACGGGGAGGAGAACATGACGATTCTGCCACTTCGCGTAGCTGTGATCTCTTGCGCCTTACGTTTCACGTTTCACGCCTTACGAGTTGTCAGTGGTGTTTGAGCGCGATGCGCTCAAGGATGTTTGCGACGTCTTCGCACCGGTCGGTTCCCGCTTCGAAGTTTTCGTAGATTTCTTTCCACTTGATCACGGCGATCGGATCGGTTTCTTTTTCAAAGAGGGCGGAAATCGCATCACGGGAAACCCGGTCGGCCTCGTTCTCCAGGCTGTTCACTTGCACACTGCATTCCTTCAGTTCCGGATGCGCGAGCCCCAGGCGATCCACTCCACGCCCCACCGCCACCGATGCCTGATACAGAATGTCGGCCAGCTTAATCGCCATCTCAGTCGGTTTCGTCACCTTGTATAGCACGAAGCGATCGGCGATCGCCTCCGTGACATCCAGAATATCGTCGAGGGCGCTGGCGAGGTCATGGATGTCTTCCCGATCGATCGGCGTAATAAAGGTCTTGTTCAATCGACGTGCGATGTCGTGTGTAATGCCATCTCCCACATGTTCAACGTCTTTGATCCCCTGGGCTTGTTCGATGGGAGACCGGAAATCCTCCATCATCACCTTCAGGAGTCGGCTCCCTTCAATCATATTATGTGCGGCGTTCTTGAACAGCGCAAAGAAGGCCTCTTCTCGAGGGATCAATCCAAACAGCATCACGACGCTCCTCAGTTCAGAGACAATCAGCTATTCTCACAGTCAGATGACAGCGCAATCACAGCACCGTCACCCCTGTTCCATAGACGGCCCTTACCACCGAACCAACCCTGTCGCCCACGTCACTCCTCCGCCAAAACTCCCCAGCACGACGAGGTCGTGGGGCAGAATCCTCCCCGAACGGACCGCGTAGTCGAGCGCGATCGGCAATGACGCCGAAGACGTATTGCCGTAGCGTCCGATCACGGAACAGACCCGTTCCGGTGAGATCCCAAGCCGCTTCGTGAGCTGGTCGAGAATCCGCCCGTTGGCTTGGTGCAATACCAGCTGCGCGATATCGTGTAATTCGACACCGAACTCTTTCGCGACCTCGCGGATGGCCTGGTCCAATCGCTTGACCGCCAGACGAAAGAGGGGCGCCCCTTGCATCCGCAACGTATGGCTCTTCGCCTCGACCGTCCCCAAGGTCGTCGGCCGGCGCGACCCGCCCGCGGAAATCGTAATCAAGCCATGCTGGGCACCGTCCGCGTGGAGGCGAAGCCTCAAGAGCCCTCGGCTCGGCTGGCCGGTCTCAGACTCGCCCCGAAGCACCACCGCACCAGCCCCATCGCCGAATAAGAGAACCGTATCGCCGTCAGCAGGGTCGATGGAACGAGACTTCACCTCCGCAGCCACCACCAAACACGTCTTGACCTGACCGCTCCGAATCATCGCATCGGCCATAGAGAGTCCATAGAGAAAGCCTGAGCAGGAAGCCGCCACGTCGAACGCCGGTATCGTGGAACACCCAAGCATCCGCTGAACATGGCAGGCGGTGGAAGGAAAGACCGAGTCGGGAGATGTTGTCGAGAGCACGATCGCCCCCACCTCAGAAACCGGGAGTCCAGCGGCCTCAAGCGCATGCCTCGCTGCCTCCACCCCAAGATCTGAAGACGATTGGGACGTCGAGGCCCAGCGACGCTCCTGAATCCCAGTCAGGCGAGAGACGACGTCTGACTCAATACCCAACGAGGCTCCCACTTCGCGATTCGACACCACCCGTTCAGGGAGGTACGAACCCGTGCCGATAATCCTCGTTCGTATCATAGTCTGGCGACCCTGTAATTCGAGCGCAATTCCGGCGGGATTATAGGTCTCGGTGCCGCAGGGGTCAACTCGAATGCTCGAATTTATTGCATTCAGCTAGGACTCCTGCTACATTTCGCCGGCACATTATGATACGAACCATGCCCACCTTGCTCTCTCCTCCACGAATCGCAATGGTCCTCGGCCTCTGTGCCACGGTATTCTGTGTCATCACCGCCTGTTCCAGCACACCCAAGACCCAGGACAACGCGAAGAAAGCCCTGAGCGGCACCGACGAACAGATTTTCCTGGGCGATACGATCGAGAAAAACTACGATCCCAACGTCATCATGAAGCGGGGAGAGGCGTTCTTCGAGAAAGAGGAGTATACGGAAGCGATCGTCGAGTATAACCATTTCCTCGACCTCCATCGTACCCATACCCTCGCTTCCTATGCCGCGTTTCGGATCGGAGAAAGCCAGATGAAGCGGGCCACCGGAATCGATCGCGATCCGGACCCCGTTCAAAAAGCCATCGAAGCCTTTGAACGGCTGCGGAAAGATTTTCAGGGAAGCCGGTATGACGGCCAAGCGCTCCAGAAGATCCAAGAATGCCACGACCTCCTGGCGCAGATGCATCTCTTCGTAGGCCAATTCTATTATCGGCGGGGCTCATATCTGGCCGCCGCACATCGCTTCGAACAAATCATGAAACTATACCCCGAGAAGTCGGTCGCACCTGATGCCTTGTATTTTTTGGCGCTCAGCTACCACGACCTGGGTGCGGACGATTGGGCCAGCGAACAGCTGACGCTGCTGGCAGAAAAATACCCGAGTAGTGCCCGTTCCAGCGAGGGCAGGAGCCTGCTCGCGAAGATTGGCGGAGGAAAGTCTGCCACGCTGCTGGCCAAAAATGCCGAACCAGCGTCCTCTTCTAGTTCACCGACCCCACCCCCATCGGGAAATCAGCTAAGTCTCGCCGCTGGGGTGCCCCCTTCTGCCCCGACGGGATCGTTCCGCCTTCCTTCCGCCAGTGCATTGAGCCAGTCTTTTGTAAGCTGCCGTCTCGGCGCCTGGTGCTGATCACGACCAGCGTCGAAGCTGTCGGCAGACTTCCGGATCCCTTGTATGACTTCTCCACATTGACTGCGAGTGGCTCGGACAAGTACGACTTGCCTCAGAACAATGGCCAGAGGTTATTTCGAGAAAGAGCTCACCGCGGATTTGGCAGGAGTTTCTATTTTTTAGCTGAAGGCTGATTGGTAGGTTATTGCCCGAGATACCAGCCAATCCCATACCGCTCCAGAAAACTGGTGATCAGCGTGAGGGTATTGGCGTAAATCATGACGCCCACGACGACCAGCAATGCCCCGCTCACGGTGGAGACGCCCCACAAATACATTCGCGCCTGCTTAAAGTAGGCTAGGAAACGGTCCACTCCCAAGGCCGTGAGAAACAACGGCAACCCCAATCCCAACGAATAGCTCGTCAGCAATAGCACCCCGTTCAGCAACGAGTCGGTGGTGCTGGCATACAACAAAATGGTCCCGAGCACCGGCCCGACGCAGGGCGTCCAGCCGGCGGCAAACGCCACGCCGATCAAGAAGGATCCGACATACCCGACCGGTCGATTTCTGAATTGGAAGCGATGCTCCATTTTCAGAAAATTGATATTCAAGATCCCCAATAAATAGAGGCCGAAGATGATGATCAGGACCCCGCCGATCCGTCGAATGTGATCTTGATAGGTAATCAAGGCCTGTCCGATGAAGCTGGCCGAGGCGCCGAAGGAGACAAATACTGCTGAAAATCCAGCGATAAACAACAGGGCGTTGACGACAATGGCTTTCTTGAACTTCGACCGCACCGTCGAGTCGGTGAGTTGCTCGATAGACAGCCCTGTGATGTAAGAAATGTAGGAGGGAACCAGGGGGAGCACGCAGGGAGAGACGAACGACAGCAAACCGGCCGAAAAGGCCGCCACGAGAGAGATATTCGTGATCGATTGCGACATGGGCTAGGACTTCATCAACATCTGCACGAGTTGATGCGCTTCAGGAGCCCCCCAGTCACGCGCGCCGAAGATCTGGTGGCGTACAATCCCCTGTCGATCAACCATGAAGGTCATCGGAAGGGTCCGGGCGCCATAGGTCAATCCCACACGATAATCGGCATCGTGGAGGATGGGAAACGTCAAGTGGTTCTCTTGCTGAAACGGCCTGGTGACCGCCGCACCTTGCGCGTCGGTGGACACGGCGAGAATCTCAAAATCCCTTCGCGAAAACGTCCGATAGAGCTGCTCCATCGCCGGCATCTCTACCCGGCAGGGGCCGCACCAGGTCGCCCAAAAATTCAGCAGTACGACTTTGCCACGCAGGTCCGAAAGCGCAACCGGCTGGCCGTTCAAGTCTCGAAGATGGAAATTCGGCGCCGACTCACCCAGCTTGACGACGTTGCGCTCAGCAACCGGCAGGATATCAGGCGGCGCCGCACCGCCCAAGCCGGCAGCCGCGACCATCAGACATACGACCGTTCCAGCAATCGTGAGCCTCATCATCCCTTCCTCGCTCCGCGATCCGATTGCTGAGCGTCCGCCGCCTTGGGCGTCACGTTGAGCAACTTGGTCAGGACTTGCAGGCTGTCGAGTCTCGTCCAGTCACGCGGCCCGATAACAATCTCGCGGATGACGCCCTGCTGATCGATGATGAACGTTTCCGGCACGCCCATTCGTTTGTACGGTTTGTCAGTCAGTCCCCACGAATCGATCAGCACAGGAAAGGTGAGATTCATGCCCTTAATGAATGGAGGAATGTCCTTGGTCGTGGTCACGCGGTCGATGCTGACCGCCAGAATCACCAAGCCGTCCTTCTCGAAGTTCTTATGGAGCACCTCCATCGACGGCATTTCTTCACGGCAGGGCTTGCACCAGGTCGCCCAAAAATTCAGAAATACCACCTTGCCTCGAAAGTCCGAGAGCCGCTGGGGTTTGTCGTTCAGATCGGTCAGGGCAAAATCTGGCGCCGTCTTTCCTACCACCAACAGCTCATACTTGGCGCTCTGCATCCAGACAATGCCGAACACCACCGCAAATATGGCTGCACCGGCCAGGACGATCAAGAGACGTGAACCTCCTGACCTGGGCGGGGGAACAGAAGATGTGGACACCGATGGCTCAGTCATGGTGACCTGAATGTGAGTCGGTCACAGGGGCCTAGGCATAGGCGTGTAAACCCGAGAGCAAGAAGTTCACGCCCCAGAAACAGAAGACGACCATCAAGAACCCGAAGATCGCATAGATGGCCGCACGGTGACCTTCCCACCCGCGCGTCATGCGGGCATGGATGTAGGCGCCGTAAATCAACCACACGATCAGCGACCAGGTTTCCTTGGGATCCCAACTCCAGTAGCCACCCCAGGCATAATTGGCCCACATCGCCCCGAGGATGATACCGAAGGCCAATAAGGGGAACCCGACCGTAATTGCCTTGTAGCCCAACTCGTCAATGGTCTCAAGGTCCGGGAATGCCGCGTAGAAACGGGAAGTGCTGCCCCGTCGTTCCGCCCGTTCCTTGAAGAGATACATCACGCCCAGGCCGCCGGCCATCGCAAACGCCGCGTAGCTGGTCAACGTGATCGACACATGGATATAAATCCAGTAGCTGTTGAGTGCCGGCACGAGCGGTTCCGCGGTCTGATAACGATACGGCAGCAACGAGGCCGCGCCCATCGCAATGAACCCGATTCCCACCACGAACGCGCCGATGGCTTTGATCTTGTAGCGCAGCTCCAGCAGCACATAACCCAGGATAATCGCCCAGGACACATAGGCCATCGCCTCAAACTGATTCGACCAGGGCGCAAAGGTCCCTGAGGTTTGCATCCGCTCGAAGGCTCGCGTGAAGAGCGCGCCGCTGTTCACGATCCACCCAAACACCGTGATCAAGGTGGCGACCTGGCCCAGCTGGGTGGCCCAGGCTCCGTCGCGTTCATCGAAGCCGTCCGTCGAATGACCGGCAGGAGCCAACGCCATAACCGGGCGGCGCGCGAAGAGATAGGCGATGTACAAAGTCAGTGCGGCGAGATAGAGCCAAAACGTCATGTCGAAAAGAAACAAGGATCGGACCATCGTGTCCTCCGTCGGTCGATTCAGGCCAAGGTGCTTCCGTGTATCATACTCAAAACAACGGCGGTTTGACTACTCAACCCAATCCTCACAGCTCATGAGGGGGTCGCCGAGAAGGTGCGGAGTTTTTCTGACAGCTTTCGAAATTCCTTCTGAAAATCGATCTGACTCTTGTGCGTCGTCCCGCCGATATAAACCGTCACTCCCTCCGGGGCAGGAAGGATCTTCACCCAGATCCGGCGGTGAAAGATAAAGGACGAGAGGGTAATGCCCACCACGATCATGGTTGAGCCTGTCCAGACGATGTTAATCCCGGGATTCTTTGCAATCTGCAAACCGGTAAACTTCCTTGGCTTGTACCCCACCAACTCGAACTGGTATTTCGACTCCTTGATATCGAAGAGGTCCGGGAACTGATAGAAGATCCAGGGTGTCGACTGAACCGTGCTCCGCTCATTGACGGCCAGTCTGACCGCAGGATTCGCATGTTCCACCGTCTTGGAGAAAACCTTCTTCTCCGTCGAGTTGAAGGCAAAGTCCGCCACGAAGTCTGTGATCGAGAGTTTCAAGTCGAGATCGGGAACCGACTGCTCCTTTTGCCACTCCAGATCGACGGTCTTGAGTATCTTGTCCGTTCCCTTATCCTTGATATTGACCCGCGCGACCTCGATCTGATCCCAGGCATCCCCATAGCTGGATTGATAGAACCAAATGCCTTTGTATACGAGGGGGTCATTCACCGAGATCGTCTTGGTCACGACCGACTGCCCTCCGTCGACCACTGTCAGGGTACTGTTGTAGGACTTCACTGAGCCGTTCTCGTGATAGTCGATCCAGAATTTATCTATCTTTAAGTCGAAGTTGCCCCGTGGGATGTGATAGGTCTGCCCTTCGAGGCAGACCCCGAATTCCTGGAAACCATAATAGGTGCCGATCAGGCCGCCGACGATGATCACGGTCGCACTCAAATGCGCCATGTGCGCGCCGACGCGTCCCAGTACCCCCTTTGTCGCATAAATCGTCACCTCTCCCGGCTCACTCTTCGCCAGCACCTTGTAGCCCTTCTCGATGAAGTATTGGGCCAACTGCTGCGACACGATCTCCTTGCTGTTCGCGATTGACACCTCGGCCCGCTGACTCATCCCCTTCACGAAATCCAGCGAGACGCTGACTCGGTCTTGTTTCATCGACCGCCAGACACCGGGGAAGCGCTTATAGAAACAGGTGAGAGAGTTGACACAGAGGAGCCCGAGCAGACTGGTGAACCACCAGGTGTGATAGACGTCGGTGAACCCCAGCCGAAGAAACCACCGATAGGTATTCTCCCCGTATTCCTGGATATAGGATTCCGGCCGTTCGTTCTGCTGGATGACCGTCCCGATCGTGGCAGTGATGGCAATGAACAGAAACAGGAACATCGCCAGCTTGATCGAGGCGAAAAACTCGACTAGTTCGCGGGAGAACTCCTCCCATCCAAGCCCCGGGGTGGATGATCGGGGGCTGTTCTGTTCAGGAATCGCGTCAGACTGACTATACATCGTCGGATAAATCCTTTGGTCTCACCGGACACACGATCATTACGGCCTGAAAGACACGCTGGATTGGACGAGGGACGATTGTGAGCCGGAAGGCGAGACTCTTAGTGCCCCTACGCATCGCCGCAGGAAAGAGAGGCAGACCTTCTTAACGATGGCATCTTACAAGCGCTCAAAAAGAGGAGTCAAGCGAGCGGCAGCCGGTACGCACCAATGGGTATCCACCCCCTACTAGTGCAGTGACCGCCCATACTATTGGAGCGATAGACAAACCACCTCATCTCCGAGTAATATCGCAGCAATTCTGCATGTACCCAGTATTCTCGGTTGGGGGCTTCCGCCCTCAATAGAGGCCATGCAGACATTGTCAACCGAACCTGAGGAGCCAATGAGAAATAACTACCTGTTCACATCAGAATCAGTGACAGAAGGACATCCCGACAAGATCGCTGACCAGATCTCCGACGGAATCCTCGACGCGATCATCGCCAAGGACAAGTATGCCCGGGTGGCCTGCGAGACGATTCTGACCACCGGAATTGCTTTCGTGGCCGGTGAAATCTCGACGAAAGCCTATGTCGAGATTCCCGACATCATTCGCGATGTCATTAAAGACGTCGGCTACTGCGACGCCTCATGGGGATTCGACTACCACACCTGTTCCGTCCTCACAGCCATTCACCAGCAGTCTGGAGATATCTCCATGGGCGTGGATTCCGGCGGCGCCGGCGACCAGGGACTGATGTTCGGTTATGCCACCAACGAGACGACTGAACTCATGCCGATGCCGATCATCCTCGCACATCGCCTCACCAAGCGGCTGGCAGAAGTCCGGAAAAAGAACATTCTGCCCTGGGTGCGGCCCGATGGAAAATCCCAAGTGACCGTAGAGTACCGGAACGGGAAACCGGTGCGGATCGACACCATCGTCGTCTCGACACAACACAGCCCCGATGTGACGAACAAGCAGATCGAGCGCGACATCATGGAAAAAGTCATCCGGCCCATGATGCCGAAAGGGCTCTACGACCCGGCGAGCGTGAAACACCACATCAATCCCACCGGCCGCTTCGTGGTCGGCGGGCCGATGGGCGACACCGGACTGACGGGCCGCAAGATCATCGTCGACACCTATGGCGGCCATGGCAGCCATGGAGGCGGCGCCTTCTCTGGCAAGGATCCCACGAAGGTAGACAGGTCGGCTTCATACATGGCCCGCTACATTGCGAAGAACATCGTCGCCGCCGGACTGGCGCAAAAGTGCGAAGTGCAGCTCGCCTATGCGATCGGCGTGGCTGATCCCGTTTCGGTGCTCGTCGACACGAAGGACACAGAAAAGGTGGCGGTGGAGAATCTGGATAAACTCGTGCGGAAACACTTCCCCCTGACTCCCCGTGGGATCATCGACCATCTCAGGCTCCGCCGACCGATCTTCAGAAAGACCGCAGCCTATGGGCATTTCGGTCGGACCGAGCCGGAGTTCACCTGGGAAAAGACCGACAAGGCCAAAATCTTGCGCAAAGACGCAGGCCTGTAGTTTAGACCGGACCGATCACAGGGGGACGGATTGAAAAATCCGCCCCCCTTTTTCTGGGCACGATTGGCCATTGACGATTGACGCTCTTCAGAAGGAGGCAGCTGTGGAATACGATGTGAAGGATATGAAGTTAGCAGACCAGGGCAAACTCAAGATCGAATGGGCCGAAGCCACCATGCCGGTGCTGCGGCTGATCAAGAAACGCTTCCAACGGGAAAAGCCCTTCAAGGGCCTGCGCATGACCGCCTGCCTCCACGTTACAACCGAAACCGCCAATCTGATGAAAACCCTCCAGGCCGGCGGAGCCGATGTACGTCTCTGCGCATCCAATCCGCTGAGCACGCAAGATGAAATCGCGGCGGCGCTCGTCAAGCATGACGGCATTCCGACCTTCGCGATTAAAGGTGAAGACAACAAGACCTACTATAAACACATTCAATCGGCGATCGAGCACAAGCCGCAGATCACGATGGACGACGGAGCCGATGTCGTTTCGCTGATCCATTCCAAACGGAAGGATTTGCTCAAGCACGTGATCGGCGGCACGGAAGAGACCACCACCGGCGTCATCCGACTCCGCAGCATGGCCGAGAGGAAAGTACTGAAATTCCCGGTTATCTCCGTCAACGACGCCGACACCAAACACCTGTTCGACAACCGCTACGGGACCGGCCAGAGCACGATCGACGGCATCATCCGCGCGACGAACCGATTGATCTGCGGCACCAGCTTCGTGGTCGCCGGCTATGGCTGGTGCGGGCGGGGGATCGCGATGCGCGCCAAGGGCATGGGCGCCGACGTCATCGTGACCGAGATCGATCCGGTCAAGGCGATCGAAGCGGTGATGGACGGGTTCCGCGTCATGCCGATGGAACAGGCAGCGCTGGTGGGAGATTTCTTCGTCACGGTTACCGGCAACCTCAAAGTCATCCGCGGCGAACACTTCGCCAAAATGAAGGAAGGGGCCATCGTCTGCAACTCAGGCCACTTCAACGTCGAGTTGGATATTCCCGCCTTGGAGAAACTGAGCCGGAGGAAGCGCCTCATCAGACCGGGCGTCGAGCAATTCACGCTGAAGACCGGCCATCGGGTCAGCCTGCTCGGCGAGGGACGACTCGTGAACCTGGCGACGGCCGAAGGCCACCCCTCCAGCGTCATGGACATGAGCTTCGCCAACCAGGCGCTCGGGGCGGAATACTTGGTGAAGAATTACAAGAAGCTGGAGAAGAAGGTCTACCCGGTCCCGCCGGTGATCGACAAGGAAATCGCCCGCCTCAAACTCGCCGGCATGGGAATGAAGATCGATACGCTGACGAAGGAACAGGTGAAGTACTTGGCCTCCTGGGAAATGGGCACATAGCAGGATTGCTGAAAATGTCCCCCAGCATCGTTCTCAGTCGCCCGTCTCCCTGCAACGTACCCCAAGGGTACGCTTCGGTCGCCGGACTCCCTGCGGCCTTGCTGGGATGCCATTTTGAGCATCCTGCTGGCGGGCGGTGTTCGGTGAATACGCGGAGTTGAGAAAAACCCTCACCTCACTGTGGTGAGAGAGTAAAGAACCCCGCCCTTCCGGGCGGGGCTTTCTATAAGAGGTCCAATTGTTCAGCCCCTCTCTTCTTCGCCTCATGAAACCGAATGTACTTCTTGATCACATCGGCTGTCACTTTGTCACCCACCGTCCGAACAAAATACCCATCTTCCCAAAACTCTCCGCCCCACAGCTGCTTCCGGACCTC
>JAGXAR010000122.1 GCA_018971525.1 Nitrospirota bacterium
GTTGGTTCAGCGGCGTGCCGACTTTGTCGACGTGACGCCTGGGATGACCGTAAAGACCTGGGCGAAGCAGGTCTGCGACACCCTGCGTCTCAGAGCCCCGTGGCCAGAGATTCTCTACTGGTCCGTACAGCTCCAAGGGCACTTCCGCAATCTCGGTCTCCACCCCGGAGGTGTCGTG
Organism: Nitrospirota bacterium; assembly: GCA_018971525.1. GTDB lineage: Bacteria > Nitrospirota > Nitrospiria > Nitrospirales > Nitrospiraceae > Palsa-1315. The sequence continues at coordinate 179 of JAGXAR010000122.1, forward strand.
CTGGTTCCTGACGAGATCCGGCGGTATGTGCCGGTGGAAATTTCCGCCTCCGGCTGGCCGGTGATCCAGTGGGAGAAGGATCAGACGGAAGAGGCGGGCCTCGTCAAAATTGACCTGCTCGGCAACCGCTCGCTCGCCGTGATCCGCGATGCGCTGGCGGCGATCGCACGCAATACCGGCCGAGTGATTGACTACGCGACGTGGGACCCCATCAGCGATCCGGCCACGAAGGAGCTGATTCGGCGAGGCGACACGATGGGGTGCTTCTACATCGAGTCGCCGGCGACGCGGCTCCTGCTGAAGAAACTCTGGACCGGCATGCCGCCAGCCAGACGCGCACAGGCGGACGTGTTCGAATACTTAGTCGTCGTCTCCTCGATCATTCGTCCCGCCGCCAATGTGTTCGCCGACGAGTTCGTCCGTCGCGCGCACGGGCGTGCCTACGTGTCACTCCATCCGATATTGGAGGATGTGCTCGCCGAGACCCACGGCATCATGGTGTACCAAGAGGACGTCATGAAAGTCGCCGTCGCGTTGGGCGGGTTTACCGTCGAGGACGGCGATCAACTCAGGAAGGTCCTGAGCAAGAAGCACAAACAGCGACAGCTCCGGGATTACCAGCGGCAATTCTATACAGGCGCCACGGCGCGCGGCGTGCGGCAGCCTGTCATCGATCAGATTTGGGCCATGATCATGTCCTTCGCAGGCTACAGTTTCTGCAAGCCTCACTCCGCCTCTTACGCCCAGGTCAGTTTCAAGTCGGCGTACCTACGAGCGCACTACCCTGCTGAGTTCATCGCCGCCGTCGTGAGCAATCAAGGCGGCTACTATTCGACCTTTGCCTATCTGTCCGAGGGGAGACGCATGGGGCTCACGATCCTCCCGATCGACATTAACGAAAGCGACTGGTCCTACACCGGATCGGGAAAGACCGTGCGCGTCGGGCTAATGCAGATCAAGTCCCTCCAGGAAGACCTCGCGAAGCGGATCATCACGGAGCGGCGCGCGAACGGCCCGCACCGTTCGCTGCGTGACTTTCTAGACCGTGCGCAGCCGGACCTCGCTCAAGCGAAGCTCCTGATCAAGGCTGGGTGTTTCGACTCGATCGCGGGGGAACTCACGCGCCCCGCGCTGCTGTGGCGACTCTTCGCGTCGCAGGCAGCCAAGCCGCCGGGCTATTTGCCCATTCCTGCTGAGTACTCAGTCCAACAGAAGCTCGCGCACGAGCTTGAGCTCTTCGGCTTCCCGCTGAGCTGTCATCCGCTGGACCTCTGCAAGGATGTGCTCGCGCACACCCCGCATCTTCCCGCCAAGGAGCTGGCTCTACATGTGGGGGAAGAGGTGACGGTGGTCGGCTGGCTCCTCACGGAAAAGATCATCTCTACGAAGAAGGGGGAGCCGATGGAGTTCGTCACCTTCGAGGACCAGACAGGACTTTACGACGCGACCCTGTTCCCCGATGTCTATCGCCAGTACTGTCATCTGCTGGCGCCGAACCAGGCCTATGTCGTGACCGGACGGGTCGAGGAGCAGTTCTCGACGGACACCCTCACGGTCAAGGAACTGCGACTCCTGACCTCTCATGACCTGGACATTCAGTGTGAGCCCATTGAGGAAGGCGTCGGGTAGTCGTACACTCGTGGTCATGCCGCTCTCCCCACTGATCCGTATTGGCACGAGCACGTGGACCTACGAGGGCTGGCAAGGCCAGGTCTACAAGCGGCAGTATGCCAAGAGCCGCTTTGCGTCGGAGTGCTTGGGTGAGTACTGCCAATATCAATACCAGGGCGAACCCCTGTTCAGAACCGTTGGGAACGACAGCACCTTCTATCGCCCTCCGACGGCCAATCAGCTCCGGCGTTATCTCAACCAGATTCCCGAAGATTTTCAAATGGTGTTCAAAGTCTGGGAGGAGATCACCATCCCAACCTATGCCAAGCAGGCGAGATACGGGGCCAAAGCCGGCCAGGTCAACCCGCGATTCCTAGATGCGCAGGTGTTCAACGAGCTCGTGCTCGCGCCGTACCGGGAGGCGAAGTTCGAACCGCATGCGGGGCCGTTCATCTTCGAATTTCAGCGCCACCGGATATCCTCAGAAGAGTTCTGCGCACGGTTGGATCGGTTCTTCGGGCAGCTTCCCAAAGACTTTCGCTATGCCGTTGAAATCCGGAATGCCGGCCTGCTCGGGCCCGAGTACCACAAGGTCCTCGAGACACACGGCGTCTCCCATGTGTACAACCATTGGAGCTACATGCCGCCGTTGGCCGAGCAGCACAAGCGCATGGAAAGCTTCACCGCCGGGTTCACGGTCTTGCGCCTCCTCACACCGCTCAAGATGTCCTACGAGCAGGCCAAGAAGCGAGCCGAGCCGTACACGAAGATCATCGAAGAGCTGCCTGAGATGCGGCGGGATACGGTCGAATTGATTCGCGAGGCCGTCAGAGAAGAGCGCAGAGCCTATGTCTTGGTCAATAACCGTGCAGAGGGCAATGCACCGCTGACCATTCAGGCACTGGTGGATCGCTTGCCCACCGGAGATTAAATTCAAGGTGAACTAGCCGGCGCCCTCCCCTATCACTCACTGGCCGAGCTGTCAGCCGAGCGGCCCACTTCCTCCACCAATCGCTGTTTAATCCAGTTCCACCAACGATTCCGTTTCCTCCTTTACTGAAACAGCCGCGATCACTTCAGGAACGGTTGGCTGTGTGATCGTCACAACCTCTTTCCTACCTATAACTATGACACCGACTGCACACGAGACTTCTCAGGGCAACCTGTCTCCGCGTTCGGCGAGGAAAGCTTCGTCTGCCAAGCTCCAGCGAACCCAACATGCCTACGCGATTCCCCGCTACCGGGTGATGCTGGTGAAGGAGAGTCGGGCGCACACCTCACACGTCAGAATCAGCGATTCCCAGACCGTGTACCGGCTACTCGCGCCGCTCTTCGATGGACTCGATCGCGAGCATTTCATGGTCGTGGGCCTCGACGCGAAACATGCTGTCATCGGCATCAACACCGTCAGCATCGGATCGGTTACCCTCTGCATCGTCCATCCCCGCGAAGTCTTCAAGCCGCTTCTGCTTATGAACGCGAGCGCCGTCATCCTGGCGCACAACCATCCGAGCGGCGATTCGCCTCCCAGTCAAGAAGACCGCGCCCTGACTCGGCGCCTCAAAGAGGGCGGCGACCTGCTCGGCATCACCGTGCTTGACCATATTGTGCTGGGCGAGGACCGGTATCACAGCTTTGCCGATCACCAAGAACTGTAGGGAGAATGAGTGGTCCCCCACAGCCCCTCTACTGAGGCTGGCGGCGGGCTAGCGTTGACGGTCGGGAAAAGTGTTGAGCGGTCCGAAAGGCGTGTTTGGGTTGTAGCGATTGATGGGGTTCAGCGGATTGTTCGGGTTGACTTCGTTTATCGGATTAAAGGGGTTGTTGGGGTTGTAACGATTGATCGGATTGGCGGGATTCCCCGGATCGACGCTGTTGATGGGGTTGAAGGGGTTCTTGGGATCCACCGAATTGATCGGGTTCAGGGGATTATCAGGGCGCAGTTGATTGATCGGATTGAAGATGTTGTAGTCCCGCTCGTATTTTTCGTCGAAGCCGAATTCGGCTGAGACGGTAGAGGCGAGGAGAAAGAGACCAACGAACAAGACCGCGCGCATGGCGGGCCCCTCTGGGTCAGGTTATCACGTATTGTAAAGCAACTCGAAGCCGAACTCGGGGTGACCGGACACGACAAGAGTCCATGACTTTCTCAAGATTGCGATTACTGCTTCGAAGGGCGTGTGGGTCCGTGTGCCAATAATCCGAAGTCCCTTTCAAATTCCAGACGAAGGATTTTATTACTCGAGTCAGGCGATACAAACCATGCACCGTCCTCGGATGGGCCCAGACAGACACCTTCCTCGCCTGCATGAGGCTCGACGAGAATCAGAACTCGTGAGCCTGAAATAATATTGGGGGGACGATTTGCCATTTCGTTACCTTGTCAGGACCCGCAGCGAGAGCCAGCACGAGTGATAGACTACTCTCCACTGGCGGGATGCGCAAGCAGTCCAATGCTAGCCTCAGTCTTTCGGATCCGTTACTTAGACGCACAGCATATGAAGCCATGGACGGAAGAAACGATATCATTGCAGTTCGCCTTCGATACTTTGAATCAATTCAAAGATTCTGCCGGCCTCTTTCTTCTTATCGAGGAAGAGTTTATACGTCTGATAGGCGTCATCAATTAACTCCGGATACATCACAACTCGAGCGTTCTTCTGCTCTAAGATCTTTGCCGACTCTTCTCGTGCCTTCTCGTCAGTCCAGTCGCTCAATTCTTTACCCACGACGCACACGAAAGCCACAGATTCATTTGATCTGCCAGCTGCTTTCAGTAGCTTTTGAATTCCTCTTCGATATTTATCGACCTGAGCGAGGAGTTCTGCTGTGCTCACAACTCGTTCAGGACGTTTTAGTTCGATAACAACGTGTTGGCCCGAAGTCTTTCGGTATTTGATGTCCAAACGAGATTTTTTCTCTTCTTCTTTGAGGTCAGCCTCGATCTCTTTGAATAGCTTCGATACTTGCTCCTCCATGACTGGTGTTTCTGTGGCACGTTCCCATGATGGATCGAGGAGCCAGAGATGATCGAAGAGGAACTTTTGAACTACTTTTTCAAGAGCATTGTCCTTAACTTTCTCCTGCAACGTACGGATTACCGCAACCCGCTCTTTGATGATCTGATGGTATAGAGTCGCTTCGATGTCATCCAAGTTTCCAAAAATGTCTGCCAGGGCATCGAGACTCTCTGCCAGACTCTCCGTTGATATTTGATCGAGGGCATCGAGGTTCTGCTTGTATTTCAAGCTCTCGAAGGCTAGGACTCCATGTTTGAAAAGACGCTTCCTGTCGTCTTCAGACTCCAATGTGAGTTGATTTATCTTGCCAAAAATGGACTCTGCCCGTTTCTTGGACCCCGGGGGCAATGTTTGAAACCACTCTTTGATCGCAGGAATCTCAAGTGCCTTGTCTTTTCCTTCCTTATTGCGAAGGTCAGTCCATGAGCTCTGGATGTTCTTCAATTCTTTGTATATGAATTTCTTGAGCTCCTCGTATCGAGCATCATCCTCTATGATCTTCTGGCGGCTACTGGTGGCAATATCAGCCTCTCCATCAATATCCAGGAAATTCGCGTGGACCTCGCCGATCAAGTACTTTGTATACATTCCGCCTTCCGCGAAATCTTCGAGGATATCCTCTTGGGCCAATTTACCTCTCACCATGATCACTATCTTATTGAGATTGTCGTCCGGGTCCTTCAAATCCCCTGAGTCTTTGACCGTCCCGATCCATCCACTGATTGAATAATCAGTGGGAAGCAAGATATTGGGTCTGGGAATGTCCATGTTCAAATTTTTGCAAAATGACTTGTACCGCTCGCTTTCCTTCGCATACCACCAGAGGTACTGAATTTTGTGGTAATAATCTCGGTCTTCGATCGTTATCGCCTTGCCATTGATTTGGATGGAAAAGTGAAACCCAGAGCCAATGATGCTGAATCTGCGAGCAAGCCGTTTCCGCAATGCGGTCTCTGTTTGGTGAAGTTCCTTTTTCAAATCAGTCAGTATTATTCGTGTGCCTCGCTCCAGATCAAAAGCACTCGAGTCGATAGGCTCAGGGTGATACGTCCCCTCCTTGTTCTTGATCTTTGCTTCGATATCGCCGAGAACCATTCGAAACCCGCTCTTCTGGCCATCTTTAACGGTATGAATTTCTATGTTTCTAGCTATCGAAAACAATGAAAGCTTCCCGATCCCTTTTCGGCCCATAACAGGCCGCTTCCACTTCGGCGTAGTCGCTTCCTCTGGCACTTCACGCCGCTGGTAGCCTACAGTTAAATATTTGAGGTTGATATCGTACTTTGTCATGCCCTGCCCGTCGTCACTGATGACGATCCTCTTTTCTTTCTTGTCTATCGTGATCGACACGAGCTCCGCGTCGGCATCCCATGAATTCGCCACGACTTCGGCTAGCACTGCCGGCATATTGCTGTATAGATTGATACCAAGATGATTGAGGACATTGAGGCTCAATGTCATGCTGTAAGGAGTTGATTCCGCCATCGCCATTCCTCGCTAGTCCAGATATCAACCGATCAAAGTGATCAACCGATCCGATTTACTGTCAGTACTAGAAGAGCCTCTCGCGCTTTACGATAACTCGCGCAACTCCCCCTGAAATACCAGTTGCTCGAAGTGCCGTTTCAACCGCTTCGCCACCTCAGTGCTACGCATGAGGAACCCCAACTCAATGTTTTCTTCGAGCCCATAGTCAGTCAAATTGGCACTCGAAACCAGAGTGATGTTGCCATCGGCCACGAGGCACTTCGCATGGAAAATCCCGTGCCGACCTCTTGCGTCTCTTCGACGATTCTCCAGTGGCCAATAGAACACTTTTGCAGACGGGACTTTGCTCTTGATTTGTGAGAGCCCATCGAAATTCAGCTTTCCACCACTCTCCTCCGCGAGTTCTAGGACCAAGCGAACCTCGACTCCTCTTTTGGTCGCGCCGTGCAGTGCTTTGAGTGCTTTCTCGGCCTTGTATGTGACATAGCTGGCAAGAAGAACATCGCGTTCGG
>JAGXAR010000123.1 GCA_018971525.1 Nitrospirota bacterium
CCTCGCTTGACTCGACAGCCTCGTTGCTGTTCTTCTCACCCATGGTGGCGTATCCTTTCCCCTCGGCTCCCACCGAGGCGTTGGTTGATGGCTCAACCGAAAGGCTGCGCCGCCTTTATCCTATTTCCACACCTAAAAACGGTATCTCCATGGCCGCCGTCCAGGAGTGCCCCTTTGGCGTAGGGGCCGATCTCAAGCACTCCGTCACGAATTCGCCTGATTGGGAACAACCAGTCAGCAAAGGCTTGCACTGTTGTCCTGACTCTCTGCTGCCCACATGTACCGCACAAATAATCGGGACCAACTCGCAGTTCCAGATCGGTATGACCGACAATAGGTTCTGCGACAGCGGTGTCGATCCAGGCTGTCGTCGCAGCCATGATACACCCGGCAATTATCATCACGATTCGTCGCATAAGTCGGTAGGACCTGCCCCGTTTAAACCGGGCCAGGTTGTGCGGTGGGAATTGGCTCGGATCGAAGGCTGCGAAGGGAGGACATCATGGGACGGCGAAGATACACGAAAGAACAGATCACCGGCAAGATGAAGGAGGCCGAGGTGGCTCTGGCAAACCTCGACTCACTGGCTGCGTTCCCTTCAACCCAACAAACCGTTTCGACCCCGTGCTGATAAGCTACCTTGATCGAACCTCCTCGTTCCATCCTGAGTCGAGCATTTTCGCTCAACGAGCACAGTGCGAAACACGAAAGACTTTCCGAAGTTCGACCGTCAACATCGCAATCTATCTGTGGGGTTTTCCCACTCTCTTTGGTTTTGAACCCACCTCCGAGCAATTCGGAACGCCTCTCTAGCCCATTGGAGAGGGCCTAAAACTTGCCTATCTTTGGTTTTCAGTCAGAGAGTGCGGTGAAACTCCGATCAACCTGAGGCTCGAAGGCTTTTGTCAGACAAAGGGAGGAACCTATGCTGCAACAAGCAACCATCGGCGGTCGGATTCTCGAAGTGGTAAGGGCGAATCCTGACTGTACTTTGGAGGAGGTCACGCAACAGTTGCCGGACCTGTACTGGTCCGACGTGTTTCTCGAAGTGGAAATTCTGAGACGGTTGGGCCAGTTGCGGCTGACCCAGAGTAGCTTAGGATTGACGACCACCATTTGCGTACCTTAGGAGCCTCGATTTCTCTGCTTCTGGTGAACCTACTGGCCATTGCGGTATCCGCGCACGGAGGATCGGGGTTTGATCCCAAGTATGATGGTGACGATAACATCTTCAATCCCACGAATCGGTATCAGCCGAATAACCCACTGAACCCCGCACAGTGTCCACTCGGATTTGGCCGTATCGGGCCTTGTCTAGTAACACCTCAGGAGGAATCATGGCCCTTCTTCCCCTCGTCGTAAGCATGATGTTGCTAACTTCTATCGCCGGGTGTGAGCACAAACAACTCAACCCATCGAACACAATTCGCTATGTTGAGATTCTGAAAACTGTCCAACCCGCAGTACTGTACGCACAGGTCGGGGACGAAATTCGTTGGCAGAACCTCAACGACGAGGTCGTCCACATGCGGTTCCTCGATACTCCGAACTGGGAGATGGTGATCTGTGAGAAGGGATTTCGGTGGATGGGCCTCAGGCAGGATTCTGCGACGATCAAACCGAAGGAGTTCGTAAGTTTGTGCTTCTCGAAGCCAAACACGATTCGCTTCAACGTCTGGATGGATTGGGAGAACTCGCAGAAGAACATTAGCCCTACGTTGACCGTTCATGTGGAGAAGAGGGATAAGGCTCACCAGTAAGCCAGTGAATACATTTCCGCCTCCCTTGCTTACACCCTTGGGTCCCATCCCATAGCTCATATCCAATGGAAGGCTTCCCACGGTGGCTCCCCTCAAGTGGGGGGTACCTCGCCTGAGAGTGAGTGTTTCAAATCGAGAGCCTTTTTACGGCGTGTCTAACCGCGCGGGACCCAGGTACCCAGTTCGGCATAAGAGGGTTGGATCAAGCCTGCCCCCGGTACCCCACGCCTTGAACCCTGGCCCGTTGGAAACTCCCACCCGTCTCAGCCTTGCCCCCTCTACAAACTTGCCGGAACGCCTATGCACTCGCACACGAAGACCCATGTCACCCCCCACCCCCTCGCCAGCCCTTGGATGCGTGCATACGGGAAGCGCAGTGCAGATGTTTACACGGTGTTAATAAGGCGGACAAATGTGGTTGATCTACGGCAACGCGCGCAAAACGGGATGGAGAGCAAAGTGATGAAACGACAGAAATGAGAAGGGGATGGCTAGTGTGATCGGAGGCTTGAGTAAGCCACTCTTTTCAGCTTGGCCCTCGATGCGACTAAGAGAGCGTCATTAGTGAGTCCAGATCTCCGCTGGGGTGGCCTTGAAGGGGTAGACATGGATCATCCACCCGCCGACTTGCGGCACGAATCGCCCACCCGCTTGCTGACACGCTGACTCCGTGTCAATCGTACCCTTGAACCCGAACTGCTTCCGGTCGCCACGGGGAATCTTGCCTTCCGGTGGAAAGCAGAGATTGATGTGGGCATGCCACTGCGCGACACTCAATGGGACGCGCTCGTTCAACTGGTCTTCCGTCATGCCTCTCGGGGCCGTGTACATTGCGCCTTCAAGTTCGTAGCCATCCCCGTTTTTCTTATATAAGAGTGCAGTTGGGGCGGCGGCATCAAAATGCTGCCTGGCCATTTTTTTGTGTTTCTTGTTAGCGAAATGATAATGGGGGGCTTTTCGTTCAGGATGCAGCGGCGCGAATCCATCGTTCAGGGCGACCCGATAATCCTGGTATTTGGCCAAGGCGTCACGAAGGGTCTGGACAATCTGCTCGGCCCGCTGGCGGTCCTCGGCATTTGTTGGCCGCAAGGTGGTCCAACTCATGTGGGGACCGCTATGCTGTAGATGCGGTGTCATCGCGTCAATAGCGTCCACGGAGTGCTGATGATGCTCCATGTCCATGCTCTGAGTTAGCTGCTCGTCTTGTGCGGACTCCTCCGGCTGGCTCACGAGTTTACGATCTGCGAAACAGCCGAGCATTCCTGAAATAAGCAGAATACCTCCAAGCCGAAGCAGCTGGTTACATGTGATACGACGCAAGCTGTGGAAGGACATGTCAACCTCCCAGGTAGGTGGACTTTCCTCTGCGCATGGTGGACGGGATCGACGTATGCCGCAGGCTCTCGTATCTCGTGAGGTTGGAAGGTTGTGTGCGAGCATTATGATCAAGGAACATCCTCCTGTCCAATTGGCCTATTCCGCTCTTATACCCTGCCCCCCTTCTTCAAATTTGCCAGAACGACTATATGCATGGATACGAGTCGGTGTATCACCCTACACCCCCTCCGGTGCCAGCGAGGTGTTATTAGGGTGTTAGAAAAGCAGCCAAACGTGGGTGACAGGCGGCGAAGCGGCGCGAAGCGAGATGAATGGTGAAATGCGTGATTCGGCAGGAATGACAAGGGGATTACTCAAGCCATCAACGACTTAAGCAATCCCCCTAGATCAGCTTAGAAGGCTGATGCTCTATCCGACTGAGCTACGGGCGCGTTCTTGAACAAATGAGACGCCGGGGCTTAGGCGTAGCAGGTAAGGCGAGGGAGTGAGGAACTGAGAAAACACATACTCACTTGATCATTCGTTCGCTTTTGACCCAATACGCCTCACGTTTCACGCCTGACGTTTTACGGTCACTGGGTTTGGTCGGGGCGAGAGGATTTGAACCTCCGACATCCTGCTCCCAAAGCTGATTAGGTAATTATACTCTGGGATACGCCGCGACATAATACGCCACACCATACACCAGCAGGCCCACGCCCATCAAGGGGTTTGGGCCTGCTGTTGTATCCTGCCGTTGCTTCCCCTCCCCTCCTGTGTCATCCCCTCACCGTGACTCTTTTCGGAACGGAACCGTGACTGGAACCGTGACGGTAAGAGAACTAGGGCTCCGGTAGCTCTCTTTGGCATCACACCCTGAAGGGAGCGTAAGCCATATTCTCCTGTGTCTCCCTGTATCGTGACGTTGCATGTTCCCTTGTATTTACTGACGTGCCTGATACAACGCGGTACAGTGAGAAACGCCCAGACAGCGCAGCCACTTGACCATTACTTGACAGTCTCCTGGCCATAGGAATGGAGGAGGACATAACGGAACGCGGTAATGAGAAAGGAACGCGGCGTCAAAGACGCCTGTTCAGGTTGCTTAAGTCAGCTTCGACACTTCATTCGAGCACGCGCTTTCACGGCCGTTATACGCACTGACGGCAAAAAAATAGATCGTGCCCGAGGCAAGGCCGCTCACAGTAGCCGTAGGTGATGATGCATTGAGAGAAGCGAGAGGGTAATAGGTACTCTGTGTGTATGTGCAAGATCCAGCCAAATTCGGTGATTGCAGGCCGTAATGCAGGTAGTATCCCACAACACTGGGGTCCGCTTCGAGATTCCAACCTAACGAGACAGAGACTGTCGTAGTTGGAGGCGGAACTGTCGAAGACGTAGCTGCCAAAATGGTCAAGTCCACCGGAATGGATTGCGGTGTGTTGGTTGCGCCAGCTGCGGTGACTGTGATGGCTGTCGAGTATGTTCCTGCTGCGAGTCCTGCGATGATCGCCGTGGCGGTGAACGAAGCTGGAGCAGTACCTGAGATGGCAGAGAGCGAGAGCCATCCCGCAGTCGTGCTCACGCTCCAGTTCAATGTGCCGGTTCCTGAGTTGGAGATGGTCACAGTCTGTGCTGCCGGGTCGCTTCCGCCTTGAGTGGCTGAAATGGCCAGGCCGCTTGGACTCAGGCTTATCGTAGATGTCGACGCATGCTTGTTTCCGTGTGCAAGTTTCGCCATGGCCATGGTTGAGTCATTCCCGGAATTTCCTCCGTCACCACATCCCGTGAGTAGTGGTAGGCAGAGGACAATAAGGCCAAGAGCGATCGATCTTACGAAGAACGATTCCCCTGTGGCCCCTTCAGTAGTCCTCCAAGGGCATAGCTGGAGCGTGGTTATAACCATGGTGATACCGCAAGCTCAATTTTTGCTTAATCAGGATTCGGTCTGACTGGGCGTGATACTCAGCCTGCAGGCCGAGATAACAGAGGCAGCATTCAGCAATTGGTGTGCCAACAAGAATGCTTAATACAAATGCTATTAAGTCAATATGTTATGAAAACATTTCTCGGATGAGTACTGTTTGATTCGGATGGGTACTGGTTCGACAATGAACAAGGTGTAGGGGTACCCCCTTCACTTTTTTTAAGTAGTAAGCACACGCGATAGACGACAATCACGCTCGAAACAAATGGATTGTCGCCCGGGCTTCTCAAGGCAGTGGCATCAAATGGTTGGGAGGGTTCCACGCGGCGTTGCTTCCTCTTGTCGGCAAGTCGGCGCACAGGAGCATTGGATCAATGGGAATGCGGCTCTTCGAAGGACCAACGCCCCTGAGCGTAAAGCCGAAGCTGGAGAGAAAGGGCGGGGCGATGAAGAAAAGAGTGAAGAAGAGAGAAGAGCAAGTCGGGAGTAGCAGTAAGTCGACACCAGAGCACGACGCGACAGATGCCAAGTGGCTCGACGATTCCCTTGAGTATGTACAGAAGCCTATTGCTGACGCAGCGGCTCACCCACCTTGTCTCTCCATCTCAGATGCCAGGACTGAAAAGGAGTTCATTAAAAAGGCCAAGCAAGTCTATCGGGAATTCCATACCCCCGTTCTCAAGCGTGGGCCAAAGCCAAAGGACAGTTTTGCCATCAACACCCTCGCAGATCTCTCGCGCACGTTGGGGCGACAACTACCTCAAAATAAAATGACCAAGTCGCTCATGGATCTTCTGGATGAACCCGACGCCACCGCTCCGCTGCTTTCTTGTTGTCCTACACGGCGTGGAGTTTCTGTCTGACAGTCGGCTTCTTACGAGGATGCCCATACGGCTAATTTCCGTCTTGTGCTCACGCCGTATCCAGAGGTATAGCATCGTACCCGATGCCTGAGATTTCACGCGAGGAAGATCCCTCCATGGAACAACGCAAACATACTCGTTACCGTGTTGACTATGCAGCATCGTTTTCAGGGGATGGGATAAAGGGCTACGGCCTCATTTTTGACCTCTCCTCCGCTGGCTGCCGTGCTCGCACTAACATCACGGTCAGTAAGGGTGAGTTTGTGGGGGTGCTCATTGATGTGACCCAGTATACGACTCCCCTCCAAGTGGCGCTTGCCGTAGCCCGTTGGTCGCACGGTCAGGAATTTGGCTTGGAGTTTACTCGCATTGAACCGAACCACCAGCAGCAGCTGCGTGAACTGATCCAAGCGACCGAAGCGGCCAGGGCCCTACCACAGGACACGGAGACCCAGTGACCCTCCCTTGAAAGGCATGGCCTTTGTGGGTGGTTGGCGAGCGTGCTGGTGGTGTTTATCTACCCTACTCAACCGTGCGCCCCCGGTACTCGTTATCCGTTTCGCCTCTCCCATGGCGGCACCGGCTGCGAATCGGCCCACAAGCCTTTCCGTGCCTCTCTGCTTCGATCCCTAGCCCTTCCAGCACCGTATCCCCCGGCGCATACTTTCGATACCACCAGCAAAATCCCTCCCGAACTAGCTCTCGATTGAGCATGCGTCCATCAGGCAGCGCCGCATCTCCCAGTAGCCGGTCATACTTGTTCAATGCTAGGATCCACCAGTCACCCGAGACGTTGGACCGACGTAAGGGAACGGGGAACCGGCGAATTTGGGTTGGCCGTCGATTATTTCAACGGCGTGGCGATCATTAAGGATCGGCGTC
>JAGXAR010000124.1 GCA_018971525.1 Nitrospirota bacterium
AGGGAGCCCTCAGATTCGTCTTGCCCGGCTCCGATGGCAGAGCGAGATATGGTCAGCTTGACGACATTGAAATGCTTTCGTTTGATCCCATCTCGCCCACGAAATTCCCTGAGCGCTTGCTTGGCCGCCTGCGCGTCGTCGCTGGCGATGACCTTGGTGTCTTGATAGGCATGTTTGACCATCGCTTCTGGATAGTGCGCCTTGACCACGAACTGATGCTTCATCTTTGTCCCTTTCGCTGAACGGACTTCTAGGGTGGCCGTCTCTACTTCATCGAATAACCAATGGCGCGCCACTGCCCATCGGATTCTTTGGAGAAGACCACCGTTTCCACTGTGGATTCTTTGCCTGTGAACGTGGAATGGAATTGCAGGATTGCGTATGTGCCGTCGGGAATGCCTGGCAAATGCGACGCGTATTGGGTCACCGTATGACGGCGCCTAATCACGGTCCCGATGGGAGCCCGAGTGGTCTTCACAATCGTCTCCCACTTCTCTTTGGAAAGCTTCTCCTGAAAGAACGATGAGGCCTCCTGCCAGCTCGCGTTCGAGTCATGTGCATCGACATGATAGAGCCAGTTTTCGACCGTGCTGACTGAAATCGTCGTAGTCGACGCCGGGAGAAGAGTCGAGCCGATTGCGGCCAGAGAAATGAGGCTGAGCACGCTGATCAACAAAACTCTCCGGCTAAACACACGCTGGTGCATTGTGTCCTCGTGAGAGTATTACGTGCGAGCGAATTCGAGTGTAATGTTTCATCAGCTGTAACATCGGTAACGTTTCAAGCAACATTTCGGAAGTCGATTAGCTGCAGCCACTCGTACTCCCGCAGGACAAACATTTTAAGCAGGTGCCATTTCTCACGAGCGTGAAACGGTGACACTCTGAACACGGATCGCCTTCATAGCCTTTCAACTTCGCTTCATGAATGGCGGCCGCATCATGTCCGTTACTGTCGATGTGTGATTCCGTCGGGACAGAGACTCTTTGACGGTCTTGCTTGACGTATGGGCTCACAGAATCGCCACGCAGGTCCTCATGTGTGATCTTCACATGCGCGAGATCTTGCCTGTCGAGATAGTTAATGGCGAGGTCCCGCATGATGTAGTCGAGAATCGATGAGGCCATCTTGATCTGATCATGCCCACTGACTGGGCCATTGGGTTCGAAGCGCATGAGCGTGAAGGACTCGACGAACTCTTCCAGGGGCACGCCGTATTGCAGTCCGAGGGAGATCGCGATCGCGAAGCAGTTCATGAGGCTTCGGAAGGCGGCACCTTCCTTGTGCATGTCTAAAAAGATTTCGCCAAGCGTGCCGTCCTCATACTCGCCCGTGCGAATGTAGAGTTTGTGGCCACCGATGGTGGCCTTTTGCGTATAGCCCTTGCGCTTGCTGGGGAGCGGGCGGTGTTTGCTCCGTCCCACGGCAAGTGTGTGCGTGGCCAGCTCCTTGGCGACGGCCGGGATGTTGTGTTCTTCCACCGCTTGGGCCAAGGCCTCGGCGCCGATCGCGTTGAGTGGTTGGCTCAACTTGGAGCCGTCGCGATAGATGGCAATGCATTTCACGCCAAGTTCGTAGGCGAGCCGATAGACGTGGGCGATGTCGTCAATTTCCGCTGCGGCCGGCATGTTGATCGTCTTCGAAATGCCGCCACTCACGAACGGTTGGACGGCGCCTAACATGCGGACATGGCCTTCCGGCGCGATCGCACGCGTGCCTGTTGCGCCACCAGGAACAGCGCAATCAAACACAGGCACATGCTCCGGGTGCAGATGCGGCGCACCTTCAATCGTGAGCGCTCCGCAGGCATAGTGATTCGCCCGCTCGATGTCCTCTTTGGTGAATCCCAATTTGCTCAACAGGCTGAATCCGGGCGCTCGCAGCTCGGCTTCGGTCACTTTGAGCGTGTGCTCGCACCATTCGATACCAATGAGTTCTGGCGTGAAGACCATGTGCAGATCGATGGCGGCTTGCACCGCGTGCTCGAGGCGCTCAAGCGCGACAGCAGAGAGTCCACGCCGTTGTAAGGCGTCGAGGCTGATCGTGGGGCAGCCACGCAACGTGCCCCAGCCGACGAGATGCCGATCGATCTCTTGAATGGCGGAAACACTGTAGCCCAATTGCCCAAGTGCCGCGGGGACCGAATCATTGATGAGTTTCATCGTCCCCCCACCGGCGAGGGTTTTGAATTTCACCAAAGAAAAGTCCGGCTCGACACCCGTCGTATCGCAATCCATGACGAGACCAATGGTGCCCGTTGGCGCGATGACCGTCGCTTGCGCATTGCGGAAGCCATACAGTTCGCCATCGTGCAGCGCGGCATCCCAACTCTCTCGCGCGGCGTCTGTCAGAGAAGCGGGACAGAGATCGGCATCGAGCGGTTGGGGGAGCACGTTCAGTTGTTCGTACGCTTTCGGATCGCGAACACCCCAGGCGCCGCGGTGATGATTGCGGATCACGCGTTGCATCGCCTCGTGATTCGACTCGTAGTAGGAAAAGGGGCCGAGGTGGTGTGCGAGTTGGGCGCTCGTCCGATACGCTTCGCCGGTGAGAATCGCCGTCAGGCCTTGCGCGACCGCGCGAGCTTTTGCGGAATCATAGGGAATGCCCATGCGCATGAGTACCGCGCCGAGATTGGCGTAGCCCAGGCCGAGCTGTCGCAAAGAGGCGGTGCGTTCGGCTATCGCTTGGCTGGGGTAGGCGGCCATTGAGACCGTGATATCCAAGGTGATCGTCCAGAGGCGGATGGCATGCCGATACGCGTCGAGATCGAAGGTGCCGTCGACCTTCAGAAACTTCGCGAGATTCAGCGAACACAAGTTGCATGAGGTATCGTCATTGCTGAGGTACTCGGAACAGGGATTACTGGCATTGATGCGCCCTTGGACTGGCGTCGTGTGCCAGTCGTTGATGATATCGTCGTATTGAAGACCAGGATCCGCGCACTGCCATGCGGCCGCACAGATCTGATTCCAGAGCGCGCGCGCGCGTACCGTCTTGGCGACATGTCCATCGGTCCGGTTGAGCAGTGGCCACATGCCATCGGCCGGAAGCGTGTCGAGAAACTGTTTGGTGATCCGCACGCTGTTGTTTGCGTTTTGGCCAGTCACCGACTGATAGGCTTCCCCTTCCCAGCCCAGATCGTAGACCGAGAAGGCAAATGTCCGGTCGCCCTTTTTTGCAAAGCTCAAGGCACGCTGAATATAGGTTTCCGGGATCCGGCTCGCTCGGGCATTCCGAATGGCTTCGTTCAACGCACTGTTGAACTTCGGATTGGGTTGGATGAATTCCCGATCGTCCTCCTTGACCCACGCGGATCGAATGATTCGGTTGAGATGAGTCGCACAGAGATGGCTGCCGACGACGAGCGCCGCGACTTTTTGCTCTTCCTGCACTTTCAGATTGATGAACGCTTCGATGTCGGGATGATCGATGTTCAGAATCAGCATCTTGGCTGCCCGGCGCGTCGTGCCGCCTGACTTGATGGCGCCGGCCGCCGCATCGCCGATCTTGAGCCAGGACATGAGCCCTGACGAGCTGCCGCCGCCCGAAAGCTTCTCGCCACCGGCGCGCAAGTTGGAGAAATTCGTCCCGGATCCGGAGCCGTACTTGAACAGTCTCGCTTCGCGGGTCCACAGGTCCATGATCCCGCCGTCATTGACGAGATTGTCGCTGACTGACTGGATGAAGCACGCGGACGCCTGTGGGCGCTGGTAGGCATTCGGTACGACTGTGCACTGCTTCGTGTGCAGATCGTATCGCCAGAGGCCTTGAGCCGGTCCCTCGATCCCATAGGAGTGGTGGAGCCCGGTATTGAACCATTGCGGCGAGTTCGGCGCGCCAATCTGATGGGCGAGCATGTACTGCATCTCGTCGGAGAAGGCCTTCGCCTCTTCTTCCGTCGCAAAATACCCTTCCTGCCGTCCCCAAAACGCCCAACACTCGGCGAGGCGTCGAAAGACCTGCCGCGCGTCGGTTTCCGCTCCGAGCTGGCCGTCGCCTAGCGGCACGCCCGTCTTGCGCATATACTTTTGTGCCAGGATATCGACCGCCACCTGCGACCAGGACTCCGGCGCCAGAATCGTCAGGGGACGATCCGTCTTCCCGTGAATCGCCGAGGTGCGCGGGAGATAGCGCTGATCGTGATACGGGTCCGGATTGGTTTTGGTGAAGAAACGAATAATTTCCATACGATGACTCCTTACAACGTGAAACCGGTCCGACTGTGAACGGTAGAGCCGCTTAGACACTGGTCGGCGCGTATTACTACAGGAGAAGCCTGGCACACTCGGGAGGCCTGATCATGTGGCAGTTTCGTCCATTTCTGTCGTCGTCTTCGAACGACACATCCTCGAACGGGGCCACCGGCTCGCCCTCGAGCGGGATGGACCAGTTGTTGGAGATCAATCGGCACGGCCGGCTGCAGCCGCTGTGGAAAGACATTACTGTCTTTGGCAAGGGAGCGGTGTTGGGCGTCGAGCCGATTGAAGAAGGGCTGATCTGGATGCCCGATCATGACCGCGCGGGACATGTCGGCTGTTTCGGGACCACGCGCAGCGGCAAGAGCCGCATGATTGAAGCGGTGATGGAACAGGACATTCGGAAGGGCTACTCGACGGTGGTCTTCGATCCGAAAGGCGATCAAGTCTTGTTTTCGAAATTCGTGCAAGTCGCGGCCGAGTCCGGCCGCTTGGATCAAGTGTTGCTGCTCACGCCGATTTTCCCCGACTACTCGATCTATCTGGATCCCTTGTCCAACTACTACATGGAAGAGGAACTGGTGAACCACATCTACAGTATTTTGCCCGGCAAGGATTCGCCGGCCGCTGAGTTCTTCACCGGCACGGCCGAGACGGTGTCCCATGCGATCATCAGTGCCTTGATCAAACTGATGCGCGCGCGCGGCGAACGCGTGCCCCTGACGTTCGACGACATCAAAAAACGGATCGGGCATGAAGATTTGCGCCGGTTGCGGGAAAGTCTCGCGATGCTGCCGAACACGGAAGATCTCTGTCACACGCTGGATTCGATCATTCAAAACGACGCCCTGAAAGATTTCTACGTCCGGATTTCCGCCTCGCTCCGCGATGCGATGATCAAGCTGACGATGGGCAACACGGGTCGGATCATCGGGAAGGCGCGTACCAACCCGTTCGTGCAGCGATTGGAAAACGGCGAGCCTGTGCTGCTCTTCTGCACGCTCGGGAGCATGCTCACTTCCCGCGTCTCGTATCTGACAGCGAAGGTGTTTGTGTCGATGATCCAGTCGCTGGCCGGTCGCATCTTTGCCCGCGGCTCGCAGCTGCGGATTCCGTTGTGCCTGCATCTGGACGAAGGACACAACGTCCTGTATCCGGGCATCCACGAGCTGTTCAATAAGGCCGGCGGCGCCAATATTTGGGTGCACGTGTACACGCAATCCAAGGCGACCTTCGAGAAAGAGGCGGGGACGTTGTCCGCGCATAGCATCATCGACAGCATCAATACCTGGGTCTACTTCCGTCTCAATCATCCCGAAACGGCCGAGCATGTGATGGAAACCAGCCCCATCGTTGATCGACAGGAACCGGTGATGAGCTTGGGGGCGAGTCCCACGTTCCGTGGCATCAAGATGCGGCAAATCCAACAACATAAAGTCATCGATCTCGATAACCGGAATTTCTACTTCCGGAGCCGCAACATGAAGTGCAAAGGCCAAACGCTCGATGTGTACCCTCCCTACGTGCACGTCACGTTTCCGCATATCACGACGGATGGGCTGCAGTTCGGGGAGTCCCGCCCGTCAGCGTCACCCACTGCGATTCCTTCTGATGCAACTCCCGAAGACGCGTCACTGACGCCCGAGTGACCAGGCCAAGGAACCGTCCGCGCTCGTAGACCAACAGCCGGGGCGAGGCGCTCAGCAGCATGTGATCGAAGGCCTCGTTGATTGTGCATTCCGGGGCGATGATCATCTCGGCCAGCACTGGGGCGACAAGACGACCGACAGGTGTGTGGTGATCCTCTTCCCAATCCGCATGTCGTCGCAGGTCCTCGTAATGCAAGAGGCCGACGACGGCGCCGTTCCGTTTGACGGGAAAGTGGTGATAGCCATACCTCAGAAAGAGCTGCTTGACCTCTTGGACGGTCTCTTCTTCGCTGACGCACAAAACATGATCGACGGGGATCATGATGTCGCGCACCGTGCCTTTGAGCAGATGGCTAAAGGCGACGCCATGGTGCTGCCCGTCGGAGATCATGCGGAGAATGACGCCGCCGACCATGAGCCAGAACGTGCTCCAATGGAGAAAGAGGCCGGCGATGCCGATGAGGATCATGCCGATCGCGATGCGTTTGCCCAGCAAGGCGGCGCGCTCCGTCGCTTGCGCAAAGGAGCCGCTTTCCCTCCAAAACCAGGCGCGGAGCACCCGGCCGCCGTCCATCGGAAAGGCCGGGACGAGGTTATAGAAGGCCAGCACAAAGTTGAAGTTCATGATGTAGTACACGATGGGGAAGTCGGACCACGGCCACAACAGCACGCCGATCGCGGCGGAGCAGAGCGGTCCTGCGAGGGCCACTTGGGCTTCGAGCTTGGGGGTCGAGACTTCTTTTGGGAGCATCGTCCACCCGCCGACGATGTGGAGCATGATTTCGTTAACCCGGATCCCGTGGTAGGTGGCCACGCCAGCGTGGGCGGATTCATGAAGCAGGATGGAAAAAAAGAGCAGGAAGGTGCTGAGGAGGCCGGACAGCCAGTAGAGCGTC
>JAGXAR010000125.1 GCA_018971525.1 Nitrospirota bacterium
GCCGATGATCTTGCAAAAAAAATCATCGAATTGCTCTCGGATAGAAAGAAACGGGAAAGTATGGGCAGAAACGGGCACAACAAGACCATCTCACAATTCACATGGGACAAAGTCATTGACAAAGTCGAGAACCTCTACCTTGAACTGATCGCTACGAAGGGAGCAAGCCAACAAAAAGAAGTCCAAGGGTTCGGACGAACAGATCGCGACAGCTTGGCGGAAAGTCGAGGCCGCGGCTCCGCTGGCGGAAGCGACCCGGAAGCTTCGAGAGGTTTCAAGGGGTCTTCCTGACAAATGCGACGCCTTGCTGTCAAACCAACCGACTGGTTCAAAATTATGATAATTCTCCTTTTATTTGGTGGCTGTTTGCTTCTGTACAGCCCAATACTTTTGGCTGCGGAATCCACCGAGGGCGCATGCCCCGGGAATACTCTACCTTTTTACCGCCTCCGTGTTGAATACACCACGAGCTCGGATTGGTCGCGTCTTCAGATAGAGAATCCGGAGGGTGTTCTAACTGCACGAGTCTTGACTGTGAATGGCACTCCGAAGTGGTACAATGTGCGTGCGGATGGGGTGAGTATGGGTCAGGAACTAGCCGCGGTGAAAGATGGACAAAGGATCGGGGTCACGGTGGATTATGCTTTGGCGGCGGAAGGCCTCCATCGCCCCTTCTCGCTTCATCTTCAAAACGGGTCACTAAACGAGAGCCGGGTGCGACTATATATTGTGGTTGGAGACACGGCACACTTTGTCAAAGAGATTGTCCATGACGTTGGAGCTAGAGAACAATCCAACGGTGTGCTGCGTTTCCTTCTCGACCTCAATGAGACGACTGCCGCTATAGCGTGCGGCATGATGCAACCGACGGTGAGAGAACATCTCCTGTGGGCTTTCTATTACCCCTGGTACCACATCGAGAGTTGGTCGCGGCCAGAACTCAGGGATCATCCTGAGAAACCCTACGAGTCCGGCGATCCTAATATGATCGTGGGACATATCGGAGCTGCGCGCAGCGCAGGCATTGACGGTTTTATTTCATCCTGGTGGGGCCCAAGCAGTTTCACTGACCGGAACTTGCCCCTACTCCTTGACCTCGCCCAAGAGCGCGCTTTTCGGGTCAGCCTTTATTTTGAAACTCTGACAGACAGTGGGGCTCGGAACGCCGAGGAGATTTTTAACTGGCTCGCCTACGCCATCTCCAGATACGGCGAGCATCCAGCGTTCATGAAAATCAACGGGAAACCTCTCATCGTTATATGGGCCTCGGACAGTGTGCCACTTGAAACCTGGAAGCGCATCTTTACCAAGCTACGGGCTCAAGGGCTTGATGCAGTCTACCTGTCGATGGGTTTCGGGGGACAGAGTCTTGAAGTATTTGATGGGGTGCACGACTATAGTATCTCCGAGTCTACGATTTCAGATTTGACAAAAACCTATAAGCTAAACAGTCGTGTTACCAGGTTCTATCACTTGCTCGCGGACGCTAGCACACCGAAGATCTCGGTTGCGACTGTCCAACCGGGCTACGATGAGCGATCCATCCCTGGACGCAAGGGGGCTTTCCTGGACAGAGAAGGCGGAGCCTTCTATCGAGGCACCTTCGAAGCTGCGCTTAGCAGCGATCCGGATTGGATTTTCATCACGACATGGAATGAATGGTACGAGAATACCCACATCGAGCCAAGCCAACTCAATGGGGAAAAATATCTAACAATCACTCGAGAATTTGCGCAGAAGTGGAAAGGGCAATAGGATTTACCAGTTAGTCTATCCTTACGTGATGCGGCAGTAGCATCTTGTTTTCGTGAGGTCGTGTCCGGGCATTTGGAAACGGTGCGCTGGGCGATCCATTGATTGACGAAGAGCACGTGCGGTTGCTCAAGTTGGCGGCGCGTGCGCAACTCGCGGAGATCAAGGGACTGGCGTTGAAAGTGAACAGCGTGCTCCAGCCGTTTTTCCGTGAGGGTCAGAAGATTCTCGTGGATTTCAAATTGGAATTCCGCCTGTACAAGGGCCGATTGATTTTGGCCGATTAGATTCCCCCCCCCGACACCTGCTGGCTCTGGGGATCAGACGATGAAGTACAGTGGAGAAGGATCGGTTTAGAAAGAACTTGGGGAAGATTGAAGAGGCGTATCAGGAGATTATGAAGAGGGTCTGCGGGACACGAAGGAGGGGAAAATGAAGCTGAAAGAGCTCCAGAAAACCTGGAACCGTCTTGGTAAGCAGGACCCCTTATGGGCTGTCATTTCCTACCCCGACAAAAAGGGCGGGAAATGGGCGCCGGAAGGGTTCTTTCAGCGTGGGAAGGACGAAATCTCCAATTTCTTCGAGTACCTCAACAAGCTGGGGGTTGCGATCCCCAGACGGCAAGCGTTGGATTTTGGCTGTGGCGCCGGACGCCTGAGGCAAGCACTGGCGCCGAATTTTGACAAAGTGGTCGGCGTCGATATCTCCCCGTCGATGATCAAGGTGGCCCAGCAGTACAACCGGTTTGGGGACCGATGCCGTTACTACGTGAACGAGCGGGATGACCTTGCACTGTTCAAGGACAACTCATTCGATCCCGTGATCTCGCTCCTTGTTCTTCAACATATGCATCCTCAGTATATACGGCGGTACTTGGCTGAGTTCATGCGGGTTCTCGCTCCGCGGGGAGTCCTCTATTTCCAACTGACGAATCGATACCTCGGAAGCGAGGACCAGCGTGCGTCGACCGATGGGTATCGTGAAAACATGGCAACGGGACACAGGATGCGTACACTCATCAAGAATGTCACGCCGGAGCCACTGCAACAGCTCTACCGCACGATAAGGGATTGGAGAAAGGAGCCTCTCATGGAGATGTACGGAATCGAGTCGTCGGAAGTCGAATCATTTCTGAAAGAGCATGGAGGCGTGCTTGTGGATGCTGTTGAGAAACCCTTTGCTCCCTCCAAATGGGAATGCTTCTGGTACTGCGTGACCAAGTCATAGTTGTGTGAGGCTAGTCCCGACCGACCGGTTTTAGATACTTGGCTCAGGCCACGGGCCACGACGTGTAAATTTAAAGCGCAGTGACCGGTTAACGACGGTAGAATCGCCTACCCGCTCACCTTGTTCGCTCCCGCATTCGGTAGGAAGCAGAAGTTGAAAGGGTACCTTCGATCTGTTGGCATGAACCTCCTATTTATAATAGAGATTTCTGCGTAGAAAGATGAAACGTTCCGACCATACTGTGTCTTGTTCCACGCGACTGCGTCGAGTGGGCATCTTCGATCATGAGTCGCTCCGCCTGGGAGGAAGCCAACTCGTGGTCGCAAACATGGCCGCCCAGTTGTCCCAACACTATGCGGTGGACGTGATCCATAGTGGACAAGGGTACACGCTTGGCAGTTTGGCGAAAGCATTTGGACTTGATCTTGCCCGTGTCAACGAGCGGATCGTGAGCGGTTCTTTGGGCAGTTTCTCACCTCCAGGACTCAGGATGGGTTATTTGCGTCGAAGCCTACAGCTCGATCGGGAACTCACGGAGCCCTACGATCTGTTTATTTACTCAGGACATCGAGTGCCACCTTTCTGCTCAGCCAAACGGGGCCTGGTGTACTGTCATTTTCCGTTTGAATCGCACCCAGACTATGACCTTCCGCGCACTGATAGATGGGAGAGCCGCGGCCGCCTTGACCGTTGGATCCGGTTGCGAGGGTATACCTGGCTATGGAATAGGCGTATGCGCGGGTATCAGACCGTGCTCGGCAATTCCAACTTTACTTCCGGGTGGATCGAGCGACGATGGGAAAGACCGTCCGAAGTGCTCTATCCTCCCGTCGCAATCGAGCCTGCCTCTGTAGTAAAAGAAAACATCATTGTTTCACTCGGTCGGTTCATCGTGACGGACGGAAAAAACCATGCCCTACAATTGAAAGCCTTCAGGGAGTTTCTATCCACAACTGGGGGAAATTGGCGTCTGTGCCTAATCGGGTTCTGCACCGACTTGCCTCAGGACCGTGAATATCTAGAGATGCTCAAAACCGACTCCAAGGATATCCCTGTTACGTTTGTCGTCAATGCTTCACGAGAGGCGCTCTGGGCTTATCTAGCAAGCGCGAAGTTGTATTGGCATGCTACTGCTCTTGGAGATGAGAGCAACGTCCCGCCGGAACGAAGGGAGCACTTCGGGATCGCGACGGCGGAAGCGATGGGAGCAGGGTGTGTTCCCTTGGTTCCAATGAGTGGCGGACAACCGGAAATCGTTGAGCATGAGGTAAGCGGATTTCTCTGTCGGGATGCTCAAGCCCTTCTTCAATACACGTCTCGTCTAGCCGGTGACGAATCGCTTTGCCGGCAGATGGGCCAAGCAGCAAAAGAACGGAGCTCGCTTTTTTGCCCGGAAACATTCAATCAACGACTGAGTCAATTGGTTACTGAGACGCTATGCCAAAGCCGGACCAAGGTACAGTCCCGCTCAGAGCACTCGCGACCATCGTTTGCGCACGACCGATAGAACTTAGGCGTCTATGAAGATATTGATGGTGAGTAATTTCTATCCTCCCCACTATCGTGGTGGCTATGAAGTTCGTTGCAAGCAGGTGGCTGAGACTCTACAGCAACGTGGTCATGAGATCCGTGTGCTCACCAGCGTCAGCGGATCGCCGATGGATTTACTGGGCGGCTTTCCGCGACAAACCGAAATCATAGCAGGAGTCCGGGTGGACCGTTGGCTCAACATTTATGCCTACGGTCCTCAACCTCCGCATCGACCATGGACATTTTTCCAAGCCAAGCGATTACTTGCTGATGCGCGCCGGTTTGTCAATATTCTGTCAGAATTCAAACCCGACATGGTGAATTGGTGGAGCATGAACGGGTTGGCTATGAATTTGCTGCCATTACCGAGAGCAGCCCACATTCCAGACGTGCATTGGGTTGAACACCCGTGGATGATTAATGAATATGGGGCAGCAGGCGAGAAGGTTGCACCTTTTTGGGAGAGCGTATGGGATGGACTTTGGGGACCACGACCATTCCAACCTATACTCAGATGGCTCGGACGGCGGTGGGAAGAACGAGTTGCAAGCGATGGGCTTCCTACAAGAGACTTCTCGAATTTGCCAAGTCATGTAGTATTTGTCAGCGAATATCTGCGGACGCTATATCGGGATGCCGGGTTGGTGTTTTCTTCCTCGGAAATCATCTTTGGAGGTGTGCCCGTCGGCAGATTCTATTCACCAGTTCGTCGACACGACATACAGCGCCCTATACGGATCCTCTATGCAGGGCAGATTACGCCTGACCGGGGCTTGCATACGGCAATTGAGGCGCTCGGGCAAATAGCACCACGGCTTCGGACACGTCTGACTCTCACAGTCGCTGGGCACAGCACGGGGGATTATTATGAGGGAATCCAGAAACGTGTCCAGGAGCTGGGGTTAGCCGGTTCTGTCAACTTCCTTGGCAAAGTCCCGCACGACCGCATGCCGGATGTATATAAGGATCATGATATCCTGGTCTTTCTCAGCACCAGAGAGGAAGGACTCCCGTTAGTGATGGTTGAGGCAATGTTGGCAGGCTGCGCGGTTCTCACGACAGGGAGCGGTGGCGCGATCGAAGTCGCCGAACTCGCCAATCTGCCCTTCATTCCGAAAGCCGATCCTGTGGCATTAAGCAAGCTGCTGACCGAACTTGCGACTAACCCGGCAGAGCTGGACGAAATCGCCTTGCGCGGGCAAGCAGTCGCACAAAAAGAATTTAGCTTGGATGTGATGATCTCACGGTGGGAAGCCACGATAGCGAGAGTGCGGACCCTCCAAGCGAGTGCTCATGGAGAATCTCGATGAATGTGCTGATTGTGCTCCCCTGGGACCAGGAGTTCGGAGGTGTGGCCTCAGTTGTGGGGAATGTCGCCCGTCAATTGGAAAAGAAAGGCCACCATGTTTGGTTTTTTCATCTAGGTGAATCGGACTCGCTACGTGCCAAGGTTACGAAGTGGAACTTCCCCGGGTACGAACTGAATCTTCGTACTCCATATGTTTCTGATTGCCCCGTGAAATCAGTGATAGGCTTTTCCGTTTACCTCTGTCCTACGCTGTACCAGTTGTACACGATGTTGGTGCGGAATAATATCGACATCGTCAACATTCATTACCCAATCAGTAACGGGGTGTACTTCACATTACTCCGCAAGCTACTTCGATTTAAGCTCGTCATCTCCGTTCATGGAGCAGATCTTCTGCCAAAGGGAATACCTGAAGACCGTTACCCTAAACCACTCCAGCTTCTGATGAATTCTGCGGATTGGCTTGTGGCCCCATCCCAGAGCATGCTTGATGCTGTCCTAACGAAATTTCCTAGGCTCCAAACGAAAGCGTCAACTATTCACAACGCAGTGAATATGAATGAATTTGAGCTAAGTGGACCGGGAGAGCTTCAGCAAGGGCAATATATCTTGTGCGTGGCCTTGCATCAGCCGCGCAAGGCGATTGATGTGCTCATCAAAGCCTTCAAAATATTCAGCCAGACCCACACTGAAGTTGAACTATGGCTAGTCGGTGACGGACCTCTAAGAGGCCAGCTTGAAGACTTAGCGCAACAGTTGGGGCTGAATGAGCAAGTGAAGTTTCTTGGCCTCCAAGACCGAACAGGCGTGAGAAAGTTGCTGCGTCAATGCCGCTTTGTTGTCCTGCCCTCTCGAGCAGAACCCTTCGGCATCGCCATATTGGAAGCGCTCGCCAG
>JAGXAR010000126.1 GCA_018971525.1 Nitrospirota bacterium
CAGACTGTGATCCATGGGAGCCCATTCACGGACATGGATGCCAAAGCCCGTCTTCTTTCTGAGAATCTTGTGAGGAAGCGGATGGCGCTGCGTTGCGGCGAGGAGTGCTTTCGTGGGAGGCGATGTCAACATTCTCAATGGATGCAACGCCCGAAAGGGTTCGACATCGACAAAAGGCACACGCGCTTGTCGATAGGCCAATCCGATACGCTCATCAGAAGACACCCAAAGCCCGGCTCCATCGGGGCCATGTGCTACCATTGCTTCGCGGATGAGCAACAGCTCCTCTTGCTCGACAGGCTGACCGCATCGCCATAACTACATGTGCCAGCAATCCCACACATGTAATCCTTGGGACGGTAGCACCCACCCCATCTAGACTCTATTTGATTAATAGGGTTGGGGGTTGAAGACTGCTTGGACCGCCAGCAATCCTATTGACAATTCCGTCAGACTCTCGAACATAGTAAAAGGCTCCAGCCACTGGAACATCCAGCACGATTTTCTTGTAGTCCGGGATCTCAACTTGTACCTGATTGCGCGGCCCCACGGGAGCATGAGCATAGACAAGCCACTCCCGTTGATTGCTCTGTCCGATTACACGTGCGAGGGCCATGACGGGGAGTTCCGTGTAAAGATTCCATAATCCCGGTGGGTCAAGATTCGTGTTAAGGAGAAACCAGCGGTCCTCTGTCGTATACTCCGCAGGAATGTCAACCTGGTATGGATGTAAGCGAGTGTGGTTGGGCACCAGTGTTCCAGTGCGCCAGAACTTCGTCAAGATAGGGTCTGCATAGACCCGATCAACCCCGCGCAGAATGGCGTCAAAGTATGCTCCGCAGTCCGACACTTTCTCCGTCCAATATCGAAACTCGCGGACGATTCGTGGGGTCAAAAGCCACATTCCGTATTGAACCAATCCTTCGTAACGTTCAGGACCATACTGCTGCCCGCGTTGCTCATAGAAAGTGCGCTTGTTCGTGGGCTGGAACGAGGCCGGGCCGTTTCCGTCCCAGACGGACATCTCGAACCAAAACTCAGGGACATCGCGGACCACCTGGTGTTGCATGAAGACCCAATTCATGGATTCGATTTGAGGACTCCAGACGCGATAGTCA
The DNA here is from genome assembly GCA_018971525.1 of Nitrospirota bacterium. Lineage (GTDB taxonomy): Bacteria > Nitrospirota > Nitrospiria > Nitrospirales > Nitrospiraceae > Palsa-1315. The sequence goes on from JAGXAR010000126.1 coordinate 1,119, forward strand.
GTCGAAGGATCCCAATTATTCGTATAGTAACTGGAGGAGGTACCGCCCCATGCATAGGGCCATGGCGAAATCCGACCAGGAGTAAAAAGAGTGTCTTCCCAGACTCCGCTCCGCCCGAAATACGATGGTCCAAAACTATCGTATCCGATGAATACGCTTCGGGTTTGCCACGTCGATGACGCAAGAGTCGATCGCATACCAAGAATCAGGGCCCGATAGCGTTCTATCCATGCGTCCCCGAAGACTTTACGCCGGAAGGTATCGCTTGTTCCAATACCGTATGAGCGTACGAAGTTTCGTGACGTCTCAGCTTCTTTCCAAAGAAGTTTGGGCTGTTCATTGTTACTGAGAAAGAGGATCAGCGGGGGACTAGGATACCATGTCTGAAGTTGTTGCATGAGAAGGCTTTTGGTCCACATGGTGCCGGCGGTTTGCCAAAGCCCAATGGGGCCCAAAGGGTCGAGTTTCGGCAGGACTTGACCGCTGAGGTCAACCACATTCGGGTTTTGGTCTGCTGGTAAAGAAAAAAATCGCTCTCCTGGATCTGAAAGAATGGATTCCCACTGTGTTCCGACGAGTGAGATTGGAAGATTCCAGGCGGCAAACTGCTTTATGGCTGCCTCATAATATGTGTAATCCGGAACGCTTGCATTACGATAGTCCGGAAACTGAAACCAGGGCAGGATATGGTGTCCCGCGGAGATGAGCTCAAGCTGGTAGGACGGTGAAAATCCCCCCGCTAAATTTCCCATATTCCAATGCCCGGCGAGCGGCAACGGACGCCCTGTAGGATCGGTAGAACGCCGAACTGACTCGTTTCGAATCTCATCGACGACAGATGGGGTAGCCGCCGAGGAGAGTTGGGCTGTCAGCACAATGAAACCGACGCCTACCGCTAAGCAGGTGCGCCAGGCAACCGGTCGGATCTGCCACCAGCGTCTCAGTTTGCCTAACGGAGAATCCATACGCATATGCCTACCTCAGTTGTTGGTGGTCTTACGCAGAATTTCACTAGTTAGGGAGCCGATTTATCGTGTCCTGTTGTTTTCATGAGTTCACCACTTCCGACGCAACGCGCCATGGCGCAGTGGGTTTGGGGCCTCCCTCCTCGCAGTGCCGGACTATTTCGAGGAAGTACCGCGCTGCATGGGCCCCGTCTAGGCAATCTGACCATCTTCGTATGCGCTCCCTCGATGGTAGGCTGAGAGGGCCTCGATCGATCATACGTGCCAAGGCAGCAGTGAGGCCCTCGACGGACCCAGCCCTCACGACTTCTCCATGGTGGCTCAACTCGATAAGGTCGGCGGCTCCGCAATGGTCGCTGCAAATTACTGGTACCCCACTCATGAGCGCTTCATTCACGACCGCACCCCAGCCATCGAATCGGCTTGGTAGTATGAGCGCGTCGGCCTGTGCCAACATCGATCGCACTTCTGGATTAGGCCTGACCCCCAGGAAGTCAACGTGTCGGTCGATCCCGAGTTTTCTTGCGAGGCGCATCAGCGCGCCGCTCGATTTCCCATGCCCCACAAGTTGCAGCCTCCAGCCAGCCCGCTCAACTTGCTCAAGTGCACGAAGGAGGACATCGACCCCTTTCCGGTCTATGAGTTGCCCGACATACGCAAAGGTTATGCCGTCGCGGTCTTCGTTAGTATGGGGGAAAGTGACGACAGGTTGTTCGACAAAGTACCCCCAGGGAAAGATGCGATCCGGATTGTACTTCGTTCTCTGAAACCACCGAATCCCCAAGGTTCCCACCGCCAGCACGAAATCTGTTCTCTCCCGATATGCGCGTTCGAATAGCAGGCTGTGGCAGAGGCGTAGTAGTCCTCTTATGCCTCGATGGTCGCGTGCTTCTGACAAAATACCCACAAGAGCATTGGTTGGCGCGCAGGCAGTGAAGGCGCGCTCAATCATGGGGCTTCTTAGGCCTGACATTAAGTGCATAGACTGTGCCGCTGCATCTGATGCCAGCCTGTGGATCTGTGCTCGATTCGGCGCTATCACCACCTGAATCCTGCCTAAGTCAGGCGCGCCCCAGCCCAATTCAATCCGGCTCTCCCAGAGCGGCTGTTCAAACACCGCGATGATTTCACTGTCGGGCAGCATGGCAGCCAGGTTTCTCAGATAGGATGATTGGTGGGGACTTGGTACGGGTTGCCAGAATACGATGCGACTACGCCTCATCAAGCTTCCTCCACCGGGAAGAAGTTGCCCATCCCATGATGAGCCATATGTACAGCCCAAGCCCCCCGAATGAGAAGAATACCATCTCTCCGACATTCACCAGGATGCTTGTAAAGAAAATCCATGTGGTGGCAATGTCGCTCTTGCGGGAGACCTGCCATATAAGTGAGCCAAGAAGGAGGATCAAGCATAGGGTGCCGAGAATTCCCGTCTCTTCCAGGATTGCGGTGGGCAGGAACCCTTTTTCCGTAGGCGCACTCAAAGGGAGACCAAAGAAAGGATCTAGGACCCGAGTGGAGTCTGGTGAAACTAACGGTGTGATCCCGAAACCATGTCCAACCCAGGGGCTGGCCAGAAAGTTTTTCCATTCGCTGTCAATGCCTGCTCCTCTTGAGCTCGTGATTGCTTCCCCTGAAGAGGTGCCTTGGCCTTTACCATACTTGAATAGAAATTGCTTGGCTCCCTCTTCGATGGAAGATGAGAACAGGATCATCGCTGAGACAAACATGAACATGGCTAGGAGGACGATGGGCCTTCGCAATGAGCTCGCAACCTGGCTCCTCCATTCGCGTCGAGTGAGGAGAGATAGGACAATCACACATACCAGCCCTCCAAGAACGGCAACGAGTCCGGTTCTAGCTCCCGACAAAAGTAGAAAAATCCAGCTCAGGAGTGCTATTCCCACGACCACCCAGTGGGTTTCACGCAATGGGAAGAACATCAGTCGTGCTGCAAACCAGGCTGCGACTGGAGCAAGAAGGGTCCCAAGTGTTTGAGGCTGGGAGAGAATGCCTTGAAAGCCCTTTCCGTTCACCTGGTAGCCGATGGATGCTACAAAGACTGTCGGCAGGGAAAGAAGCAGGATCGTGGTCCAGAGCCCGGTGAACCAGGGTATCCAGTTGACATCGCGGGCTGCACTGACCTTGAATCCCAACAAGACGGTGGTGGCGCCAAATGCGAAAGCCAGGATCTTGAAAGAGGAGACCATGCTATCACGGCTCACTATCATCGAGTGTGCGAGGATGACAAGCGAGAAAATCAGTACCCAAAGTAGAACTGGATTCCGCGGGGTTTTTGTTTGGAGGGCGGCTACACCAATACGGAGTCCGGCGAGGCCCAGGACCCCCCACCCTAAAAGCGAGGCGGTGCCCAGTTGTGGATACAGGGCGGGATTCAGAAACTTTATGACGACGCTCAATGAGAGCGCCTGAATGGCATGTTCAGCACTCCGCAAGGCCCAGACGCATAGGACAATCATGGCAACTGTGGGGAGATCTTCCTGCGCCGCTAAGATTGCAAAAAATAGTGTCAGGATTATGGTGATTCTGGTTGTTTGCATTGGAACCAACTGCCAGACATTTTTCTTGATGGAAGACTATGGGGCGCTAGTCTCTTGGATCACATAATGCCGAGGTACCCGAGGCTGTAGGCGTTATGGGCAACGCAAATGAAAACAACCGTGTTTCCAATCGCGACGGCAGGCATGGCTCCGTCGACCCCAAGTATCGGGAGCATGAAGAAGCTGATTGCGAGGGCTGCTTATAACATAATACTGCCTACTTTAACGGGCGGTGCAGCATGAAGCTTGTCCCGAATCCGTTCGTCACCCCGAATAAATAGTGTATTGCCAGACAGACTTTTTTTCCCGTGGAGGGGCGTCAGCGATCGAGTGAGGGGATCATAGGAAAATGTTGAGAAACCGTATTTCTTCATTCGATCAAGAATCGCGTCTTCGCAAAATCCGTATCGCTGCCCGCTTCCGTTTAGTTCCATGATCACTGAATGGAGAGATTCCTTGGTCATAGTAGCATGTGCTCCTTCAAGGACTGGCTGCTCATACCCTTCGACATCGATCTTGATGAGAGTTGGAGAAAGGCCCTCCAGGAGTCTATCTAAGGGTTGAACAGCCACCCGCATGATTTCCACTGCAGAGTCGTGTTTGGCCAACACATGATTTGTGCAATCTTCGCTTGTGGTGAAGAGCAATTCCCCTTCGTTTCCAGCGACACCAAGGTTAAAGGCAGATACCCGATCAAGTAAATCGTTCAACCGGAGATTGTCTAACAGACGTCGATAGGCCTGTGGAACAGGTTCAATGCAAATCCCTCTAGCATTCTTCACCCCACACGCAAGAAGCGTATAGGAGCCAGCATTTGCACCGACATCCACGAAGAGGTCTTCGCGGCAGACTGTGTGCAGAACATAGGCCATATCTTGGAACTCGTGCAGTCCGCAATAGATATTTCCTGTTAGTCCAGTCTCTCCTCTGCTGACAAGGAATCGCGTATCACCGATCCAGCTGTAAGCAACTGGGCCGCAGACCAGTCGGCTGCTAAGCTGCCACTTCACAAAGCCAAGCAGTGCGCGCGCCCTATGGGTTCTATTCAGCGGGTGGGCGCTGATGTATCGCAGTGTAGTGAGAATAGACATGTCTGGGGTTATATTCTCTTGAGTTCCGGATGAGTTCGACTGATAGTTACTCCCCTCCCGAATTCAGTGGCTGCGTGCCTTATACCCAGCATCATCGAAAATAAAGCTTGTTGGACTTCTGCCGCGCTCACACTTCGTTTTTGGAGGAGTTGGGTCATTTTCTTACCAGCAATCGCTCCAGATGCTCGACAATCCGCTCTGCCGCTTTGCCGTCCCATTTCGGAGGGATCGCGCCTTTCTTCCACTGACCCGCCATCAATCGCGCCAGCGCCGGAGGCAGCTTGCCCGGATCGGTTCCAATGAGTTCATTCGTGCCGATCGTGATGGTCTCTGGACGTTCTGTGTTGTCACGCAGGGTCAAGCACGGTACGCCAAGTACGGTGGTCTCCTCGGTGATGCCACCAGAATCGGTAATCACCCCGCGGGCATGTTTCACCAGGTAGTTGAATTCTAAGTAGCCTAGAGGATCGACATAATTCAGTTGCGGCGTCTTGCTGTCGAGATCGCGCAGGTTCTTGGCGGTACGCGGATGGACCGGAAATACCACCGGCAAGCCGCGAGTCCCTTCGGCTATGGCATGGAGCAGCTGTAATAACTGCTGCTCCCCATCTACATTTGCTGGGCGATGCAGGGTGACCACAAAGTAGTTGTTTGGCTCAAGCTTCAGTGATTCCCAACAGGCTGGTGGACGCAAGCGCTGGAGCTGTTTGAGCAGCGTGTCGATCATGGTATTACCGACGAAGAAGATCCGATCGTCCGTAATCCCTGCGTGGCGCAGATTGTCATTAGCCGTTTCGCTGGTGGTGAAAAACCAGTTGGTGATGGAATCGGTCACGACCCGGTTGATTTCCTCCGGCATGGTCCAGTCGCCCGAACGAATGCCGCCCTCCACATGCGCCACCGGTACTCCCAACTTGCGGGCCACGACGGAGCAGGCCATGGTCGAGGTCACGTCCCCGACGA
>JAGXAR010000127.1 GCA_018971525.1 Nitrospirota bacterium
AGAGAATTGCAGGTCTGCTTGTAGATACGCCGACTGTTTCGTCCAGACGCTAGCTTCACAAGTGTATGCATCACATCGTCTATTGGCAAAAACAAATCCTCATCCGCAATCAATTCAACAAAGCCTTTTCGATATTGCTCGAACCATGCGCCGACGAACGATCGCACCTGATTACGTTGTTCGAGGGAGTTGACAACTTTACTTCGATAACGTGACAGGCTGATGAGCAGGCGTTCGAGCGAGTCAAGAAAGTCAGCAGGATTCATGAATTCTAAGATGTAGTTAGAGGGTTATTTTCTTCGCTGCGTTTTCCCCTTTCTAGAATTAGATTTTCTTTTCCGCTTAGCATTCTTCTCATCAGTTGCGTCTGTTTTGCCTAGAGTATGCTCGACTAGATTAAAACCAACGGGGTTTAGACGGTAGTATCCAGTATCTCCGGTTGAATCGAGATAGCCAGCAGTCCGAGCATTCCACAAGGTATAGGCTGTCTTAGTTGGCAAGGGTCTACCTGCGAGCCGGAAGGCATCCTGAAGTGTTGTTGGGTCAATTGCGTCTTTCCGCTGGTCGGATGGCGCAAGATACTTGTGATAATACGCAACTACCGCTGTAGCTTCTACATCAGTCGAAGGCTTCTTCTCTAAGAAAAAACTGCGAATATCTGTGTGACCAGATCGGGGCGAAGGCTCTGGGGACGCTGGGAGGCTGCTCGTAGGCGGTGGGAGAGCGCTTGCCACTTTACGTCCGGCCCGGACTACTTCACTCAGTGCTCTGACTATAGCAACCACACCTTTTTCTTGACCCTCTACCTCAACTATCGCGTCCCCTATGGTTACCTTAACTTTGTATGGTCCCTTAGGCACATCCCCCTCCCCTTTGTAATATGTAGAGAAACAAAAGCCGGGCGGAGGCATTGTAAGTGGCTAGTGAAAACAGCGCAAGGGCGAAGAGCGGCGTGGTTAGAACCCCTGGCCGCCCTTCTTTCGTACTATTTCGTTTTCCTAGATTAGTGCGCTAAGTTTTCCTCTCCTGCCGCTGCCTTTGCGTCAACTGCCGTGAACTGCCCTAACTTGCCGCAAACTGCCTAATTCCCTTCACATGCTTCTGCCGGTAAGGTCAGCACCGTCATCAGCACAACGTAAGGAGCCTGCATGAAGCGCATTTGGGTCACGGTCAAAGAACTGGCTCAAGAATTCGGTGTGAGCCACGACTCGGTGTATAGAGCGTATCGCAGTGGAAAGATTCCCGGCTCACAGATGGCGCGAACCATCCGGTTCGATCTTGAAGAGGTGCGCCAGGTGATGCGCAATCGGGCCATCGCGATGCCGAACAGTCAGTGCACGAAGAAGCGCGCGACTGCCGGCGGCCGCCGGCGGCGCGCCGCGACTAAACGCCCCCGGACGGTAAAACGGGGGCTTGTATAGCAGAGGAGTGAAAGGACTGTTCATGAACGACTGCATCTTCACAGAAACCCTTGATTGGCTCGCCTTCACGGTCCCTCAGGCCACGGTCGAGGAGATCCGTCTGGTGGTCGGGGGCGAGTGGTTCGAGACGACGACGGGCTTTCGTGGCTATCCCACCTGTTGGCTCACCAACCAAGGGCGTCACGGCATGGGCAAACTTGGGACGGGTGCCCCTCGCAAGCCCAAAGAAGTCCACGTCGATCTCTCAGCAGGCATCGTGTCGACCTGGGCGGAATCGAAGATCCGCTCGGTGCTCACCTGGGTCTTTGCCCGTGGCGGGCACATGACCCGAATGGATATGGCGTTGGATGATCGGGCAGCGGGGGTTTCCATCGCACAGGTCAAACAGGCCGTTGACGCCGGACAGGCCGTCACTCGGTCGCAGAAGTTCCAAGTCGTGGCCGGGTCCTCGTTGCGCTCCGGCACATCGACGGGAGACACGCTCTATTTCGGGAGTCGGGAGAGCCAAACCATGTTGCGCGTCTACGACAAACGACTGGAGCTCGAACAGAAGGGCCGAGCCGAGGCGCAAGACTATGGGGTTCGGTGGGAACTCGAACTCAAAAAAGACCGCGCGCAAGCCTGCGCCAAAGCCTTGCTCACGCTGCCTCCAGACGATTGGCGAGAGTTCCTGGTGGGCGTGCTCCGTTCGTACGTGGACTTCCGTGAGACCACGCGAGACGCCGAACCCTGGGAGAAGTATCGGGCGCCGCTGCTCTCGTGGTGGGCGTCATTGACCGAAGGCTTCACACGCTGTCGCCTGGTCGTAGAGAAGGTTCAGCAGACGGTTGATGAGGTGTGCCAGTGGCTGGGTCAGTCCATCAGCGCGATGTTGGCCCTGGCCTACTTTCACCGTGGGGAACAATTCCTCCAACAGTTGATCTATGCCGGGTCGAAAAAATGGAAAGCCAAGCACCTCGCGATGCTGCGGGAGGGAAGGAACCAGCGACCCTATGTCCTCCGTTCCATCTAAGGAGTGGACCCGCATGTGCCCAGGTTGTGGCGCGAGAGGTTGTGGCTGTCGGTGGCTCAGCGGCGCCTTAGTCCTGACCTGCCAGGAATGCGAGTCCGAATTCACGTTTCTACCAAAAACCCGGTCGTTGGGCCGGGGCCACTGGGTCAGAAATCTCTCTGATCCCTCATCTCAACCAGGAGGATCGCATCATGATGGTGAAAGCCGAAGGCAGCGTGCAGGGGTATGTCGAACGGAAGGGGAAGGAGAATCGGGTCTATCGGTCGATGGATCTGTACGTGAAGGGCAAAGATCCGGGGAACCTGCGCCTGAGCATCCCGGAGGAACTCCCGGCCCTCGTTGAGCTCTGTAAGCAGGCGGAAGGGAAACAGGCGCGCGCGTCGGTGGAGATCCGCAAGTTCGAGCAAACCGGCAAGATCTTCTTCGATCTCGTGGCGCTGGAGATTCTGAAGTAAGGCCCGGGACGGGAGGAAGGTCAGTGGACTCGATCAGCACCATGATGATGGTCCTGCTCCTGGCCTTCCTCTCCGGCCTGCTCCTGGAACGGTGAGGGGATGGTCTGGACCGTACTCACAGTTGTCAATCAGCTCGAATTCGCGGCATTGTTTGTTCTGTGTTTTCTGGTGGGGATGCTATGCGGGAAACACTAACGCGCGTCTGCTATCTGCTGTTCGTGGATCTCATCAGCTATCTCCTGATAGTGGTTCCGGCCTACTCGTTTCAGGTGTCCTCCTCCACCACGGGGTACGTGCGGATCGCGTCACAGGCGGCGACGCAAGCGATGCTATCGGCGCAACGGTCTGCGACGCTCGCGGCGGTCGCGCCGCTCATCAGTGCAACCTCGGCTGGATCGGTGGCGGTGCGCATGGTCGCGGGGTCGGTGGGCTGGCCTGCGCTCGGGATCGTCGCGGGGATGACGCTCGCCATGCTCTACTACGATGCGACGAAGGTGGCCGCGATCAAAACGGCGGCGGCTTCTCCTGGGGCTGTCACGGTGAATGGTGTGGCTGTGTCGGGCACATTGAAGGCGTGTAGCGCCAATCCGAGCTGTAACACGGCGTCCTACGATCAGTACCTCGTGACAGGGTACTTGCCGTCTCCTCCTGCGCCGAATTCGGTCACGTGCGACTCGATAGGGTTTGGCTCTGGTGGGTGGGGGGGACCGTATAGTATGGCTGGGGAAACGGGGTGTGTCTGGGTTCATACGACCAGTCATCCGGCGGATCTTGCCGTGCAGGGCGCCGGCACGCCTGCCACGGCGACGCAGATTCACACGTACATCGGTGGCCTGCCTTCTGGTGATGCCAACTCGGTTGAGTCCAACACGATTCCGGTTGGAGCACAGACCGTTCCAACTCCTGCGGATAGCACGGCTTCGAATCCTGTCCCTGATACGGGGCTGGCGACCACGGTGGTTCCGGCCGCACAGGTCACCGGAACGGACCTCGTGGTGAATCCGAATGCGACGGCTCCAACGGGAACACAGACCACACACACCACGACACAGCCGACCACGGGAACGTCAACCACGACGACGACGACGACCACCAACCCGGATGGATCGGTCACGACGACATCGACACACACGGATTCGGAGACCGCGGTGGCCTCGTGTGCATCGGGGAATCACGAGCAACGGACGTTCGGCAGCATTTTGTCTGATCATCTGGCGCTGTGGCAGGGGAGCGGGCTGCTCTCAGCCGTAACCCTCCTGAAAACCCTCACGTGGCCCACCACAATTCCCACGTACGCGCTGAGCTCATCGCTCTTTGGGAACTTCACGTTAGATTTCTCGGCCTGGGCCGGGATGCTGACCGCGCTTCGCTCCATCATCATTGCGATTGCAGGCTTCGTGGCCTATCGCATCGTGTTTGTGGGGTCGAAATGACCGCACTCCTCAACCTGATCTATTGTTTTCTCATGGATATGATCGCCAGTTTCAACGATGTCTGGCTGGTCGGATGGGACTCGCTCCTCGGCCCTGTCGACGCGTTGTTGGCCTCGGTGGGGACGGGTGGCTTGGCGGTGCCGGTGATTGCCGACCAATACGCCTGGCTGCTCGGTGCCACGGGGATGAGTCAAGCTCTGGCGATTCTCGCGGGGGCCATGGGGGTCCGGTTCCTGTTGCAGTCGGTGCCCTTTGTACGGTGGGGCTCATGATTGAGCTGCTGGAAGGCGTGCCAGGATCAGGGAAGTCCTACTATGCGGTCTCTGAGCGGCTGCTCAAGTGGGTCCGCGCCGGCCGTCGTGTGTATGTGTTTGTCGACGGCTTCTACCTGGATCGGCTCGCGTTGTTTGAGGGGACAGATCAGGCGCAGTTCGAGAAACAAATTACGCTCTGGCACTCGATTGACGACGTGAAAGGCGGTTTGCTCAATGTGGAGCCTGGCTCCGCGGTGTTGATCGACGAAGTGCAAACCGTGTTTCGGTCGAGAGACAAGACGGACCCGGAGCTCTTGCGGTGGCTTGAAACCCATCGGCACAAGGGCATCGATCTCGTGCTGATGTGCCAACAGTACGGGCAAGTCACGCTGGGGGTGAATCGGTTGGTGGAGGCGACGACCAAGTTTCGCCGGCTGGATCGGTTCGGCTTAAGGAATCGGTATCAGGCCTCGGTGAGGGGCAATCCGGAAGAGGTGGACGTGATTCGGATGTTCACGGGCAAGTACGAGCCGACGCTCTACGCCTATTACTCCAGCTACTCTAGTGCGGCGGTGAGCGAAACGGCGCGGGGAGGGTCCATGCTGAAAAGTCCGACAGTGGTTATTGGGGTGCTCGGGTTGGTCGTGGCGGTGGGATGGTTTGCCTTTGGGGGCTGGCTCTCCGGGGCGAAGCCGCTCCTATCGGCTTCCGCGTCGAAGCTCCCCCCTGCCCTTCCGCTCCCTACGGTACACGGGTCTCAGCCGGTGGTGGGTGTATCGGTCGCGGGGCCTTCGACGGTGCGGCCGGTGCGCATTCAAGGCGGCATGACGACCATTCGGGGCGGTGAGGTGGTGTGGCTGTGGGTGTCAGAAGACGGGCACCTGATGACGGAGGAGGAGATCGCGGGGGAGTCAGGCGGCACGGTCTCCTCACGCATCGTGCGCGGTGTGCGGGTGCTCTCTGGAACAGGGGTACTCTATGGCGGGACTCGATCGGAGCCACCCACGACGACCGCGTTTGTTCGTCCTTCGCTTCCAGAGGGCACCACCACGGACACGGCGGTGAGTGTGCCTCCTCCTGATCCTGTCCCTGCGCCGGTGCCAGGGAAGGGGGATCTGTTGGCCTCGCCTCCAGGGTTGCTCGCGTCGCCTCCTGGCTTGCTCGCGACGCCACCGGATCTGCGGTAAGGGGGAGTCATGGATCAAGCGGCCATCGATGCGCTGGTGTATTGGGCAGGTGCGTTTTTCCTGGGAGGCTTTGCGGTCGGTGTGATCGTGAAGTTGTTGCTCGGGAGTATGGAGTGAGAGGGGGTGAGGACAGATGTGGAAGCAAATGAGTGTGGCCGTGCTCGGGCTGGTGCTCATGGCGCAATCGGCCATGGCGCAGGTGTTTCCCGTGGACGCCGGGACGACGACCACGATCACGAGCGTCAAGAGTGACATCGTGGCGTGGGGCGTGGTGTTCATTGGGGTGGCGCTGACGATTTTCGCGTACAAGCGCGTGAAGTCGTTGGTCCATTAATCGGGGTGGTGGGACGGCAGTCTGTGCACGGGCTGCCGTCTTTCCTGGTAGGAGGGATGGGTGATGGTGCTCGCGACCGTGGCCACGGATCTGCAGCAATTAGGGCAAGCGCTTGCGGCGGATATCATCGGATGGGGCGCCGCGGTGATCGGGATCGCGCTGACGGCGTCCGCGGTGCTCTGGGTGCTCCGGCTCATGCGGGCCTGAGCCCTCACACGCCGGGCCAGCCTTGGTCGGCGAAGCTGTAGCAGCGCGCGTCGGTGAGGATGAGATGGTCGAGCAAGGTGATGCCGAGCAGCTCAGCTCCCTGCCGGAGTCGGGTGGTGAGCACGCGATCTTCCTGGCTCGGGGTCGTATCGCCGGACGGGTGATTGTGCGCACAAATCCAGGCGGCGGCGTTCATCAGGATCAGTGGTTTGAACACCTCGCGCGGATGGACGATCGACATCGTGAGGGAGCCCATCGACACCACATTGACCCCGATGATGCAATGCTTCGCATCCAGTCCGCAGACCAGGAAGTGCTCGCGGTCGACGTCTGCAAACAAGGGCCGGAGGAGATCCGCCGCGCC
>JAGXAR010000128.1 GCA_018971525.1 Nitrospirota bacterium
TTGATGGCCCTACTGGGCGATGAAAGGGAGCAGAGAATGACAAAGAGAACGAGACGGACGCACTCAGCGGTGTTCAAAGCTCAAGTGGCGTTGGCGGCACTGGGCGGCGACAAGACGCTGGCCGAACTGGCACAGCGGTTTGACGTGCATCCCAATCAGATTACGGAGTGGAAACGGCAGCTCAGCGAGCGAGTGGCCGACCTCTTTGGCGGTGGAGCCGCACCGGCAGAGCCGCCGATTGATCTGAAGGCCTTGCATGCCAAGATCGGACAGCTCACGCTGGAGCATGATTGTTGAGCAGGGGCGCTCACCAAGGTGGGATGGCTGAGCGCAACGCGATGATGGATGCCACCCACGCACTGTCGATCAGCCGTCAGGCACAGCTGGTAGGGATCAGTCGGGGCAGCGTCTACTCTGTGCCCACGCCTGTCAGCGCGGCCGATCTGGTGCTGATGCGTCACCTGGACGCGTTACACTTGGAGCACCCGTTTATGGGCACGCGCATGCTGCGGGATCAGCTCAATCGTGAAGGGTTCACGGTCGGGCGGAAACATGTGCGCTCGCTGATGGCGCGGATGGGCATGGAGGCGCTGTATAGAAAACCGGGCACCAGCAAGAAGCACCCCGGCCATGAAATTTATCCCTACTTGCTGCGCGGGCTCACCATCAACCGGGCCAACCAGGTGTGGGCATTGGATACGACGTCTATTCCGATGGCCAAAGGGTTTGTGTACCTGACCGCCGTCGTGGACTGGGCCAGCCGCAAGGTACTGGCCGCGAAGGTTGCGATCACGCTGGAGACCTGTCACGCCGTCGAGGTGCTCCAAGAGGCGTTCACGCGCTATGGCACACCGGAGATGGTGAATACCGATCAAGGCAGTCAGTTCAGCGCACAGGCGTTTGTGCACGCCGTCAAAGAACAGGGATGCAAATTCAGCATGGACGGGCGCGGAGCCTGGAGGGACAAGGTGTTCGTCGAGCGTCTGTGGAAATCAGTGAAATACGAGCGGGTGTATTTACATGCCTACGACTCCGTCAGTGAAGCCAGGCAGTCGATCATGCAATACCTGGATTGGTACAATCAATCCAGGCCGCATTCGAGCCTGGACAAGCACACACCGGATGAGGCGTATGCCGTGACGCTGCCGACGGGTAAACTGGCAGCGTACGCATCAGCAGAGACTCCACTTAAAAACCTCGGGCGGCTGTTCAATGGAATGGGGCCACTTCAATCGGCAGGTCGGCGCCGGCAGCGGCAAGCAGCTGGCAGAGGGCATGAAAACGATCTGTTCCGATGAATTGTCGGCCTGGGAGTGCTGCCAGCATGGCGAGCACCCAGTCGGTCGTTGTCACAGGGGTGCCCGGCGGGCGGGCGATGGCGACGGTGGCTTCAGTTGTCGTGGACATCGCGATCTCGCGGGTGAAGGGTGGGCGATGGTCTACATCAAGAGTGTTGTTGGTCAGGCTTAGGCCGTGGCGCCCTCATGTTCCGCGTCCGGGAGTGCGTCATGACTCGCGGCGTGGCCGCCCTTGGGGAGAAACGTGATGGCTTGCGCGACGACTTCGTGTTTGCTGCATTTTTGTCCATCTTCCGTTTCCCAGCGCCGCTGTTGGAGCCGGCCGTCGACGGTGACACCGTTCCCTTTCGTTAGATATTGGCCGCAATGTTCCGCCTGCTTGCCAAAGACCACAATATCGATAAAACAGACCTCCTCCTTCATCTCGTCTCTTTGCTTCCACTCGCGGTTGACGGCGAGTCCAAAGAACGCGACCGGGGTCCCGTTCGGGGTATAGCGAAGTTCGGGATTGCGGGTGAGATGACCGATGAGAATGACTTTGTTGAATCCGCTCATGAACGAAGTCTCCTTGTGGTTACGGTGTACGTGGGGGAACGGCATGCGGGCGTGCGCTGGTCGGTCTGTGAGGACGTCGTAAACAGGTGGAAAACGGAAGAACACAGACTCCGAAGAGCATCACGCATCCAGCCAGGATGACAGCAACAACACCGACGCATCCGTGAAGCAGCTTGGTGAGGAATGGGGTGCCATCGGCGTTGCGGGTGCTGTGTAGCGTTTGACGTCCCATCATGCCTCAGTGGGTCCATCCATCCCTTGTCGGTGCGGGTTGAGTTGGGCGGGACCCCGCGTGGGCGCACGCGCCCAGCGCTTGGCTCCGTTCTCCGGAAGGGACAGAGGGCTCGGGTGTTGTTGGTCATCGCGACCATTCACTTACTGAGCCGACCACCAAATAGTGCGTATTTCATCACGCGGCATAGCGGACATGTTTCTCACGAAACAGGTTGGTGATCACCTGCGGTTGCTTCTGGCGTCGATACAAATGGCGGCGCACGATGGCCATGAGTTCGGTCCGGTTGGTCGGCCGGCTCTTGCCGAGCCCGTTGGTCTTGACGTCTTGATTCAGCAATTCATCGGGGTTCAGTGCCGGGCAGTAGCCCGGCATCCGAATCAGCCGCAGGCGCGACGAGTGGGTGGCGGCAAAGCGCGTGGCTTTTCCGGATTTGTGCACCGGATGCCCGTCCACGATCAGATAGATCTTGCCGACGACCTGTTTGAGCAGCCGCTGCAGGAACGCCACAAAGACGGGTGCCTTAAATTTGCCCTGAAACACCATGAAGGCGAGCGCCCCCTTATTGGTGATGCCCGAGATCATGTTGCACCCGAAGCGCTGGCCGGTGGCCCGTATCACAGGGGTTTGTCCCACCGGGGCATAGCTCGTCCCTGTCACGTGGTCACTGCGCAGCCCCATCTCGTCGCCCCAATAAATGACGGCGTGTTCCCGCTTGGCCTGCCGAGCGATCGCCGGGTATTCCCGCTTTAGCCACCGCGCGATGGCTGCATCGTTCCTCTCGTAGACGCGCCGCACCGGCTTCTGCGGGCTCAAGCCCCAAGCCCGGAGGTAGCGCCCCACGGTGACGAGCGATACCTCGATCCCGTATTCCCGCGCAATCAGGCTCGTCACCGCTGCCCGCGTCCAGAGATAGAACGGCAGCTTCAGCTGATCGGGCATCTGGCCCACGATCATCGAGCGGATGCGCGCCGCACGCTTCCCGCTCAGGCGCCCCTCACCCGGGCGCCGGCCCCGCCGCTTGAGCGTGAGCGCCCGCAGCCCGCCTTCCCGGTCAAGCCGCATCCACGTGCTGACCGCTCGCAGGCTCGCCCCGAACGTGCGCGCGGCCTCGGTCTGCGACATTCCGTTGCGAACCGCCTGCACCACCTGTCGACGCAACAGGTGCAGCGCCGACGGCTCCAAGGACCTGGCATCCGTTCGTCTGGGCATGCCAGCATGATAGCATACTACGCACTATCTAGTGAACTGATCAGTAAAAGCCATATCTTTGTATTACGGTCCAGCGGTGTATCGGATTGTGGCTGGGCCTTTTCGAGACTTCTCCTGTCGAATCCAGCGCTTGGGATTCGTCGCGCGTGAGTCGCTCATCAACAGATGAGTCAATGAACACAATAGTGAGGCGGGTTCTCATATCCACGGCTGGGGGAGTGTATGGGGAGATCGGTGTTGAGGGAGTGACCGGGAGCCGAAAGTCCGCGGAGGTGTCCGGACTATCACCTTGATGCGGACGGTCGCGGTGTTAGTAACAGTGTGAGGGTTGGGAGGGGGGAGTTGGAAGGCACGCGGATTCGTCGCGGCTCGTCAGGGGGCGTGGATCGACGTAATGATAGAACTGCCCCGGGCTGGACTGAGGAGGGGGTTGATAATCGCCGTAGAAGAAACTGTCTTGTTGGTCGAATCGCGAAGGGATGGAATCGTAACAGGCCTCTGGATCCTTTGTTTGGGCACAATAGGAGTAGCGGTATGCTTGTTGAAGTGTGAGGCCCTTCAAGATGAGCAGAGAAATATAAAGGGATCCGAGGTCCATAATTTTATGATACGCCAGAGCCGTATCGAGCACAACTACCGACTGGGCTCAAAGTTCTAGTCGTGTTAGGGGACCGTTTCTCGACTTCTTATCAGTGGGGTCGCAAGTTATCTCCTTTAGTGTGCCTTCCACAGCTGCGCTCTCGATAAAACAGGAACCGGCACCCGCCCTGCGCCAGCACCGCCAGAGGCTTCCAGGTAGTCATAGGTGGCCCCGAAACGGCCGTGCAGACACCGCAATGGCCATGTGTCTGCGGCACCTCGGTCGTCCAGGATACGAGACAAATCGGGTAGCTGCGGAAAGAGAGAAATGCTTCTTGCGCGGTGCGCGCACCTTCCTACGCATTCTCATTTGCATGACTCTAGAGGCCTGCCTACAAGCCCTCAAGTACGCTTGCCCCCTGATCAACGCAATGACGCAGGCCTCTGAAGGGGTTTGCATAGGGGGCTTTGCCGAAATAAGGGGAGGACTCCTATCTCCCCCACTGGTTCCGGATTGAGAGATGAGGTCACACATAGTACGCTCGGTCTCCATGAAGCATTGTATTGCGCTCTGGACATTCCTGGCAGCGGTGATCGGCCTGGCAGTGGGTTTAGTCGGTCTCACTTCTTTCGAGTCGGCATGGGGGATGGAGCCCATGCAACAGGACCAGTCACCGCCACCTCCGTGGTTTACCGGCACGCTTCTGTCTACCCGAGGACGCACAGTGGACCAAGGGCACTTGGTGGTCCAGCCCTATGTGTATTACACACGATACGGCGGGGTGTACACGAATAATTGGCGGCTGCAATCCGCGACGACCTCACAAAACATCATCGAGCAGACTTACTTTATTTATGGAGTGACGGACCGCTTCGACATCGAGCTGTGCCCCCAGTGGCTCCAGAATTACTCCCGGGGCGAGACTTCAAACGGATTCGGCGATTTATCCCTGCAACTTGGCTTCCAGGCAGTGAGGCCTCGTGATGACTCCTGGGCCCCCTCTGTCCGGTTGTGGGTACAGGAACTATTTCCGACTGGACGGTTTACCAATCTGCATCCAGGCACCTCACTGGTGGATGCGACTGGAGGCGGCTCCTTCGCCACCACGTTCGGACTGGGTATACAAAAGCCGTTGAACCTGGGCGAGGGACATGTGCTGCGCTATCGATTCAACGTGACCCGAACGCTCTATACCTCGGTCAGCGTAACCGGATTCAATGCCTACGGCGGTGGGTTTGGCACCGACGGACATGTGGCTCCGGGACAGGTCACCAACCTCCTTGCCGCGGCGGAATTCACCCTCACGCGGCACTGGGGACTGGCCCTTGACATCAGTTACCAGGTAGTCGAAGCAACCCGATTCTCGGGAACGGTCGGCATCAGTCCTACTAGTGTCCCGGCGACTGTCGGCAGAGGCTCAGGTGAGCTATTGAGCTTGGCCCCCGCCGTGGAATATCACTTGAATGGCCAGGTCGGTCTGATTGCGGGGCCGTGGTTTAGCGTCCTCGGCCGAAATACATCGTCATTTCTGGGGGGAGTCGCAGCGATCTACTTCTTCTTCTAGTCGAACTATTCTGAACCATTAGAGTCGCGAAGCTCGTTCAGGAAGGGGAGCTGAACTCAGGCAGCTGTCCCGACAAGACTTTCCAGCGGGATCCGGAGGTGGCGATGAAGCCGACGAATCATTTCTAGCGAGAGTTGGCGTTTTCCGGTGAGCACCTCCGAGACACGGCCGCGTCCACCCAGGATGACCTGAAGATCTTTCCGTGTCATGCCTAATTGGTCGAGCCGGAACTTAATCGCTTCAATAGGATCCGGCGGGCAAATCGCATAATGCTTGGCTTCATAGGCTTCCACCAGCGTTGTCAGAACATCCAACTCATCTCCGGCTCTTGTGCCTGGTTTGGCATCCATTAAGCGCTCGATGCGTCGTAAGACGCGTTCATAATCTTTTGGAGTCTTAATCGGGGAAATGGACATCACGTTTCCTTATATCTAGACGGTTGTCGCGTCGATGGTGTCATAGTCTGCGTGTGTTCCTATAAACCGCACGTATACCACGCGATACGGGTAGTTGATCTTCACCACCAGGCGGTATTGGTTTCCGGCAATGTTAAAGATGGCTCGATTACTGGCTAGCACGCTCGCGGAGCGAAATTGCTCTTTGAGGGCCGCCGGAGTCGCCCAGTCAGCACGAGCCACTTCCTGATGCCACGCTTCCAAGGGACCTTTGGCGTTGAGATGTCTTTTCCAAAAAGCGCGCAACGTTCGCTTCGCAATAATGCGCACGCGGCACTATAGCATGATCCCAAAATGGGAGCAACCAGCACTACGCCAATAGGAGAAACGCGGTTCTAATAAAGTCCTGTAAGGGGACCCTATTCCGATCTCCTGTTTTCCCTTGGCTATGAACGGGTGTGCTTGCGAAAGAAGCCAGTGATCATGTCCTTCCCGATCTGCCCCTGAGCGGCCTTAAGAACAATCTCTTCAAAGGCGGATTCCGCAACTTTCAGCTTGAGCCGAGGTACCGTATTTAGGTGTGGAAATAGGATAAAGGCGGCGTAGCCTTTCGGTTGAGCCATCAACCAACGCCTCGGTGGGAGCCGAGGGGAAAGGATACGCCACCATGGGTGAGAAGAACAGCAACGAGGCTGTCGAGTCAAGCGAGGTGTGTTACGACACGCTGGAGCAGTGGGCGCGAGGGACGATCCA
>JAGXAR010000129.1 GCA_018971525.1 Nitrospirota bacterium
CCGGCCTTTGCGAGTCCGACCACGAAAGTCGCGATCGTCGATATTGGAACCTGGACCACCGAGCTCATCGGCATGACGGGACGAGACTTGTTGGGCGAGGCCTCGGCGGGGCATGTCCTAGGCGTCCATGATATTTTGGCGACGGTCGCCCAGGAGCTCACGCCGAAACTCGGCCGAGTAGTCGATCCTTATGAGGTGGAACGCGCGCACCGAGGTGAAGCGGAAATCCGCTACCAAGGACGGGCCTATCCTCATGACAGCATTCAGGAACGCGTGACCCAGCTCGCTAAAGATCGGGCAAGTCAGATCCTCACGAAGATGACCGATCTGTGGGGACCACACGCGGCGGCGTTCGAATCGATTCTCTTCTGCGGCGGGGGTGCGAAGCTCCTGTTCCCGTTTCTGAAACAGTTCCGTGACGGATGTGTCCTGATGCCCGATGCTCAATACGCCAATACCAGAGGCTATCTCGCCATCGCGGAATATAAGTATGGGTCGGGAAACGGTGACGAATCGTCTCGTGGAGCGCACGAGCTCAAGTTGAGTACCCCGGCACAGACCGCTCCTAATGGCAATGAGCCTTCAGCGGCCATCGCGGTCTAAGGACATCCATGCGCTCATACCCTCGCAAGCAAGCGTTTTATTTTCGGCAGGATGATGCGGCCGATCAGGCGCTCTATCGTCTCTTGATGCGCTATCAGCCGGTCGCTCGGACCGAGCTGTTCCGTGACATCGTGCGGCGAGGCTACCGCCAATACCTCAAGCACCGCCGCATGCGGAAGGAACCGGCGAAGGGCTCGACGCTCCAGAAACAAGAGCCGGTATCGGCCACGCTCGGGCCCCGGCCTGTTGACGACGCTCAACCATGGAACTAGCGCCGGGCTTGAGACCGGCGCATCAGCCGGCGAACCCCGGGTTCCTGGCAGGGACCTCAAAGGCCAGGATGTGATAGTCCTTCCCTGAAAAGGCGAAGTCGCCGACCTGTTCCATCCCCAGTCGGTCCAGGTGCGCGCGGAGGGAATGGGCATTCTCATCGGCGACGAACGCCACGCCGACATCGAACTCCTCGTCGAGCCATTCCTCATTCACTCGTCATTAAAGGTCACCCGTTAGAGCAGCCCCCACACGTTGTAGCGGTATTTTGTGCACCTATATGGTGCGGTTGATTCGTCTCGCGAGTGTGATTAACTCCGAATCGAAAGGGGGTGTTTCCGCCGTTTGAGAGATGGTCCTGCTCTGATGCCGCGAGAGCCAGAGGGCGCCGTCTCTGCTTCGGTAGCGGGATTGGGGTTCAAGGTACGCGCCTGTGATGCTCGGTGCCAGTAGGCACGACCGTCAATGCGAGTCCGATGACCACGGCGCGGGACAACCAGCTACTAGGGGCGACTGAAGGGTTGCCGAACCCGATCCCGGCGAGTCGACAGAACTGGTGGTCCACATCAGGGCGGGTTCTTTGTTGAGGGTGCAGGCCAAACCCGAAGCGTGATGCCCCACACTTCGAGCGGATTGTTTCCTCCGACCGAGCTTGCATCCTCTTTTTTTGTCATTATTAGGCGTTGAAGTTGACCTCCTTGAAATATGCATACGACTCGTGTAAAACCCCCGTTCCTTTCACGCCTCAGAGCACAGAAGACACAAGGAGATGAGATGAGAGAGCAATGGTCCATCAGCCAGGAGGAAGAAGAGTTGTATCGCCGACGACTCTTTGCCCGAGCCAATAAAGGCGATGTCAAAGCGCAGAAAGAGTTACAAGAGACTTACGGCGTTCGATTATGGTCGGCACATGAACGATCCCAGTTGGAGTATGAGAATCCGCACTTCAAGAGCAAAGCACGACGCGCCCGTTGAACTCCGACCTTGATCACAAGCTTCAACATTGGTAAGAGTTTCTGTGCTGCCTGAAACGGCGTCGGCAAGCCGTCATTCAATACAATTATCTTTGCAAGATCATCTAAAAGCCCAGAAATCGCTAGCCATCTTCCACGCCATAGATGAGGTGTTTCTTTTCGCCGGCCTTGACAGATAGTATTCAAGATATGCTGACTCATCTGTGGCGGCTTGACAGGAATCTCATCGTGTCGAGCGCTGCAACTTCTCTTGCCACATCGCGCGACAGACGGTGAACGGCACAAAGACCACATCGATGTCACGTCCCGGAACGACCACCTTCACGACATAGCCGGGCTCAACCTTCGCCGTGAGTGTGCTGACATTCTCATCCCGCGTGCGCAGCGTATTGACCAATTCTTCAGGAGAATTCCACGTGGCGAGCCCGCGGGTTTTTTGACGGATGACCGAGAGATCCGTGCAGCCGCCGTCGGGCGCGGCCAACATCCACGCATTAGGAGAGATATCCGCCGTCATGCCGAGTGTTGGCACCAGAAGCACGGCCGCGATCATCCCCAGCATTCGCCCGCGACGTCTCGTCATGTTGTCCTCCACCACTTCATGGCCTAAATCGCATCGTAGCGCTTCCGCAATTCGTGCTCCTTCGCCGCTCTGAGCGAGCCCAACACAAAGCTGATGCCGGGAATCAAGAGACAGAGAATCGTGCTCACCACCACAAACACGCCGGACTTGAAGAGCACACTACGCATGTCCACACACCAAAAAAAGAATGTGTCCCATTGTTCGAGCGTGAAGAACGGCCGGGCCGCAATATACGTGGACGTCAGCACGTGCGAGATGACCGATGGATCTACGCGCCAGTAGAGGATGTGGAATATAAAGAAGATCGCAAACATCTTAATCATGCTGCCGGTCACAAAGCCGCCGTACAACTGCCAGATCGCGTTGCGACAGACTTTGCCGAAATAACAGGCGCCGAGATTGAAGGCCATCAGGATGTTGTACCCCAGCGTGTAACTCAACCCGATGAGCAGCGCGAAAACCTGATCCCCGAGGCTGGGATCGCTTGACCCAAAGATCGGAATGACGCGGTCCATCACGCCCACACTCACCGGAATATAGATCGCGCTGACCAACGTGTCCGCCCATCCGCCTTTCAGGCCGACGTCGAAATACCCGACCTTCTCGTTGAGGAGGAGAAAATGCGGTGGGATCTCCATGCCCGTCCGCTCCACTGCAGAGAGCTTCTCAATATCGGAAATGGCTTCGAGGAGACTTTTCGGTTTCGGCCGCGAGCTACTGCTGGCAAAAAGCGGACCCGGGTTCCCTTTGCCTGCAATGCCACCGCCTTGGCCGTCGATCGCCATTAGTGCGCTCCCAACCCGAACAGCCGCGCCACGGAGCCAAAATACGCAAACGCCGTCGTCAGCACAAAGAACAGGACGCCGATGCCGAATTTTTGTTTATAGGTGCCGTACCAAAACGAATAGAAGAGACAGATCCCTGCCCCGACACGCGCGAGAGTGCCCTGAAACATCGTATGGAAGATGCTCATCCACATCGAGTGATACGTTTCCTCATCCATGTAGTTGAGCGGGTCCAGGTAATCGAAGAGACTCGCGAGAATCGGCCATGCGTGCATCACCGCTGAGAAGTCTAAGTCCATCTCCGCCTCCTTCTTCTCAGTCCTTCACCACATCGTCGATGAACCCAAAGAATCCGCTCTTGCGCTGCTCCAACTCCGAGGGCTTCGCCTGAAACGCGGCTTCAACTATCGGCAAGCAATACACGCCGAGCTGTTTCTTATTTCGTAACCGCACGGTGTATTTCCGCCCGTAATAGCCTTCACCGATCGTATCAGCTAACACGCCGGCCTTTTGCAGCGACGCCGCCAACGTCCGCATCACGTGTTCCCGATCGGATTGCCGCAGCAGATGAATGTCCACAACTTTGAGTTGCTTCGCCAAGTCCTTCACCACCCGATAGAGCACCGTCGTTTGGCAATACACCACGCCTTTATGCGTGAAGCCCGCCCATTCGGCGTTGCGGGCGGCCGCGGTCCGGCCGTTCCCGGGCGCGACATTGATCAAGGGCTCGACCAACCCGAGAAAGAGCGGCACTGCAAACCAATCATCCCATCTTTTGATTTCATAGGACTGCGAGACCATGGCCACTTCTTCTTCTCGCGCCTGCCCATCCGCCTGCTTGAGGAGCGTGGCAAAGCCGTCCTTCACAAAACGATGATGCGACTGGATCACCTGACAGACTTCGTCCAACCAGAAGACGTCATGCCCCCCGAAGAGTTCTCGGACTTTCACCACGCTGATCGCCGGATGGTCCCGCATCGAATAAATGCCTGAGGCGCGAAAGCTGGGAATTTTGCCGAAATCATGACCAAGGCAAGCGACTAACATCTTGGGAATCAGTGGCTCCGGATCTTTGTACGTCGCGAGCAACCCTTCAATGCCATGCTTTGTCACCCGATGGGTGTGATCGCGCAACGTGACCTGTGCCAACGTATCGCGGATGCTCACGAGATCTCCCGCTTCTTCGTCTTGGGTCTTCGCCTCTAACACCACGGATGGACACTGCCCGTATTCTTCCAGCACATCGACCATGCGAAGGATTGGCGCAAGCACGCCTTGCGTTTCCAGAATGCCCTGATAGGGCACGATAAAATCCCGCACTAACGCAGACGACTGCACGCGTTTCGTGGCGGCAACGGAGGGCATCACCGGTGGCGGTTGTTCCCGGTTCGGCGCGACGGCCGACGACGAGGCAATAGGAGGTGGTGCAACTCGCACCGCCGGAGCCAAGGCCTCCGTCATGGTCATCGCGGGTGCGGTCATGGTTCGCCCCACTTCTCCCTGGGCCGGACGAAAATCATGATTGTGCCGCAGCCACACCGGCGCCAACTCCTCGAGCGAGACGACAATCGGCGCCGGCTGAATCAGCGGCAGCCGTTTCGCCGAGGTCACCGCCTTCAGCGGATACCGGACGAGCGGTGTTTGCCTCACCCAATTCCAGATGTCTCGAATCATCGCCACGCCTCAGGGAGCGGCACCACTTCCGCGTCCGCGATCGCAATTTCAATTTCTTGCGGCCTCCCGAAGAACGAGGTGAGCATTTTGGCTTTCCCTTGAGCGAGCTCCGTGATCTGCCCGACCAAACCGAGCCCGCCACGGAAGACCCGCACTGTCTCTCCGATCGCGATGATTTTTCCTGCCGATGCTATGTTTATCATGGTGATCACCTCATCTCTGGTCACCGGCCAGACGGTCCGGACACCGCGACATTGCTTCACCACGGCGAGTTGCTCGTCCGCTCCCGTCCAGACGACATAGCCCAACTCCAATCGCTGCACATCAGTTGCGCCGAGCTTCGTCAGGAGCTGCACAAGACGTCCCTCATTTCCCGAGACCACCTCTGCGGCGAACTGCTGTCCCATCTACCGCACCCCCTGCAGCTCCTTCATGACTTTCCACGGATACTGTGGATTCACTCCGTTGTAGCGCTCGATCGCTTTCCAGTTATACCCATGGCGATCAATCGAGTCGCGTAGGATGCGTGCCGCATAGCGTAAGTTTGTGCACGGCTCCAGCAGCGCCACAGGATGCACGCGATACCGCTCCATGTTGATGGTATTCACTTGTCCGAGCCCCACATCGAAGTTCACATTCTGCTTCCAGAGGCGCGTCACCAAATTGACCGCTTCTTGATACGACCGCACGGATTGCGGATAACCTCGGCCGTTCTGGTTGATCGAGACGGCCAACGGATTCCATCCGCCGTTCTCGACTCTGACAATGGCCGTCAACAAGCGTGGATGGAGTTGATAGGAATGGGCGGCCTTCAATAAGCACTGGCGATACGGGTGCACCGCATCATCCTTGCTGTCCTTTTTTTTCGAAGTTGTCGCCCAGCTGGGCTCGATAGAGACCATCAGAATCACCAGGCTGATGCAGATGATGACGCGTCCCGCCACGGGCTTCCTCGTGACCTAGCACGTGGTTCCGCTAAAGAGACATGCTTGTGTTTTCATGGCTGACGACACCGTTGCCGAATCAAAGGTCGTCGCGATCTGGCTAAAGAACTCGAACCAGTCCATCGCCTGGAAATTCAACGAGGCAAACTGATTAAGTGTGAGTCCATCGCAATCCGGAAGCCCTGGAGTTCCGAAATTCAAGCCCAGTTGCGGCCGGCCCTGCTCTTGAATCATGCGCCCGAGTTCGCTGTTGTAGACGCAATAGACATCTTCTTTCTTCGCGCAGATCTTGCCCAGCCCCACACTCCACCATTCGGAGCACTGTGTTCCCACCAAATGGGCTTCCTTCGCCTTGCGGGCGTTTGCCAAGGCAATCTCTTCGTCTGAGCAACTGCCGAAGAGTTTTGTGGGATCATTCGCGCAGCAATCGATAAAGACCGTCCCGAACGTGGAGTAATCACAGGACATGGGCGTCCCCGTGAAAATCTTCAGCGTGTCCTTATCAAACCCGTCCTGGACCGCTTTCACCATCGCCACCATCGTCGCGGCGAGTTGGAAATTCGTATTCGGCGGTGTGGAGGTGTCCGTACAGAAGGGCACGAGGCTTCCCGTCGTGCCGCAGGACGTACAGTTCGTCACATCCTGGGTTTTTGAACAGACCTGCCCGCCGGAGCATTGATAGGCATTGGTGTAGATCGCACAGGATCCCG
>JAGXAR010000130.1 GCA_018971525.1 Nitrospirota bacterium
CTCGGGGATCGTCAGTTCCTGCTCGCGCACCAGTCGCACGGCCTGCTCACGGAATTCCTTCGTATCCTTCTGTCGGGGTAACTGTTCCATCCCACACCTCCAAACCTCTATATTAGGTTGAAGGCGTCCACTTTTTCGAGCCTAGCTCATTTTGAAGGTTCTGTCTGTTGTACGAAGTGATGAGCCCGGCAGGACTCGAACGAGATGCAAGTTGTGGTTGTATAGCAGAGCAATTTTCCGCTCGTTCTAACGGCTCCGCTTCCGCCACTCCCATGGTGGCACTGGTCCTATGACGGCGAAGCGCATTCGCTATAACTCCGACTGTCGAGAGCCTCATTCAGCAGACGGTGCAGTCGGTCTGCTACTCCCTCGGCAAGGGGATCAAAGCTCACTCCAAATTCAAATCCTTTGACCCACCGCACTCCAACCTGCTCGATGAAAACCGGATCGGGGTGCGTGGGGTGAGAGATCCGTAAGCTCAAGATCTCGCCAGGAGTCACCGGATAGTTTCCGAGAATGCGGCATCCGACACTGGATAGCTCTCGTATGACCCCTTGGCCGGCAAAGTCCTTCCCCATATAGAGCATTGGCGTCTGGATCGGGAAGCGTGAATAGGTCCTGAACACAAACCCTTCGCGTGGCTGTTTCACTGGGACACCTCCTTCTCGACCAAAGATGCGGACTCTCTCTGTGTATAACCAAAGGATAGTGGAGGAGACGCGGCCTAGCATTCCCTGTTTGCTGTACCCCGAAAGAGGGGCCCGATCGAGACACTAAAGTGCCCCTAAGCGAATCACGCTATTATCGTTTCCGCCACTCCCACGGCGGCACCGACTGCGGATCGGCCCACAAGCGTCCTCTTGAGTCAGTCTAGCGTCA
This sequence comes from Nitrospirota bacterium, assembly GCA_018971525.1. Taxonomy (GTDB): domain Bacteria; phylum Nitrospirota; class Nitrospiria; order Nitrospirales; family Nitrospiraceae; genus Palsa-1315. Next base: position 880 of record JAGXAR010000130.1, read on the forward strand.
GTGCCATACTTTCTCCGCGATCAATGTTGTCTGCGAGGAAGGGAGCAGGGTCATGGACACACGAACGGTGATGCGGTCCTTGAAACTAGCTGGGCTATCAAACTTGATCGGGCTTCTCTTGCTGGCCACCACGGGGGGAGCCGATACGGGTGGATGGCTGATTACACCAGAAGAAGCCGCAATGGCCCCCGCAGCCGATGTAACGAGGGGAATCTTGGAGATCGGACGCGAGGACTTAAGCGTGGGGCCGGTGATCGATGTCGTCGAACCTTCTAATGGCAGCCGCTTGCCGATGCCGGTACACGTCCTGATCCACTTCGCACCGTTCTCTGAGCCGGTCGATCTCGCCAGCCTCAAGGTGGTCCTCATCAAGTTCATCCTGGTCGATATTACGGATCGCATTCGGCCCTATGTGACCCCCGAGGGCATTCAGGTGAAGGAAGCCAAGATTCCTCCAGGAAAGCATCGCGTGCGCATCACACTGGCTGATCAGGCAGGCACGATCAGTATAAAAGAGGTGTCCTTCGAGGTGCTGTAACGGTCCGATGGATCACCACACACGCTCCTTCTTCCCACATCTGTTCCCATGGTGGACGCTCACAATTAGTTCCATTTGGATTCCTTCAACTCCTTACCGCGCCTCTGGAGCAACCCGGCATATTGCGGCTGAGCGCTGGACATCCGTTCGGTATGGCCCTCCCGATCGTTAAACAGTTGACGATGTCATGCAATGTGGAACTGCCTCCCGTCTTTTCGCCATCACTTCGTTCGCCGTCGTCACTCCCACGGCGGAATTGGGTGAACGTCTTTCCACAACCCTTTCGGCCCTGCTCTCGTCTTCCTTCTCCAGCCCCTCAAGTGCCGTATCTCCCGGCGCACATTTCCGATACCACCAGCACCAGCCGTCGTTGACCAGCGTGTGGTTGACGTTGGTGCCATCGGGGAGGATCACATCGCCAATCGTGCGCCCATACTTGCCTTTGCCATGAGTCTGGGCGGTGACTTCTTTCCCAACGGAGAGGTCTGACGCGGCTTGTTTCGCTCGCTTGCCATAAGCCGGGCCTTTCTCAGGACAGTCGATGCCACTGAGACGGATGCGTTCAGGGTGTTGGTTGTGAAGAACTTCAATCGTGTCGCCGTCGAGGACGGAGACGACGGAGCCAAAAAATTCCGCAGCACCGGCAATGCTGGTCCAGGTGGCCAGGAGGGCGCCACAAAAGAGGCTCCTTATGGCGCCCTTAGTAAGTATCCACGTTCAGCAGGCGTCAGCGGACAGCGTCACTTCATTTTCTTGGGATCCTGATACACCATCAGGTGAGCATAGGGTGTGCCGTCGAACATGATGTAGACCCCTGAAGGATTCGGCTTCTTTGGCAACATCGAGGCTTTCGCATCAAACGGCCACATAATCATCCAATGCGGCGGCTCTTTGGCGACCTTCGCGCCTGGCTCCTCGTTCATCACCACCTCGCCCTTCATTTCCCAATGGGATCCTCCCGCTGCCATATAGGCGATTCCCGGCACGGTGTTCGACGGTTTTGGCGCGTTTTGCATCACATCATCCAGCCACTGCTTGGCCGCTGCATCCATGCACATGGGATCGTGAATCGGGAGGTTCATCACGGTCGGGATACAGGTAAAGCCATTGGTTCCAGGACGAGCTTCCTTGAGCTTTCCGTCTTCTCCAAACACTAGGACGGCCGCCTCCTTTGCGAGATGTGCGGGGGCGGCACTCAGTGCCAGCTTGATTTGCGCCTGTTCAGACAGAGCCTTCACGTCTTTGACGGCACCGTGTTTCTTCGGCGCCGATGCCGCCATACTGAGTAGCGGCACGGTGAGAGAAAGCACGGCGATGAGGGCAAGAGTCTTGGGTGTCGACATAGGGCCTCCTCTGGATAATGGAAAGGGTCTCCGTTACTTCTGCTTCGCCACAATCTTGTATTTAATCCCCTCATACGTCGCTCGCGGAAGAATCTTCTTCTGAACCAACTCATCCTTCCGCTGGTACGGTCGCCCCTTGATGATCTTCTCGGAGTAGGCATCCCCAATCCCAGGTAGGGCTTTGAGTTGCTCGGCAGTGGCCGTGTTAATGTCGAGGAGGTCAGCCTTCTCGGCCGCCTGGACCACCAAGACATCCGTCATCACAGGTGGCAACAACGGCAACGAAAGCAGGAGAACGCTCGTCAGTCCGGCACACAGCAACCACTTCACAAGCCGTGATCCCATAACAGCCTCCTTGTTCGTGCGTGGTAATCCGTATCTCCTGTTCGCCATGGCAAAGTGCCTAGGGCGATGCATCATGCTTGGGAGGTTGCGGCACCTCAGTATCCTGCCATTCCTTACCGCTCACCTCTGTCCACATCTCATGCATAATTCGTCGTTCGATTCCAAACCATGTTGCCTTGTCGAGCAGATCCCTCAGGTATTTAATGTCTGCGTCATTCAGAGTCTTTGGGCGTGGTAGGGTCGCGAGCATTTGACTTATAGCAGCACGCTCTCTCGGCGAAGGACGTACGATCTGTGAGTCTTGAAGTAGTTGCCATTGTTGTGATGCCTGATCTATCTGTTTCTGGATGCGTAACATATCTTCAGCAGTCAAATCCGCCAGCGCTGGCGTAAAATGAAGAGTCGTTACCAAGAGAAGGAAAAGTACAGCTCTAATGGGCATCATACAATCCAGCGCTCCCCTAGGTGTCAAAGGGAACCTTCAGTGCGTCGTCTCCTTCGCCAATTGCTGTCCCACCTCAATGATGCCACCCAATCGTTCGAGGAGGTTCAGCGACTGGTGCGAAGTCAGCCCGTGCTTGTTGAGCAGTTCGAGAATATCGTCGATGATCGTGTTTTCGGTCTCGGTGAGCAAATACGGCTCAGGGAATGCCATCTCAGGGAATCGTGCACGGGGGTTCTTCCGGCGTAGCTCGTGGATGATGGTGTGGAGGTCTTGCTTGGTACAGAAGCCCTTCTGTTCCATCAGTTCCACAATCGCGGCGATCTCCCACATATTCGAGATAGTCGCCTCCTCGAGGGTCATGGTTTCTCGTTTGGGGCGGTCGTGACTCATGGGAGGCTCTCAAAGGATTCCTGTACTCGCTGCCAGAGGTACTGCTCCATCTCTTCCCGTGACTCGTCGTCAATCACGAGGGTTTCGACCCCACACTCCTCGCCTCGGACCCATCGAACGATTCCAGCAGCTATGGATGCCCGTTGTTGAGTCGGCAGGTTCACCGTGAGCGAACACACTTCCCCGACTCGCAGCGGCAGATTGCCAGAGAACCACCAGCCCGCGAGCGAAAGATTCCACACGGTGCCGTGGCCTTCGAACAGGCCGCATTGATAGGTCACAGGGCAACAGACAGGGAAACGGCGGAAGGGGCGACTCGAGAAGGGCATCATAGCCTCGCAGGGAAGCGTATTGTAGGAGGGTGCGAAAAAAGGCACAAGAGGCGGGTGATGTCATGACGGCTGCTGCGAGAGGCGCTGTCACAGATGGTTCGTTCAGTGAGACGAGCGGGATCAGCCACCCGTCGCCTCCCACGGGGACACCGGATCCCAATGGGATGGCGTGAACCTAGCTTGCCAGAGGATTAAACGAATCCAATACATGACGAGAAGGATGAGACACCACAGCACGATAGGCAAGCCAATTACAGCAATAATTTTCCTTCTTATTGTCCGTGTTCGTTTCGTTGGCATCAGCGCACCCACTTTTTAGGTACGTTCTTCCTTGCTGTATGGTGGTTACGTCAGGCCGCTCGCCTGATGAATGTCTCTGATTCAAGATGGACTTCGTCATCCTGATAGTCTGGCTCACCACTTGGAAGCACCAAGACCGGCTCCTGTCGGGCTAGGCGATGCTGCTCGATCACGGAGTCGTGGACACAACCGCAATTCACACAACGCCAGCTGGTCGTCCACATCTGTCCATAGGCGCCCCGAACATCTAGGAATTGGCCTTCTACCATGAGACCTCGGCAGCGTGAGCAGGTCATGATCGCCCTCCTTGGTGCAGGCCGTGGACCTCGTCTTTCATGGAAACATGATAGCGCACGCCCTGGCCAGCGACAGACCCAAAGGCGGTACCTCGGAAGTAGTCCTCCTGGATGGAGGAGGAGGGATTGGCTCAGGCGTGATAGCTCACAGGGCAACAGACAGGGAAACGACGGAAGGGGCGAACCGTGAAAGGCATAGGGGTCTCGCAGGGAGGCTCATTCTAGGAGGCTATGCAGAGAGGCGCAAGGATCAGGTGGACAAATGGTGGTATTAGGAGAGAAGGCTTTCTCGGCCTAGTCCAGACTAATTAAATGCCTAGGCGAGTTCCTAGCGGCTTCCTGGTCCCGATGACGGAGGGATCGGACCGCGTCAGGGGCCTTTCAGGTTGGTGACAGGTACGTCCTGGTTGGGCCACCACACCGTCAACTGCCCATTCGTCACACGCACATCCACCATCAGCGCCCTAGACGGGGTCTCATTTTGAAACCAATAAACGCCTGGTTTCGTCGGTGAGTCGGGACCGCCTCGAAGGTCCGTCTCTGACGGAGATGACTGATTGATCTTTGATGTTGGAGACATACAGCGCCTCGACTTGCAGGGGCCAGGTTAGGCCGTCCGTGTGGAGGTGTTAAACGTGGTGCTGGCCTACGAAACCGTTGATGGTCTTAGTCTCTGCGCTTCCGCCACTCCCACGTCGGCACCGGCTGCGGATCGGTCCACAGCCCTACCCCGGCAGCTCGTGCTCTCGTTTCCAATTCCTCAAGAATCATATCCTTCGGCGCATACTTCCGATACCACCAGCACCGGCCCTCTTTGACCAGCGTGAAATTCACGTTGATCCCATCTGGCAGGAGAACATCGGCAATGGTGCATCCATACTCTTCCTGCCGAATGTTTGAAGCGTGACTTCCTTCCCGTAAGCCAACTCAGAGGCGGCCTGTTTTGCTCTTTTTTCAAAAAGCCTGGTCCTTCTCTGGAAAATCGCTGCCGTTGAGACGGATGCTTCTACAGGTGAAGGCTCAGGGGAGATCGATTCGAGTGATTGCCGAGGCCGCCAAAGTTGAGAAGTCGTTTGTCCACAAAACATGCAAGAACTCTGGCCCTCAAACCCTCGAAATTCGAGCCTTCCACAACTAGCCATTCCGTGTCTCTGAATCAGAAAATTGCAGGATCTGTCTCGCCGTCAAAGCAGCGGTTTATGAAAGCGTTTTCAGATCCCTCGTCCAGCCCACTTAGGCTCACTGGACCCAACCAGAACAAGAGTTAGGGGAAAAGCGAACTTTGGCTGGAATAGGGCTGAAGAGGGTGGAGTTAGGTGGGCTTGAGCACAACATGATGAGCACAGTCTCTATACTTGCTGACGTTGTTCCTGTTGCGCACGCGAGGCACATCACGACTCTCCCTCACGAAGAACCTCATCAGATCCATTTGGATTGTTCGACAGACCGCCGCTTTTCCGTCCAGCAGCGGTCTGTCTCCCTTGGTACCGAACCCGCCGTCAGCGGGTCCGGTTGTTGTGCTTCTCTCGATAGATCTTCTTACTCTGGTTATTCTCCGCATGCTGGATGCGCGCCTGCT
>JAGXAR010000131.1 GCA_018971525.1 Nitrospirota bacterium
TCTGGAATCGTCAACTCCTGTTCCAAGACGAGCTGCACCGCTTGCTCCCGGAACTCCTTTGTATACTTCTGTCGCGGTAACCGTTCCATGCCACACCTCCAGACCTCAGATCATAGGTTGAAGGCGTCCACTTTTTCGAGCCTAGCTCATAGTGATCTCCTCTTTGGGGAAGGAGGGGAAAATGTTTCACTCAGTTCTGAAAAACAATTGATTGATCCCGTTCCCTCTTCTCATGAAGTGCGCTACACCCATATTTATTTTGAGCAAAGGGGATGCCATCTGTCCCGAATTTCTTTTGAGGCCTGTCTTTCAGACAGATACGAAGCATACAGAAACGGAGTGGCTGCTTCGCCCCAACGCACAGCTTGTCCCGGGATTCAATGGAACAAGGCCAAAGCTCCTGTTTTTATGGAACCTTTCAATGGCGACAGGTTGTCTGCCTCCGGACAGATTGCCCGAAATCGCAGAGCCTATCGGAACCAAGACATTTGGTTTGAGCCCCTGTTTAGACCGGACGTTTTTGACCTCAAGAAAGTCCGAAGCGCCGTGCGCCTCAAAATGGTCTTGATCCGTCCGGAAGAGAATAGAGCAGCGGCGCAACCGGCATCGAGCAGCGAAGAGGTGCCTCCGTCGCCGGTAAAACCGGAATCTCTTGATAGAAGGTGAGCCTGGAGCGATTTAAGAATGGACCCGTCTTTGTAAACCCTTAATCCTGGTGGACTTCTACGACCACCAGGGCTTCCTGCTTCGGACCGACCGATTCCCCGCCCGCCGTACCGCAACGGGCGCGGACGTCATGAACCCCGCACGACAGCCGTTCTCAAAGTCACGAAGCCGGAGACAGCCACGACCTATCGCGAGTGGCTGGTGATATAGCTAGAATCACAGAGCCGAATATTGTGCGATTGCACGACCTGACCGCTTTCCCATGTTCGGCGCGGTCCGGACTGGTAGCATCGTAGTAGCAGAGCTTGTAACGTCTTGAGTTTCTATTTGTTTTAACCGTCTCCAGAATTATGAAACCGCAGGTAGCGGTCCTCTTCTATTGTTTCTATATTGCCTCGATGATACAAACTCATAAGATATGCTTAAGACCTTAATCTTTAGACTTTCACTTGGCATAGTGTTGACGAGTTCATCACTGGCCTTCAGCCAAACCAATGACGCCATTATTTATGAGTTTAAGGGCGATATTCCTCCGGTCAAACTTACTTTCTCTGACCTCGATAAGTTTCTAAGGGATTTGCAACATCTCTACAGTACTGTACCTGAGAACACAGAGAATACTTGCACTTATGAACTTGCAGGTCCAAAGGGTTCAATATCAGGCTCTTCCATCGACAAGATTTTTGGTGAAGATCGACTTTTGACATACGCGAATGAATTTCGTCTAGGCTGTTTTAATCGCCGCCTCTTTGTCAGCTCCATCAACATTACTCTCGGACATTTTCCTCGCTGGGAGATAAAGGGTACAGATCGAGTATTGCTTGAATCAGTAAAAAGCCATATCGAGGACTTTGGGGACGAGCACAGCACATACCTAGGAGGTCTAACGGCCCAAATCATCTTTCTCATTGTGTTCGGTCAGATATTTTATTTTAGTCCCCAATTTCTTGCGAACCGTATTCTTCCGCGAGAGACAAGAATAAAATATGGTCAAACAATTTTCCTCATCTCACTTCTACTGCAAATTATAGTAATGGCGTTCCTTATGATTTTTGCAATTCCAGCGCGTCTGTTTCCAACGGTGGCAATTTACAGAGGAACAGCCTCGGTCTTAGAGCGGTATAGCTCTGATATCGGTTTTTGGGGTCTTATCATTTCTCTTGGCCTAGCGATATTCCTCTGGCGTTGGCCGGTAGCAATTCCATCTCAAAAAGTCGAAGCACCTCCTAGCCCCTCAAAAGGCCGAGGATCTAAGCCCTGATGTCTAAAAAATATCTGCTACCACCCTGCTACCGGAACAGGCCAAGCCATCCCGATCCATCACGAGGATGGTTCTTCGGACTCTTCAGTTTTTCCTTTGGTTAGCTCTGGGTGGGTCGTGTCAGATTGGTCCGAGTCGAGTTTGTAAACCGCAGGTTAAAGAGTCTCCATCATCGAAATACAACCATTTCTCCAAACGGCTCTTGCGAGCTCGTTCGCATCCCACCTAGAATACGCTTCCCTGCGCCCTCCCATGCCCTTCACGTATCGCCCCCTGCCGTCGCTTTCCCCGTGAAACCAAGTTCCCTCATCGGCGAAATGGAACTTCATGTCAGTAAGACTGACAATGCCTGTACCCTCATCGGAAGTATGCGCCAGGCGATACGGCACTATAGGAGTTGGAGAAGGAAGCGAGAGAGGCCAAGAAAGGGTTAGGGTTAGGTGTTGATCCCCAACTCGTGCCGCCGTGGGAGTGGCGGAAGAAGTAGCTGGAAGCGGCAGGGTATCGACGGGCGGGAACGTGCCTGTGAGACAGATAACCTACCGGCGCAGTGGAAGCACGTCTGTCTAATTACTAATTACTACATCAATTCACTCCCCTCTTTTGGGGCATATACCAAACGACCTCGGCAGCATAGCCTATTTCCGATAAGTCTCGTGACTTCGTGCCGCACCATCCCATCCGCAGTAAGGAGGGCACTGTGCTTCTCCAGCTTCCTGCATCGCGCCTGCGAAACGTGTTGGCGCTTCTGACAGTACGAAACACTGCACCGAGTAGTCAGATGCCACGGAATATTGGGGTGATTTGCCCCTATTGTGCTTCAGCGGAGTGTTACCGGACCGGTCGGCGTGGCAGCCGGGACTTCAGCCATCGACTGTTAGGGATGTTCCCATGGCGTTGCGAGGTGTGTAAGAATCGATTTTATCTGCGGAAACGGTCCCTTGTCTGACGGCCGCCTCACAAGCCTACTTTATGTCTCGTCTTCATCAAGGTGATTCCAATCCTCTTGCTCATTGTTCCGTGCGTTCCTATTGCAGCGAGGGAAGACGGTAATTCATAGTTCGCGGAGGACTCAGCATAAGCGGACCACGCTCCACAAGTAGAACAATGCTCGCGGTGACCATTCACCCAGGAGGTCGTCATGGCAAAAAAACAGTACAAACAGCTCGGTTGTCTGGATGTAGACCCCAAGGGAAGTTGTGCTTTTCAGGTGAGGGCTGAGACGGAGGAGGAGGTTATGCGCTTAGCAGGTGAACATGCAAAGGTGGCGCATAAGGCGTCCTCCCTTCCACCGGAGATGGCCGCTAAGGTCAAAGCCGCCATCAAGACGGTCACTGTGGACGCCTGACCCCGTTCACATTCAGATCAGCAGATAGCTGCTGCTAGGATCGATGGGGCGCCGTCAAGGTGGCGCGTCGGAGTGGTGGCACTTGCACTCGGCAAGAGCTTCGTCATTTCTGGCGTCGCCAATTATCTGAGCACATACGCTCCGCAGCAGCCTTGCCCTCACCTACAAACTGGCGAGAACGCTTATACAGGTTCATGCCGCTCGTGTATCACCCCACACCCCCTTGGCCATTCAATTGTCAATTGCTCCGGCTCTGAAGTACGTAACCAGTGTCAGCGAAGAAATGCCGGCTCGGTTTGGCCAGCCGTGCACATCAGGCTCGACGGGATCTCTAGCTGGCCAGACGGACGGAGGCCCCATGCGGTGGCGAGGGCCTGGCAGGTGAGGCTTTGAAACGTGCGTCTGCTGAGATTCACACAAAGGGGGTAATGGGCATTCCCGTGCCACACCACTGCGCCGGTCGACACTGATACCCCACGCACGGCCACATCGACATAGAACTGATCGTCGCATCGTGTCTCGACTAACGCCCCGTGCTTGCTCTCCTCACGATCCAGAAATAGCACAAAGTCAGCCCCCACGTTCTGCGCCACCGACAGCGCAAGCGTTCGATCTGAAAACGTATGTGCTTGTTCCTTAGCTTGGGAGAGTTCGGTTTCTGGCCTGATGATGGCAGCGTAATGATGGGCGATAAGCCACTCCACGGCCATGTCGGTCAGCGGTTCCTCTCCCCAGACGAGAATCCGGTCTCGGGACGAGGGGAGCGTCTCGTGTGATCCTGACGTGATGGGGTAGTGGACAGCGATAGGCGAAGGTTTGGAGATGCACCCCTGCAAGAGGATTATGGCCGACGCAATCCAGATAAGGGCGAAGATCGGCCGAGGAGTACGGTGATCAATCAGCATAGCGAGGATTCTATTCCCTGCCGGACACATTGACCAGGCTACCAAGTGCCACGCTGATTAGCACGTGCAAGCGGAACCGCACAACAGGGTGGAACCATTACCAGTATTTGTTGCATTCAATTCAGACGCCGAATCTACTTGCACACCGGGCTAGTGGCTCAATGATTCAGCGAGTATTCCAAATTTTTCGTGGGGCTTGGCTAGAAATGCCTCGCGTTCGATGGCGATGTGCGATGCGGCTGGTGTATCACCCACCCCCCAGCCAGGTGTTATTAGAGTGTTAGAAAAACAGCCAAACGTGGCTGCCTGATGGCAATGCGGGGCAAAGCGAGGTGAACAGTGGAATGCGCGATACGGCAGGAATGACAAAGAGATTGCCCATGTCATCAACGACTTGAGCAACCCCCTGGTATCTGTTTTGTAAACCGCGGGTTATCACGTCGTACCGACAAGCCACTGACTCTGCTCTCTTCGACCCACGGTTTAGAAATGTGAATGCACCGTTATTGAAAATGTTTGGTGATTCAAATGGTTTCCCCGTTTGTATCGGGACACCGAGGCTTATGAACATTCCGGCAGCTCTGCCGATTCCAGGGATTCTCTGCGATTCGAACCGCTTTTAGCACAAATTTATATATGGACCCAGCCTTCGCTGCAACGACGGTGTGTCACGCGATGAACCATTGAAAAACAGGGCTGCGTCTATATATCCGGCCTCTCGGTGGACCACAGATGTGTCCGGGCCTTGATGAAATACGCGCGCGTTCTCCTCATGAGCACAACGGCCTTGGTTGGGCCGACAATTTGTCCAGGGTCTGAACGCGCTGGGTGTCCCTCTGGTGTCATCACGGATGCTCCGCGTTGCACTCCTCGGCAGGACGAAACGTATGATGCTGCGTACTGCTTCTTGCGCAGAACGCTGCTGGCTGTGTCGCGCGTCTAGGCGGGTCGCCGGTAGACGTCATCACGAGCGAGTAGTGCCCACACGACGCGGGCATTTTTATTCGCCAGCGCGGCGGCGGCGACATTGGTGCCTTTCCGGCATTTGAGCGCCCACAGCCACCGCCCCTGCGTATCGGTCCTCCGCTCGGCCCGTTGCACGACAGCGCGCGCCCCATGAATCAGCAGCGTCCGCACATATCGACTGCCGCGTTTCGAAATCCCGCCTAACCGCTCCTTGCCCCCACTGGAATATTGCCGAGGCACCAGCCCCAACCAGGCCGCCAGATGCCGGCCGTTGTGAAACGCCTGGGGCCGACCGACGGTCGCCACCAGCGCCGTGGCCGTCAACGGACCAATCCCCGGCACCGCCGCCAGTTTCTGGCAGACCGGATGCGCCCGGGACACGCGCTCCACCCGGTGCGTCACCCGCTCGATGCGCGCGTCGAGCTCCGTCAGTTGTGCGTACAACTCGGCGAAGGTGTCTCGGGCAAATGCGGTCAATCCCGACGCCGCGTCATCCAGAAACCGGACGAGGGCAGGCCGGACCTTCTCTGGGGATTGTCCAATCACCAATCCATACTCGGCCAACAAACCCCGAATCTGATTGATGACGGCGGTCCGATGTTTCACGAAGAGCGACCGTGTCCGGTGCACAGCCTGCAGGTCGGCTTGTTCCACCGTTTTGATCGAGACACAGCGCATGGTAGGCCGACTCACCGCTTCACAGATCGCTTCCGCATCGCGACGATCATTCTTGTTGGTCTTGACGTAGGGCTTGACATACTTGGGGTGCATCAGCTTGACCGTATGCCCGAGCGGTTCAAACGCTCGCCCCCAGTGCTGCGCACTCCCGCACGCCTCCATCCCGATCACACAGGGCGGCAGACTCGCCACCGTGTCCATCAACTGACTGCGCTTCACGCGTCGGCTGAGCACCGCGCGCCCTCGCGCATCCACCCCGTGCAACTGAAACACGTTCTTCGCTACATCGATCCCCAATGTCGTGATGTGCATAACAGCCCCTCCCTTCTTGCTGACGATGAGTGTGGGTTGTGCGCTCAACACCACCCATCTTGCCTCGTGTGAGACTCGTCTGGGAAGAAGGCTGGGTCCATTTCATTAGCACAATCGCAGATTCGATCTTGCGAGGCTTCTCTAAGCCACTGAAAAAATGGAGCCGGCGATCCGGATTGAACGGACGACCTGCGGTTTACGAAACCGCTGCTCTACCAACTGAGCTACGCCGGCCCTCGCGCAAGACTTCACAACTTACACGGGTTTTTTCCCAGCCTCAAGGGGTTTTTCTTCAACGACAGATGA
>JAGXAR010000045.1 GCA_018971525.1 Nitrospirota bacterium
TGGGGCGTTGGTCGTTCATGGGATGCTCTCAATGGATTCCTGTACTCGCTGCCGGAAGTACTGCTCCATATCTCCCCGTGACTCGCCGTCAATAACGAGTGTTTCGACCCCACACTCCTCCCCACGGACCCATCGAACGATGCCAGCGGCTATGGAGGTCCGTTGTTGAGTCGGCAGGTTCACCGTGAGCGAACACACTTCCCTGACTCGCAGCGGCTGATCGCCAGAGAACCGCCGGCCCGCGAGCGAAAGATTCCACACGATGCCGTGGCCCTCGAACAGGCTGCATTGGTTGGTCACAGGGCAGCAGACAGGGGAGCGACGGAAGGGCCGAATCGAGAATGGAATGAGGGGAGCCTCGCTGTGAGGCCCATTGTAGGATTGTGTCAGTCAGAGGCGCAAGAGTCCGGGTATTTCGAGGGAAGGTTTCCTTGACCCACTCCAGACCAATGAAATGTCTCGGCGAGTGTCTAGTGGCTCCCTGGTCTCGATGACGGTTGTTGAGCCTGAGACTCGCCCGACAGCGATCACGGTGGAGACCTCACGCGCAGGCTACTTTTTTACTTGAGGGAAGGCTTCGGTATATCCTAACAGGCATGAAACGGTGGTATCTGTATCTGATAACTGTTCCGCTTGGGTTGGTGATATTGGCGTACCTCATTGTCAAATTGAATTCTCCAAGTAACCTCTCCGAGATTCGGAATAGGGACAATCAAGGCAAGAACACGCAGAGCGATGTCCGAAAGATGCCGGATGTACAAGCCGTCCCCAAAGCGATACTGGAACTACGGCAAGAGCATCAGCTTAGACCGCTTACTGAATTGGAAGCTGGAACAAAAATACAGGGTTTGCCGAAGGGAATATATGGCTTCTCAACGTGCAGCGAATTGCTGGACACGAAGCGTGGCAATAAATTCTCGCTGGAGATTCATAAGCGTCGTGATGGGATCGCCTACTATGTCGGTTATGCCTCTGAGGAGGACATAGGGAAATATCTGGCTCGTCAAAAAAACTTTCATATACTCGCATTCCCTTACTCGCGGGAGAGGGCTTCTTCCCTTTTCGAAATCCCCGTCGATTTTGTATCGAAATGCGAGGTGCGTCCGTATAGAGAAGGGTATCTTTTTGATCTGTTTGTTACCTCCATCCCCGAGTTGCAATCCTAAGAGGCATTCGAACGATAGGTGAGCTCTTCAGCAGGTTAGAAGTGGTCGCTTCTTCGATGGACATGGATTCGCGTTTGGGTCGCGGGGCATTCATCGATATTTCAAAGCAAGACTGTCGCGCGTTGGATAATTCTCACTTCTTGGGACCAGCGCTTCCTGGCTCCCTGTTTCCGGCGTGCTCGGGTGTTTCTTCGATGAACCTCAATCAAGTAACTGTGCCCTGCGCCGACTTGGCGGCCTCGGTGGCGTTCTATCGAGCGCTCGGGCTGCGCCAGATCGTGAGCAGCCCGCCCGACTACGCCCGCTTCGAGTGCCCCGTTGGCGGCTCCACCTTCTCCCTGCACCGCACGTCGGAGTTTCCCCGAGATGGTGGTGTCGTTGTCTACTTCGAGCTCGAAGATCTCGACGCCACAGTGAGCGAACTGAAGTCCGCGGGGTTTCAGTTCGAGTCGGAGCCCCGGAACCAGCCCTGGCTCTGGCGTGAGGCATATCTGCGCGATCCTGCCGGCAACCGCATCTGCCTTTTTCATGCCGGTGTGAATCGCCGGAATCCTCCGTGGCGCATGAGCGAAAGCATCTAGAGAGCAAGAGGCGTGCTGCCCAAGGCGGGACCAACGGCGGGTTGCTCTCATCAAACCATACCGACTGAAAACGCCGCACGCTCCGACGTTAACGAAACTCCAGCAGATAGCGGGAGGTACTGCAGCGTGACTGCTCGCCGTTACGTCCCATTATGCTGTCTACCTCTTCAATGACACCAAAGAAGACTGTTAAACGTCCTGCTTTGCGTAGAACCGCTCGGTACTTGAGATACGAGTGCGTTCCGCACGTTATGACTAACCAGGATTTTTGGTCTAATCATTGTGCTTATTTTGTGCTAAAAGTGTTCGTTACAGATTCAATGGCATAGCAAGATCTGGAATGGATAGAAGCTTGTAACATCATGAAACCGTAAGGCAAAGCGGGAAACCAGAGTCAAGACAGGGAGTTTAACAATACGCCTGAATCAGCCTTGCTAAGCTGAGGGTCGCTGGTTGGATTCCAGCCGGGCGCACCAGGGGGCCTCATATCTATGCGCTGGTTGTTTCGCCCGTCACGCCTCATCGTCGCCGCGCTCATTCTGGTCATCTGCTACGGCCTCGCAGGATTCTTTCTCGTTCCCTACATCATCAAGGCGCACGTCCTCCCGGCTGTCTCGGAGAAACTCCATCGTCCCGTGCTGGCGAAAGAGGTGGAGGTGAATCCCTTCCTCCTGACTCTGCGGGTGACCGGTTTTGAAATCCGGGAGCCCGATCAGTCGGCGTTGATCGGGTTCGACGAGTTCTTCGTGAATTTTCAATCGGTCTCGCTCGTTCATCGGGCCTATGTGTTCGACACAATCCGGCTTGCCATACCGTACGTCTCGCTCAAGGTGTCCAAGAAGGGGCGTGTAAATCTGGCCGATTTGATTCCTCCGGATGATCAGGCGCGACAGCCCCCGACGCCTCAGCCTGAGAAACCGCCGTCTCCGCTTCCCGCCATCGAGATCGACCACTTTGAAATCACCCAGGGGATCGTGGAATTCCGGGACGACTCGAAGCCGAAGCCCTACAGCCTCGAAATCGTGCCGATTCGCATCGAGTTCAAGAATTTTCACACGAAGCCCGGGGGGGACAATACCTATGCGTTTACGGCCGAGTTGGGGAAAGGTGAGCTGCTGGCATGGGAAGGGAAGGTGTCTCTCGAGCCGATCCAATCCTCCGGCAAGTTCGCCTTATCCGGCGTGAACCTGCACTCGCTGTGGCCCTACCTCCATGACCGGTTTCGATTCGACCTGACCGACGGCTCGTTCAGCGCCGCTGCCTCCTATGATTTCAATGCAGGAGCCAGCCCGGTCAATCTTCACGTTTCACGCGCCAACGCCCGGATCCAGAACCTCAAGCTGCAGGAGGACGGCAGCCTCGATCCGGTGATCTCGATACCGATAGTAGCGGTGGATGGGGTGGAGGTTGATCTCGCGAAACAGTCCGTTTCGGTGGATTCGATCGCGATCGAGAACGCCTCCTGGACGGCCTGGTTGAATCCGGACGGGACGGTCAACTACCAGCAGCTGTTCGCGCCCAAGGACTCTCCACCGTCGGCTGCGTCTCCGGCCGGACCGGCCGCCGAATCTGCGAGCGAGAAACCCTGGTCGGTTCTCCTCAGGCAGGTTGCGATCAAGAATCATGCGATCGATTTCGAGGATCGGTCCCTGCCGTCCCCCGCGCATCTCACGATTGAGGCGCTGACGGCGGAGACTCATGACGTGTACGTTCCGCTGAAAGGCCCGCTCCCCTTGACCGTGGACCTGCATCTCAACAAGGCCGGCCAGATCCACGTAGAAGGCTCGATCGTGCCGGACCCCTTTCAGGCGGATCTCGACCTTGCGTTGAAGGACATCGCCATTAGGCCGTTTCAACCCTACTTCGAGAAGGCCGCGCGGATCGATGTGCTGTCGGGGGCCGTGGATCTCAACGGCACGACACATTTCGCCACGAAACATCCGAAAGGCCCTCTCCTGTCCTTCGACGGGAACGCGGGCGTCACGTTGTTGGCTGTGGCAGATCGCGATCAGGGCGATGAGATCGCCTCCCTGAAGGCCTTGTTCCTCAACAAAGTGAGCCTCACGGTCGATCCCACGGCCGTTGCGATCGGCGCGATCACGATCCAGCAACCGGCCGTCCATGTCGTTGTCCAATCAGACGGGAGCCTGAATCTGTCCAAGCTCGCGTCCGGTGACGCCGCTCCGTCGACGACCGAGGAGAAGCCTGTGTCGGGTCAGAAATCCAAAGGCGCTCCTGTGTCCGTGACGGTGGGTGTCGTCAACCTCATGAAGGCCGCGGCCACCTTCCGCGATGAGTCGCTTCAGCCTGTCGTTCGGATCGGGATCTCCGACCTGACCGGGACCATTAAGGGGTTGTCCTCCAAGCAACTGGCCAAGGCCGATGTGAACCTGGCCGGCCGGGTGGACAAAGTCGCGCCGCTCAAGATTATCGGGGCGATCAATCCGTTAAGCGAAAATGCCTTCACCGATCTCGCCATCACGTTCGAGAACATGGATCTGACCACGGCCGGACCGTATAGCGGGAAATATGTGGGATACAGCCTTTCAAAGGGGAAGTTGTTTTTTGATCTCAAGTACAAGATTTCTCAGAAGCAACTCGACGCGGAAAACAGCATCGTCATCGACCAACTCACATTCGGAGAGAAGATCAACAGCCCGGATGCCACGTCGCTCCCGGTTCCGCTGGCAGTTGCCTTGCTGAAGGACCGGAAGGGGAGGATCGAAATCGATTTGCCGATTCGAGGTGATCTAAGCGATCCCGACTTCAAATACGGAAGGGTTGTGCTCTCGACCCTGCTCAATCTCCTCACAAAAATCATCGCCTCGCCCTTCACTTTGATGGGAAAGCTCATTCCGGGAGGCGGAAACGGGGAAGAGTTGCAATTCATTGAGTTTCAGCCTGGCAGTGCGGCAGTCGCAAGCGAAGAGATGAAGAAGGTCGACGCGCTGGCGAAGGCTCTTGAGGAACGTCCCGGGCTCAGGCTCGACATTACCGGGACGGCTGATTCCGCTCGCGACCGTGAGGCACTCAGGGCAAACAAATTGAATGAACAATTGCGCGCCATGCGACAGCGTGAGCGGGGGACGGACGCCTCCAAGGACGAGCCCCTCTCAATCGATGACGAACAACGGCTTGTGACGGATTTGTACGAGCAGCGGCGCAGTCAGCTCGCGGCTTCAGCGCCTCCTCAGCCGGCTGATGCCACCTCAAAGCCTCCGACTCTGCAGGAGATGGAGCAGCAGCTGGCTGCCTCGTTACCGGTCGATGAAACGGAGTTGCGCACCCTGGCGCGCCAACGGGCGGAGCAGGTGCGCGATCAGTTGATTGAAGCAGGGAAGCTGGCAGAGGAGCGAGTATTCCTACAGGAAGTTGATCCGACGGTGTCCGGGAATGAGAAGGTCAGGAGTCGGCTGACGATCGCGGCCGGATCATGAGGAAGGTCAAGGATAAGGGGAATAGCGGGACGGGCTAGACGTGCCGGACGCGCGAAGGTTCGAGGTCCAATGTTCGAGGTTTTCGCAGCTTCGAACCCCCAACTTCGGCTCTCGCCTTTCTCGCCGGTCCCGCCTTTCTCGCCGGTCGCGCGCTTGGTTAGAGGCGGTCCTCGTCAATCTCAATGATGTCGGTCCAGGTGGTGATGGGCGGGAGTGTTGATACGGACACACCTCTCTTCTGCGCTATGTCTTTGAGGCGCTGCTGAAATCGTGCTTTTCCTGCCTCATCCATCGGTCCACTCGTCTCGATGCGCTGGTTCCAATTGGCAATCTCTTCCGGAGACCGGTTCCGCATGTGGGTGCGAACCCAGTCCAATATTTCCGTATCGGCTCCCCCAAGAAGCACCCGTTGTTCGAATTCAGAGGCCTCGAGTTCGAGGAAGTCGAGAAGATAGCGATCGAAGCCGACGGTCAAATAGTTATAGTCTTGAATCTGGCCCGCATGACGGAGCCGAATCTTGTCGATGATTCGACCAAGATGGGCGATGCCCCCCAGCCGGACTTTCGGACTTCTCGGATACTGTGTGCTCATGATGTGGTCCCCCGATTCCCTCTTGCACTTCGTCCAGTAAGGACAGTATCGTATGACGATTATTGATGTCGAGTCATTGGCTTGATTAAATAATAAGGAGGCTACCATGGCACTACGACTGGGAGACGAGGCACCGAATTTTACGGCAGAGACCACCGAAGGGACCATCAACTTTCATGAGTGGCTGGGCGGAGGGTGGGGGATTCTCTTCTCGCACCCGAAAGACTATACCCCCGTCTGCACCACCGAGTTGGGGACCGTTGCCAAGATTACGCCGGAGTTTAAGAAGCGGGGCGTGAAAGTCATCGCCATCAGCGTCGATCCGCTGGACTCGCACAAGGGCTGGATCAACGATATCAATGAGACGCAGCACACCTCGATGAATTACCCGATCATCGCCGACCCGGAGAAAAAGGTCGCGACCCTGTACGACATGATCCATCCGAACGCGCTGGACAATATGACCGTCCGTTCAGTGTTCATCATCGGGCCTGACAAAAAGGTCAAGCTGACCTTAACCTATCCAGCCTCATGTGGCCGGAACTTCGACGAACTTCTGAGAGTCATCGATTCGCTCCAATTGACCTCGAAGTTTAAAGTCGCCACGCCGGCCAACTGGAAGGACGGAGAAGATTGCATCATCACCCCGGCCGTGAACGACGCCGAAGCGAAGACCCTCTTCCCCAAGGGCTTCAAGACCGTGAAGCCCTATCTGCGCTATACCCCGCAGCCGAATAAGTAGCGGAGGGTTTGATCATCATGAAGGGCGGGAGCGGCGTTGAGCTTCTCCCGCCCTTCTTGTTTCTGGAGAGCCTCATCCGTCGACGTATCATTCCGAGCCACCTGGACCGTTCCACGGGTAAGCAAATCCTTCCGATTCGAGTCCCTTCGAGTGAGCAGAAAATGGATAGGCCGATTGATGGGACAGGAGAACTGTGCTAGGGTCAATTCTCAATGCGAAGAATATGTGAAAAGTCATCCTGTACTCGCGTGATGGTCCTCGTGTGGGCGTCCCTCTGGATGCTCATGGTTCCCCTTTTCCACGTGCATCCCGATGCAGATCATCGTCACGGAGATGCGAGTCATGTTCACGGCGGCACAATCCATACTGTGTTATCTGCGGACCTCGAGTGCGAGTACACGAATCAGGTCCACGATCCGACCTGCCCTGAAGCGGAGCATCGGTTCTTTCAGGCTCGTGCGCATTCCGGTCATGCGTTCAATCACCCTGAGATTGAATTCTCACTGCTGACCAGCCCGGTCGATCGTCCACTGCCGAAGCCGGGGATGACGGTCTCTGGATTGCCGGTCATCGAGAGTACGACGGCTCAACGAGCCGTGGCTCTTGATTCGTTTCAGCCGGATAGCTCGCACACAATTTTGTTTCTCTCCACTGCGCTTCCTCTGCGTGCCCCTCCCTTTCAGTCACTCTGACCCATTTTCCCGTTTTACGATGATCGAGCAACGCGGGCGTATCGCCATCATCTGTCGGTGAGGGGCGGTGCCTTTTCTTGTTCCCGACCGCAGGTCTTGCGGAGATCGCGATCACGTCCGCTTTGATCCGCCAGGTTCTCGCGGATGGTCCGAGCCTATCGCCTGTGAAGGGGAGGAGACAATCAATGACTCGTCAACTTATAGCGTGGCTAGGGATCCTGGTGTCGGGGGTAGAGATCCTGTGTCTGAGCCCGTACGTGGCTGCCGCTGCCGGAGAACCCAACGCCACCCAAACCTTAAACACGGTGCTTGAATTGGCACTGGAGCACAATCCGGCCATGGCGGGAGCTCAGGGGTACATGCGGCAAAGCCGGGGACAACAAGTTGCCGCCGGGGCCTATCTCAACCCTTCGATTTCCGGAACAGCCGGACGAGGGAGCATTCGCGATCCGAGCACGGGGGTCAATATTACTGAGCGAACGGTGACGATCGAACAGCCGGTGGAGTGGCAAGGAAAACGCCGTGCCAGACAGCAGGCAGCCGATGCAGGAGCAGCAGGAGCCAGCGCTGCGATGGAGGAGGCACGCCTCAACGTGACTGCTGAGGTGAAGGTCGCTTTTTACAACGTCTTGTTCGCTCAGCGCGATGTCGAGTTGGCCGGCCAAAACCTGGCGATGGTCGAGGAGGTCCTGCGAACCGTGAAGGCGCGCGTGGCCGCGGGCGAGGCCACACCTTTCGAAACGATGAAGGCCGGCGTCGAAGTCCAGAAAGCCAAGAAAGAGGCCGCACGTGCCCAGAATGCCTTGGTGGTGGCGAGGGCCAAGCTCGATATGATGACTGCCGGCCGGTTGGGCAGACAATTCTCGATCCAGGGCGATTTTGATTCGCTTCAACAGGGGCTCGACCTTGATGCGCTGGTAGCCCGCGCGATGGAACAGCATCCGACCCTTCGACGGCTCAGTAAGCTCGTCGAACAGGCGGAGTTCAGCGCAACGCTCGAAAAGGAGTCCAGGGTTCCGAACGTCACGGTGCAAGGCAGCTATCATCGTGAGGCCGGGGATGAGTCGGTCACCGCAGGGCTCAGCGTTCCTCTTCCACTCTGGTACCGGAGGCAAGGAGAGATCGAAACGGCCCTCGGGTCCAGACATCGCGCAGAAGCAGAGCGGTTGCGGGTCCAAAATGAAATGATTCAAGCCATCACACAACATGTGCAGGATGTCCGCACCGCCAACGAACAACTCCAGGTATTCGAAGCGGGGTTGCTGAAGCAAGCAGAGCAGACGCTCCGGGTCGCACGGGTCAGTTTCCAGCAGGGAGCTGCCAGCCTCCTGGATCTGCTCGATTCCCAACGCGTGTATAGGCAAACGTTGCTCGAATACGTCCAGGCGCGCGCGGACCTCTCGATCGCCCTTGCTCGGCTTGAACGTGCTGTCGGCGGGATCTGAGGATCCGGAAGGAAGCTGATCATGAGAACTAGATGGACAGCACAGAGCGGGGCCTGTGTACTCGCGCTATTCGTATTCGTCACGGCCTGCGGAGAGCACGGAAGTGAACCGTCGCCTCCTCCGCCGAAAACGAGCCCACAGTCAGGCGGGTCTCGCATCAGCACCATCCAGGTCCCGGCAGCCGTGCGGGATCGAGTACGGACCGACAGCGTCGCAGCGCACGTGATTTCAGAAGTGGTGACGGCCCCCGGCGAAGTCGCGCTCGATCTGAAGCAAGTCGCCAAGATTACGTCCCGGCTGGAAGGCCAAGTCCAGTCTATCTATGTCCAGTTGGGTGATCGAGTCCAGCGCGGTCAGCCATTGTTGGCTATAGAGAGTCTGCGCTTGGATGAATTGGTGCAGGAATATCTCGTGACGAAGGCCCAGGCGGATGTCGCCGAGAGCGGGTACCGGCGGACCGAGAAACTGGCGGCCGATCAGATCGTGACGGAGCGCCGACTGGTAGAAGAGCGAGGCCATTACATTGAAGCGCAGGCCCGTCATCAACATGTTCGCGAGAAGCTCTTGAACATGGGCATGACGGCAGATGAGTTACATCAACTGGAGCATGGAAGCCACCAGGAGGGGCATCGCTATACCCTCAAGTCGCCGATCGCCGGGACGGTGGTCGCGCAAAATGTTGTGCGGGGACAGGGAGTCACGCCTGGAAATGAACTATTCGAGGTCGTCGACACGAGCCGGGTCTGGGTCTTTGCCAATCTGCCGATCGAACAGGCCAGGAAATTCAAAGAGGGTGATGTGGGGACGATCCTGCCAAAGGGCGGCGAGCCGGTCACGGCTCCGCTCACCTATCTTGCACCGGTAGCGGACGAGACGACGCGCACGATTCGAGTTCGGTTCGAGGTCGCAAACGGGCAGCAGAGCCTGAAGCCACGGGAGTATGTGGACGTTCAGCTGGCGATCGTGAGTCCGCCGGCTTTGGCGGTACCCCTGTCGGCCCTGACGATGGTAGACAACGTGCGTGGCGTGTTCGTTCAGCGGGAGACCGGCTACGCCTTCGTCCCGATCGAAGCCGGCCGTGAAGGCGGAGGATTGGTGGAAGTGCGGAAGGGACTGACAGCGGGCGAGCAGGTGGTGGTCGACGGCGTCTTCGACCTGAAGAACGTACTACTCAAAGAACATATCGGGTCCGGAGAGGGAGGGTAAGATGGAAAGGCTGTTCACCCTCTCGCTGCGCTACCGTTTCTTCACCCTGGTGGCGGTGATGCTCGTGGTCGCCATCGGTCTGTGGTCGCTGACCCACCTCACCATCGACGCCATGCCGGATCTGACGCCGGTCCAGGTCCAAATCCTGACCCGTTCGCCGGCACTCGGTCCGGTCGAAGTGGAACAGTTCATTACGTTTCCGATCGAAGCCTCGCTGAGCGGATTGCCTGCCCTCCGCGAACTTCGATCTGTGTCGCGCTACGGGCTCTCGGCGGTTACCGCAATCTTCGAAGATAAGATGGACATCTACCGCGCGAGACAGTTGGTCACGGAACGGCTGACCCGCGCGATGGAACGTATCCCGGTCGAGTATGGCCGTCCGATCGTGGGACCGCTGACGACCGGATTGGGCGAAGTCTATCAATTCACGCTGAAGGGGCATGGCTACAGTCCCATGGCCCTCCGAACGCTTCTTGAATGGGATATCGGGATGAGACTGCGAGCCGTGCCGGGCGTGGTGGAAGTCAACATTTGGGGAGGAGAACCGCAACAGTTCCAAGTCGTGGTGGACCCGGCGAAGCTCCAGTCCTTCAATCTCTCGATCCGGCACGTGTTCGAGGCGCTCGAACGCAACAATGCCATCGCCGGCGGCGGCTATATCGAGCGTCAACGCGAACAATTGCTCATTCGCGGTGAAGCCTTGGCGACGCAGGTGGCCGACCTCGCGAGAATCGTGGTAGCGCACGGTCCCGGGGGAGTCCCGATATACATTGCAGACCTCGCGGAGGTGAAGGAGGCATCGGCCCTCCGCATCGGCGCTGCGACCGCGATGGGAGAGGGCGAAACCGTCATCGGCATGGTCCAGATGTTGGCCGGCGAGAATGCGCAACAGGTGGTCGAGCGTGTCAAAATACGAGTGAGAGAAATCGAAGCGACCCTCCCCCCTGGTGTAACCATCGAACCCTACTACGACCGGACGCTGTTGGTCGCGAAGGTGATGCACACCGTGCGCAACAATCTGCTTGAAGGTGGATGCCTCGTCATTGCCGTGCTGTTCCTCTTCCTCGGCGATCTCCGCGCCGGCGTGATCGTGGCGTCCGCCATTCCGTTATCGATGCTGATCGCGTTCAGCGGGATGATGCAGGCAGGTCTCTCCGGAAATTTGATGAGCCTCGGGGCAATCGATTTTGGTTTGCTCGTGGACGGCTCGGTCGTTATGGTCGACAACATCCTCCGACGACTGGCGAAGAAAGGCGTCATGAGCCGGGAAGCGCGGCTGAGTGAGATCCAGGCAGCCGGCCGCGAGGTCCTTCGCCCCATGGCTCTCGCCGTCAGCATCATCATTCTCGTGTACGTGCCCATCCTGGCTCTGACCGGCATTGAGGGGAAGATGTTCCGTCCGATGGCACTGACCGTCATCCTGGCTCTGGCCGGCTCGCTCCTCCTTGCGGTGACGGTGACGCCTCTGCTCGCCTTTTGGTTTGTGCGGGCGAGATCCGGACATGAGGACACGCGGGTGATCCGCATGTTGCGCCGGGCCTACGAGCCCTGTCTCAGGTGGGCGATGGCGCGACCGGCGTGGGTGGTCACGCCGGCGGTGGGGCTGTTTGTCGTAAGTCTCGGAATCAGCGCATGGCTCGGCATCGAGTTTGTGCCCCGACTTGACGAGGGCGACATGGCGATTCAACTCTGGCGATTGCCCAGCGTGTCGCTGAGCGAGTCGGTCCGGAATGCCTTAGAGGTTGAGCGGGTGCTTCGCAAATTTCCGGAAGTCGTGCAGGTGGTGACCAGGACCGGAAGTCCTGAGGTGGCGACCGACGTGATGGGAGTGGAGATGTCGGATGTGTTCGTCATTCTTAAGCCGCAGCGAGAATGGACGACGGCCGGCACGCGCGAAGACCTGATCGCCAAGATGAAGCCTGCGATTGTCGCCGCGGTTCCGGGCGTCGGCCTCGGGTTTACGCAGCCGATCGAGATGCGCTTCAACGAATTGATCGCGGGGACGCGCTCCGATCTCGCCGTCAAAATCTTCGGGCCTGATCTGGAGGTGCTCAAGCAGCAGGCCGAGGCAGTGGCGCGAGCGTTGGAAACCGTGCGCGGCGCAGCAGACGTCAAAGTCGAGCAGGTCGCGGGCCTTCCACTTCTGCGAGTAATTGTAGACCGGGAACAGATCGCCCGGTATGGCCTTACGGCGGACGAGGTGCTCACTCTCGTCCAAACCACACGTGTGGGACACGTCGTAGGCACCGTGGTCCAAGGATCACGACGGTTTGACCTCGTCGTCCGCTTGACCGATCGCACATCGGCCGATCTCGGCTCATTGGGCAATCTGCTCATCCCGACCAGTCATGGTGAACTCGTCCCCCTATCCCGCGTGGCGGCCATCCGGGTGGACACGGGACCGGCTCAGATCAGCAGGGAGCATGTGCAGCGACGAATCGTGGTGGAGAACAATATCCGGGGAAGGGACTTGGGGAGCTTCGTGGTAGAGGCTCAACGCGCCGTGGCGCATGAGGTATCGCTCCCGACAGGGTACGAATTGACATGGGGCGGACAGTTTCAGCATCTTCAAGAAGCCACCAGCCGGTTAGCCGTGGTCGTGCCTATCACCCTCCTTCTGATTCTGGGAGTGCTCTCGGTGATTTTCGGGGAGATGCGCCCGGCGCTGCTGATTTTCCTCAATGTCCCCCTGGCCTTATCCGGCGGCATCGTGGCCCTCTGGCTGCGCGGCTTGCCGCTCAGTATTTCAGCGGTCATCGGATTCATTGCGTTGTTTGGCATTGCTGTGCTCAATGGTGTGGTGCTGGTCAGCCATATCCGACAACTCGAAGCAGAAGGGCTCCAAACTGATCAGGCCGTCACGCAGGGAGCCATGGACCGACTCAGGCCGGTGCTGATGACGGCACTCGTTGCCAGCCTCGGCTTTCTTCCCATGGCAGTGGCCACCAGCATGGGAGCCGAAGTCCAGCGGCCTCTCGCCACCGTCGTCATCGGGGGATTATTCACCTCGACGATACTAACCTTGCTGATCATCCCGGCGCTCTATAGTCGGATCATCGGCAACCGGCAGGTCCCACTCAAACCATAAGGACGCAGTCATGCCTATAGTGTTATCGATAGGACTCTATGTGCTTGCAGGTCTTTGCGAGATTGGAGGGGGATATCTCGTGTGGTTGTGGCTTCGTGAGGGACGGCCCATCGGTTACGCGATTGCAGGAGCGGCCATTCTCATTCTGTATGGCATCATTCCGACATTTCAGACGGCTCACTTCGGTCGGGTGTATGCCGCATATGGCGGCATGTTCATTGTGCTGTCGCTGCTCTGGGGTTGGGCTGTAGACAGCACTCGTCCTGACCGATTCGATATCATCGGGGCTATCATTTGTCTCATGGGTATGGCCGTTATTATGTACGCACCTCGCGTGACTGTGTGAAATACGTTCCGCTCACACACAGTCGTAAGCGAAAAGGTATGGACACCGACATGACATGTCGCATTGCACTCGGCCTGCGTGAACTATGAACACCGATATCCTGATCCGACGAGTTGCATTTGTAGCAATTCTGGATCTCATCCTTCTCTTGCAGGGGGAAGGTCGATATCGGTGAGAAGAGGCGGGGCCCCGATAGGCATGGACCGACCACGCCAGAGGGCATAGAGCAAGGGGATCACCAGAAGCGTCAGGATCGTGGAACTGACCATGCCGCCGATCATGGGAGCGGCGATTCGTTTCATCATATCGGCGCCCGTGCCGGTGGTCCACATGATCGGGAGCAATCCTCCGATGATCGCCGCGACCGTCATCATCTTGGGCCGCACCCTCTGGACTGCGCCCTCCATGATGGCTTCGCGTAGGTCATCAACGGTCGCCATGCGACCTTCGCGCACTCGGCGTTCATACGCTTCGTCGAGATAGACGAGCATCACCACGCCCGTCTCTGCCGCCACGCCGGCCAGGGCGATGATGCCCACCCAGACCGCCACGCTGAGGTTGTAGCCCAGATAGTCGAGATACCAGATGGCCCCGATCGCGGCGAAAGGAACGGACAGCAACACGATCAACGATTTCGCCAGTGACCGAAAATTCAGATACAGCAGCAGAAGGATCAAGGCCAGGGTCACAGGAACAACCAGCTTCAACCGCTCTTCGGCCCGCACCAAATGCTCGTATTGACCGGTCCAGATCAGCCGGTAGCCAGAGGGTAATGTCACTCGGTCTCGGACCGCTCGTTGGGCGTCCTGGACATAGCCGCGCAGGTCACGTCCACTGACCGCGACCGACACCAGACCGGCCACTGCCCCCGCCTCATCCGCGATCGACGTCGGCCCCTGCGTGATCACCATCTCCATGATTTGTCCGAGTAAGATCTGCGCGCCTGCCGGCGTGGGAATCAGTACTCGCCTGAGTCTGTCCGGATCGTCGCGCAGTTCGCGCTTGTAGCGGACATTGACTGGATACCGCTCCCGCCCTTCGACTGTGGTCGTCACGGTCTCTCCCCCGATGGCTGTCGTGATGACCGCTTGCACATCTCCCACCGTCAGACCATAACGGGCTGCTTCGCGTCGGTTGACGATCAGATCCAGGTAATACCCTTCGTTGAGCCGTTCCGCGAATGCGCTCTTGGTGCCCGGCACGCCCGCCAAGACCTGTTCGATTTCCACGCCGATTCGTTCGATCGTCTTCAGATCCTGCCCCAGGACTTTAATCCCGACGGGACTCCGAACGCCGGTCGTGATCATTTCTGTGCGGGTCTGGATCGGCATCCACCAGATGTTCGGAAATCCCGGAATGCGCAGTTTGGCATCCATTTCATCCAGTAAGCGGTCCCAGGTCATATCAGGTCGCCATTGCGCTTCCGGTTTGAGGGTGACCGTGATCTCAGCCATTCCCACGAAGGCCGGATCGGTCGCAGTCGGAGCCTTCCCCATCTTGCCGTACACCCGTTCCACTTCCGGGAAGGTCGTGAGCAACTGATCCTGGACCTGCAACACCTTGGCCGCTTCGGGAAGCGAAAGGCCAGGGACGGTGGTCGGCATGTAGAGGATCGTTCCTTCGTTCAGCGGCGGCATGAACTCCGCCCCCAGGCGCGTGAACACCGGCACCGTGAACCAGACCGCTGCCACTGCCAGCGTAAGTGTCAGCCATCGAACGTGCAGCGCACCCGAGAGGATGGGTCGATACAAAAAGATTAGCAGTCGGTTCAACGGATTCTTGGTTTCCGCCCGGATGTGCCCGCGGATCAGGAGGACCATCAGCACCGGAGCTAACGTCACAGAAAGCGCAGTGGCTGAGAGCATCGCAAATGTCTTGGTATACGCCAACGGCGTAAACAGTCGGCCCTCCTGCGCTTCCAGTGCGAAGATCGGCAGGAACGACACGGCGATCACCAGCAGCGAGAAGAACAAGGGACGGCCGACTTCTTTGGCTGCCGCGATGATGGTATCAATTCTGTCAGAATGGGGATGTTGCTCCAGGCGCTTGTGCGCGTTCTCCACCATTACAATAGCCGCATCGACCATCGCGCCGATGGCAATGGCAATCCCACCGAGCGACATGATGTTGGACGTGATCTTCAAGTAGGCCATCGGGATGAAGGCGAAAAGCACGGCCATGGGCAGAATGATGATGGCCACGAATGCGCTGCGGAGGTGAAACAGGAAGACCACCGCGACGAGGCTGACGATAACACTCTCCTCCAGCAGCTTCTCGCGGAGCACGGCGATGGCCCGATGAATGAGATCAGACCGGTCATAGGTGGGAATAATGTGCACACCTTCGGGTAGGGCTGCTGTGATCTCTTCCAACCGTGCTTTGATCCGCTCGATCACAGCAAGGGCGTTCTCGCCGGCTCGCATGATCACGATGCCTCCCACGGTCTGGCCCTTGCCGTCCAACTCGACGATGCCTCGCCGCTGGTCCGGCCCGATGTGGACATGGGCGATATCCCGAATCAAGATGGGCGTGCCGCGTCCATCCGTGCCGACGGGGATCAGCTCAATATCCTCTATCGAGCGCAGGTAGCCTCGTCCTCGAATCACGTATTCCGTCCCGGCCATTTCCAAGACACGGCCGCTCACCTCCGCATTGCTGTTGCGGACCGCGTCGATGATCGTCTTGATCGGCAACCGATAGGCGGCCAACGTGTTCGGGTCCACCTCGATTTGATATTGTTTGACGAACCCGCCGATCGCTGACACTTCTGCCACGCCGGGCACACTTTCCAGCTGGTAGCGGAGGTACCAGTCCTGAAGGCTGCGGAGCTGAGCCAGATCATGCGTTCCGGACTCGTCTACCAACGCGTACTGATAGACCCACCCGACACCGGTCGCATCGGGGCCCAACGTCGGCGTGACGCCTGCCGGCAGCTTCCCGGTGAGTTTCTGTAGATATTCCAGCACGCGACTCCTCGCCCAATACAAGTCTGTCCGGTCTTCAAAAATCACATACACATAGGACACTCCGTATTCCGAGACCCCGCGCACTCGTTTGACTCTCGGCCCAGCAAGCAGGGATGTGACGATCGGGTAGGTGACCTGGTCTTCAATCAACGTGGGGCTGCGGCCCTGCCACTCGGTGTAGATGATCACCTGGACATCGGACAGATCCGGGATGGCATCCAGCGGAACCTGCGATACCGCCCAGGCTCCCCAGCCCCCCAACAGCAAGACACAGAGGAGGACCAGGACGGGATTGCGGGCGCTTCCTTCAATGAGTCGCGCGATCATGATGGGTTACATGCCTCCCCCGACGACCGAGAACTGAAACGTTTCTGCAACGGGCGGTCGCCCTGGTACCGTGATGTTGACCGTCACCAGCCAGGTGCCGCCCATGCCGAACATCACCGTACCTTCATAGAGCCCATCCTTGGTGTGGCGAGCCGTCGCCTTGGAATCGGCCATCCCCGGCATCGGCATGGTATAGACGAAGAACACTTGGGCGCTGGTCACCGGCTTTCCGGCCTGATCCGTCACGTTGAGTCGGAGCAGCACTTCACCAGCCTTGGGATTTTCCGGCACCGTCGTCAACGTAAGAGAAAGGCCGCCCATCTGACGAGTCTCAGCCACTATCATCTCTTTCTTGCTCCCCATCTCCATGCCACTCTTCTCACCCTCCCGCCCCGGGGGCGCCGAGACGCCCCCCTCACCCATGCCTTCCATCTTGCCCTCATGTGCGCCACGCATCTGCCAATCGGCCATGCCGATCCGGCCCATCATGGCCTGCATGCTCGACGCCGATGCTAACTTGCTCTCTGCGTCCAACAAGAAATTGGCCGAGGTCACGATCCGATCTCCTTCTTTGAGTCCCTCCAAGACTTCCACATCATCCTGACCCCGACGCCCCAACTTGACTGACGCCGGCTCATAACGGCCTTGTCCCCGATCCATGAACACAAGTTGGCGAAGTCCAGTCTCCAGCACCGCTTCCTTGGGCACGACTAAGGTGTGGAGCGCATCCGTTTGTAGGCCCACGTTCCCGTACATGCCGGGCTTCAGCTTGAGCCCGGGATTCGGCAATGCCACCCGCACGCGCACCGTACGGGCTTCGGTATTCAACGAGGGATAAATATACGATACGTTGCCGCGAAAGGTTTCTCCTGGATACGCGGCGAACGTGACCGAAGCGGGCTGGTTGAGCCTCACCGCCGCGACTTCGGACTCATAAATATCGGCAGAGATCCAGACCGTAGAGAGATCCGCCACTTCATACAGCGTCATCCCTGGTTCCACATATTTCCCAGGCAAGGCTTCCCGCTTCAGGACGATCCCGGAGGAAGGGGCATAGACCGTGAGCACCGGCTCTGCTGTGCCTCGACGCTCCAGCGTGGCGATTTGTTTATCGGTCACATCCCACAGGTGCAGGCGCTCCCGCGAACTGGCCACGAGGGAAGCTGCATTGGATTTGACTTCAGCGAGCGGACTGGTAGCCAGTTGGCCCTGCATTTTCACGGCGAGGAGATATTCATCTTGCGTGGCCAGGAGGTCCGGTGAGTAGAGGGTAAAGAGGGGGTCGCCTTTGTGTACGGGGCGACCGATCGAATCGACAAAGACTTCTCGCACCCACCCGGAGGTTTTCACTGTGACCTGAGTCAAGCCACGTTCGTCGTAGCCGACCGCGCCGACGGCGCGAATCTCTTGCCCCAAGGACGCGTATGTGACCGGGGCGCTCCGGACCCCGATCAACTGTCTCATCACAGCCGGAACCACCACGGCCCCCGATGGCGCTCCGGACATGCCTCCTATCTCACCCGCCCGCCTCGCGGGCGCCAAGGCGCCCGCTTCTCCCACGGGCTCCATGTCTTTCATGGGCATCGTGCCCTCCATCGGCATCCCTTTCATGTCCCTCTGCTTCAAGTCACCCGTCATCATTCTGTGAGCCGTGAAGAAGCCGACGACAAGTCCGGCGATCACACCGATCGCCACGGCGCCAACCATGAAACTGTTTTTGGATGTCTGTCGGTTCATGAGGGTTTCTCCTTTAGGTCTGAATTAGCTCCGGCGATCGAGGTCGATCCCCACGACCTGCTCAAGTTCAGCCAGTCGATGCTGTCGGTCCACAAGGGCCTTGAAATACTCCAGCTGAAATCCTCGCCACGCCCGCTGGGTCTCAATCAAATCCAGAAACCCTCCTTTGCCCGCACGATACCCGACGCGCGCTGCTTCCAGACTCTGCTCGGCCTGTGGCAAGATGGTGGTGCGATACAACGTGGCCACCTGATCGGTCGCCCGAAGCCTGGCCAGGAGGTCTTTAACCTGAAACCGAGTCAGGTTTTCTAAGGTATGTTGTTGCGCCCGGGCGGCCGAGACTGCCGCCGCGGCCTCCTGCACGCCTGCGTCATGCTTCGGCTTGGTCCAGAACGCGAAGGGGATGCTCATCGCCACGTAGGCGCCGAATCCGTCGTTAGCCTGAAAGTTCTGGAAGCGCTGGAACGCCACGTTAAAGTCCGGGTAATACTGCCGTTGGGCCAGCGCGCGGGACTGCTCGTTCCGTTGCACGGCCAGCTCGGCGGCTTTGAGCTCCGGCCTGTCGTTCAGCGCGAGACGGTGCAGATCGTCGAGGGTTTTGTCGAGCGGGATCTGAGACGGTTCTTGAGGGATGCCCAAGGGTGAGGTGGAATCCCGATCAAGCAGGGTGTTCAACATCGCTTCGGCGGTCTCGCGACGCTGTTCCAGGACGGGAAGCTGCTGGAATAGCATGGACAGCTCGACCTGGGCTTTGAGGACATCGGCTTGGCTTCCCTTGCCCGTACGGAACTTCGCGGTTGTAATCTCTACGAACTGTCCGAGCAGCTCGACTTGTTCATGATGAATCTGGATCGCCTTGTGTGTGAGGAACAGATCGTAGTAGGCCTGCTTCAGGCGGGCGACGAGTTCCCGTTCCTTCCCGCGTACCGCCTGTTCCGTCATCTCGGCCGAACGACTCGCCACGTCGCCTTTGAGCGCGAGTTTGCCGGGGAATGGGAGATTCTGCGAAAGACCGAAGATACTATTCTGTGCCTGCGTGACGTTGAAGGTCTGCGGGATATTCCACAATTGGACTGACAGGGTGGGGTCATCCAGCGATCGCGCCTGCGCAATCCGAGTCGTGGCGCCTTCCCATTGCTTGCGAGCCGCCAGAAGCTCGGGATTTCGTGCCAGGACCTCTTGAATCAATTCCGGCAGCACCAGCGTGCTGCGTAGCACAGAGTCGATATCCTGTGCCCTCGACAGTCCGCTATTGAAGAACATACACAGCACTGATGCGACAGCCACACATCGACGTCGTCTATTCCGTCTCATAGCAATGACCTCCCAGAGTTCCCACACGTTCGATGCTCTGCGTGCGCTCCAGTCGTATGTGGCCGAAAGAGCTAGACGGTCGGCCGCATGCTGAAACCAGGCGTCGAACGACACACGTGAAGACAAAGGAACGATTACGAGGTGAAGGCTGGGAGGATCAGATGCGAAGCACGGAAATCTTGAGCAGGAGATCCTGGGGCGGACCGACTGTGGGATGATCGGATAAGCGGCTGCTATCTGAGGTGAGGATGGCAAGAAGAGCCAGCGAGGCGGTGTCTTCCGGACAGAGAGTGTGACAGTCACTGTCGAGGTGGAACTTATCGGCAGACTGCACGCCGAGCGTCTTAAACGCATCGCAGAACTGATAGACAGGTTGTTCATCCGGAGTCGAACAGCCATTGCCCATTGCAGCGGCAGTGACGCCATTCACCGGCAGGAGGCAGGCGTAGGCATTGAAGCTCAACGCGAAAAAGAGCACGACGAGTGAACCGGCGAGAAAAGAACGGAAGTGTTGGGAGGATACGTTCATTCGTCGAGTCTATTCCTCTTTAATTAGCCCGTCAATAACGGTTCTCATGCGCGATGGTCAAGTCTGCGAACAGCTGATCGACTCAGTTCTATACGAGCAGCAGGCCGGCGGTTCGAACCTTTTTCCAGGAACTACTGCCAAGGAAGGTCTCGAACTCCTTTGCGGATACTGGGAATGCGGTTGTCGCTTCCCGGAGCAGGGGGTAGGACCGCGATGGGTTGTTTTGCGGGGTGGATCGGCGAATCAGATCGTCAAGCCACTGGGCCTGTTGGTTGGAGAGGGTGACGGAGTGATCGCTGATCCGCCCGGGCAGAATGAGTCTCGTTCTTCTTCCGACCGGTTCACAGACCGGTTGCCCGCCTAGCCAGACGAATCGTCGTTCTGCCCGGGGGTCATCTTCAACAATTCGGCCCTTCAGGAGACGACTCACCCACGCGGAGGAGACGCGTGGCTTTGGCACGGAATGGTCGAACCATTGGCGGATGTCGAGGGTGAGCCCGCTCCCTTCGAGGTAGTTGAGCATCGACCGTCGGAGCCCTTCACCAAGCCACTCCGGCGTTTTGCCCCGTTGATCCTGGTGCAGAAGATCATTCTCTGCAAAGCCCTGAAACTCAGGCCCAAGGATGCGCAATCCATGGGCAGTCGGCTTGAGGCCGATCGGGCTATGAGCCGTCGCGGTGAAGCGATGCCAAAAGGCAGACTGAATGAGGTTTGCCGCCACCAATTGCCGCACTCGCTCCAGCGAGTCCACCGTTTCTTGAACCGTCTCAGAGGGGCATCCGTACATGAGATAGGCATGGATGAGAATGCCTGCGTCTTTGAAGGCTGCTGCCACCAGCGCGGTCTGATCGACGGTAATCCCTTTCTTGATCTTCTCCAGCAGCCGGTCGGAAGCGGCTTCGAGTCCTGCCGTCACCGCGATGCAACCGGAGGCGGCCAACAGGCGAGACAGGTCCGGCGAGAACGCCTCTTCAAAGCGGATATTGCCCCACCATGAAATGGTGATGCCTCGTTCCAGCAACGCCAAGGCGAGCGCTTTTAACGCAGCAGGAGGGGCTGCCTCATCGACAAAATGAAATCCCCGGCGGCCCGTCTCGGCGATCAGTTGCTCGATTTGCTGGATGAGCCGATCGGTCGGCGTCATCTCGTAGCGACTGATGTAGTTCAGCCCGACGTCGCAAAACGTACATTGTTTCCAGTAACAGCCATGGGCGACCGTCAGTTTGTTCCAATGACCTTCCGACCAGAGGCGATGCATCGGGTTCGTGCTGTCCAATATCGTGAGGTAGCGACCCAACGCGAGCCCGCTATAGGTCGGACAGCCGACCTCGCCCATGCTGAACTCCCGATCGGACGTCTCATTCGCGAAGACCACTCGATCCTTGTCCCGATAGAACGTCCGGCAGAGTTGCTGGCGCGGCCTGGTCCCTGCCAGATATTCGATCAACGAGAGCAGAGGCCGTTCTCCGTCATCGAGGGTCACGTAATCGACGTAGTCGAACACGCGGGGATCCGACAGACGCCGAAGCTCCGTGTTGGCATACCCGCCGCCAAGGGCAATGGTGATGCCCGGTCGTCGGTTCTTGATCGAGTGGGCGAGACGAAACGCGGCATAGAGGTTCCCGGGAAAGGGTACGGTGAGAGCGACGAGGGATGGATTGAGGCGCTCGAGATGTTCCCACAAGGATTCGAGCATGAATTGATCCGTCAGGGTCGGGGGTACGGCGACTGCGTCGATGATGGTCTCGAACGACGAGGCGGCTCTGGCAATATGTTCGGCATAGCGGCTCAGGGCAAAATGGGGAGACACGGTCGCCTGAATCAGATCGGCCAGGTCTTCGAGATATAAGGTGGCGAACCGTTTCGCGCGATCCTGCTCCGACAAGGCACGCGATGATGCAGCGCTCCCTCTATGGCCGGCAAACCGGGGTCCTTGGGGAAGAAATCCCGGACGGGCGAGGAGTAAAGCCAAAGAGGGATTGCGTCCCTGGAGAAATTCGATGACCGGTTCGATCGCGTTAAGATAGGCCGGCTCGACTGCGAGCATCTGTCTGGCTTCACCAGGCAGTTCGTCTTTGTGCCCGCGCACCTGCTCAAACAGGGCCTGGAGTCCCGATCGGCTAAAGATCCGGAGCACCATTTCGATACCGAGGTCGGCTTGGGAGGCCTCAATCCCGCGACCACGAAGAAACCCCGTGAGATAGGCCGTGGCAGGGTAGGGCGTATTCAACTGCGTCAAGGGCGGAGTGAGCAGGAGAACGGTTGGGGTGGGCATGCGCTCACATAACACACCCCTTTGACGGATTGCCAGACTGAGCTATGGCATCGGTAGCAGGAAACTATTGGAATCTCAGTCGAGAGATACGCTAGGGTGATCCGTCACGACGAGGATGTAACCCATGAGCGATGCCTACAGCCTCTATAGCGATTTCAATTGTCCGTTCTGCTATGCGATGCATGAACGGCTGCATGAAATGAAGCTGCTCGATCGCTGTGAGTGGCGCGGCGTGCAACATGCGCCGCATCTGCCTCGTCCTATGAAAAGCCGGCAGGGTTCGTTGGGCGCTGAATTGCGCCGCGAAGTGACGCTCGTGCAGCGGCTGGCGCCTGGCCTTTCAATCGCCTTGCCGGTGGGCAAGCCCAATACGAGACCGGCGATTGAACAGGCGGCGGCACTGCTACGGCGCAATCGATCGCAAGGGATGGCGTTTGTGCGTGAGACGTACCTGGCCTTCTGGTGTGAAGGCAGGGACATCTCCGATCCGGCGGTGCTCCGGCAACTGGTCGAGCAGGGAGAAGGCCCGCCAGAGAGTTTAGAGAGGGTCGATGACGAGAGTCGCCAGATGGCTCAAGAATGGGAAGCGGCCTGGCACGAAACAGGCCAGGCCGGAGTTCCCCTGATTGTCTCGCCGGAGGGTGAGCTCCTCGTCGGCTGTGTACCCGCGGAACAGATCAGGCTATTCTTCGCCTGAGAGGATTACGCCACGTCCAGATTCATCACATAGTTCTGCAACTCCCGTCGTTGCTCGTCTTCAGTGTTCTTCGAGGCCTCGATCTCTTTGCGTATCTTCTCCAACTCGGTCTCCTGCTGATCCAGCTTCTTCACATAGCGGCCGTAGAGATCGGAGTTCTGCTGGAGCCGCTGCATGTTTTCACGAATGCGGCCATGTTCAGCCGTGATCTCACCGACGCGCTGTTCCAGCCTCGTCCGCTGCGCGCGCGCGTCATCCAATTTGGTGCGGAGGGCGACCACCCGCTGGAGGGCCTCCCGTACTTTGGGGCTGACTTCCTTGGCGCGAACATAATAGGCCATGAGGTCGATGCCCGAATCCATCAGAAGTACCGTTTCCTGTACGGGCAAGGTTTCCTTCACGCGGAGCGAAGCCGTTTTTCCCGGATCGACCGATACGGAGAACCGATAGAGATCGCGCGTCCGTTCCGTCGGTTCCGTCGGCTCGATCAGTTTCCAGTCCGATCGATAGGGTTGTTCAATCAAGACCGATTTGGTTTTGGCATCGCGATTCTTGATGAGGTAGGTCCGGTCTACGATTTGACGTCTGGACACGAGCATCGTCCCTTTCTTGAGGACGACGGTGACCAGCTCCTGGGTGCCGCCTTCGAGCTTGGGTTCCACTTCAGTCTTGAGATCGAGCGCATAGCTGATCAGACGGTCCTGACCGGGAGGCAGGTCTTCAATACGCGCGTCCCCGGCGTAGCTGCCACTCTCGAAGAGGGTGATCGGTCCCTGCATCAAATGGAGCGGCGAGGAATTCTTCAGACGGTAACCGTTCAAGGGATGCTTGGCATGGACGGTCTGATTGTAGACCGAGACTTTCTGTCCTTGGAGGGTTTGGCCGATGATCGGAAGCATCGCGCTCGTGTGTTTCGCCAGGGTTACAGGAGTCTCGATCCGATATTCGAACAGCGCTCCCTTGTCTTGGGCCATGGCCATGGGAGCGACGCCTTCTTCCAGGCGGCCCATCTCCATCTCTGCGGCGGCGGTATCTGCCGGGGCATTGGCGCGACCACCAGCAAAGCCCTGTGTCGCCTTCCCGAGCAAGCGTTCTTTCTTCATGTCGCTGCGGGCGGCGGGAGCGGAGGCCATCGGCTTGGATTCATCCATCGCGTCGCCGTAGGTCTGAGGTTTGAGGTTGGCGTAGAGTTCCGGTTGAACGATTGGACGGAGATTGTAGAGCGGCTGATACAGGTCCATCGTGAAGGAAATGGGACGTCCCGATACGAGCGAGAGGGTCACGTTGCGCCAATCCTGCTCGGTCGTATTTTCGACGATCGCCCAACCTTGCAGGTAGGGCGGTTTCTCGTCGTCCAAGACGAGTCGATAGGAGGTTTTCCAGACGGGCGTTTCCGTCAAATAGGCGACGCGAGCCTGACGGTTTCCCGTTCCGTCGAAGGTGATCGAGACGGTTTTCTTCTGTGCGTCATGATTCGAGGCCAGGACAGCGAGGGCCTGGTGCAGTTCCTCGTTCAACGCGGGATTCGTCAATTTGATGCGCTGAATGTTCGCCAGGGACAATGAGCGAAACCCTTCTTCTGTCAGGAGAGTGACATATTCCTGTTCCACGATTCGGCGCTGCGACCCCTCGCCGACGGACTCCGTTTTCTTTTCCACGCCCAGCAGTGTTCCGACGACGGGATTCGGCGCGGCGACTTCAACCGACTCTCCGCGGACTTGGGTCAGGATTTGTCCCAGGGTAGGATTGCCGTTCAGGTTGATGCCGAAGCTGCCGAGCGTCTTCGTCACGGGATCGCGCGAACCATACGTGACGGTCGAAACCCTGCCCCCACCGAAATCCTGCACGACCAGGCTTTTCAGCATGTCGTTGATCTGCAACACATTGAAGCGGAGGTCGAGTTGCGTACGATTGTTGAGAGATCCGTCATGCTGAAAATATCCGACTCCGCTGGAATAGAGGACGATCTTAGAGAGGGGGAGCGCCGGCGCTTCCTGAGCCAGGGCGGGCCAGGGGTACAGCAGGCATGACACGAAGAACAACCGCCACACGAACCTGTGACCGGAGCGTATCGACAGTGCGCACATAGAGGCCTCCATCGTAGGGTGTTGCACCAGGCCGGGCGGCCAAGGTGATATGACCTATCCCTGTCATGTCGTCAAGGGGCGGATCCTTTCAGGAACCGGGTGTTGAAAAAGGCCCCCAGCGTCGTTCTCGCATCGTTCAGACCCCTCAACGTACGAAGGAGGCTCTCGGAAGCCGGAATCACTGAAGGGGCTTTTCCGTTCGCCAAGATCCATTCGAAGGGCAAACGGCCCACACGAAGTGCGGTCTGTACCTCCTCGGTCCTTCACTCGCTGCGGCCTTGCCTGTGGAATGGCGTGTCTCGGCACGCGTGGGCTGGGCGGGTGAGAACAGAGGTCTTTTTGAACACCCTACGGGCTGTTCGACCTCTCACTCAGAATTGTTGTCCTGTTTCTCTCGTGATACTGTTCGATCCCATGGGCTGCGCGGATGAGATTGAGATCACAAGGATCCTCAAAGACTGCCGCACGATTGCCGTGGTGGGATTGTCGTCGAATCCAGCGCGGCCCTCGCATCGTGTGGCCGCCTACATGCAGGCGCAAGGCTATCGGGTGATTCCCGTCAACCCGAACGAAACGACGGTCCTCGGCGAGCTTGCCTATCCATCGCTCACGGCCGTGCCCGGCACAATCGATCTGGTGAATATCTTCAGGAAGCCGGAAGGCGTGCTTCCGATTGTTGAAGAGGCGATTGCCCGGTGCGCCAAAGCGATCTGGATGCAAGAAGGCGTGGTGAACGAGGCCGCGGCGGAATGGGCCAGACGGGCAGGCCTGCTTGTCGTGATGGATCGCTGCTGGCTTAAAGACCATGCCGCCCGGTCGAATCATGGCTGACCAATCATCACGTCCCACCCCGGAGCCTTCTGCTCCCGATCCTCAACGAGAAGCCATGCTGGCGACGGCTGAACTCCTGGCCAAGGTCCTGGATACGACCGTCAAAATTCCCGGCACACCCTTCTACTTGGGACTCGATCCCTTGCTCGGACTGATCCCTGGAATCGGCGACACACTGGCCAATCTTATGGGGACGGTCATCCTGGGATTGGCCGCGCGGCTTCAGGTTCCGCAAATCGTCGTTGCGCGCATGAGCCTGAACCTCCTCATCAATGGAACGGTCGGTGCGATTCCCATCTTCGGCGATCTCTTCTCCGTCTGGTTCCGGAGTCACGCGAGAAATGCAGAACTCCTGCGGCGGGCTGCGACTCAACCGCATCGAGAAACGCAGCATGCCAGGCTCTATGTGGCAGGCATCATCGGCGGAACGGTCGTGCTCCTGCTGCTCGCCATTGCGCTAGTCCTGTGGATCGTCGTGAAGCTCTGGGCTGCAATTGCACTGTGATCGGGACAGTCATTCATACCAGGATGGAGCGCTGCTCGTCCGCTGCATGTGGTGGCGGCTGATGATGCTCAGGTTCAAGAAAGGATCATTGTCACTGTGTATCAACCGGATGCCACAGAGTGGGAAGCGGGATTCAAGAGGAGGAAGCCGCGATGACCTGTGTGATTTGCAAGACCGGCGAGACCCAGCCTGGCACAGCGACGGTGACGCTCGAGCGTGACGGAGCAACAGTCGTCATCAAAGGGGATCCCGCTCGCCTGTGCAAAAACTGCGGGGAAGAGTATGTGGAGGAGAACGTCACCGCTCGCCGGTTAAAAACAGCTGAAGAAGCAGTCCGCGCCGGAGTTCAGGTGGACGTCAGGACCTACGCGGCTGCCTAGTTAGTCTGTCCGGTCTGTTCGGTTCATTCGGTCTATCCGCTTCATCCTGTCTCTTTGGTTCCTCCGATTGGATTCCCGGTCCGGCCAACCAGACAAACGAGACAGACCGGAACAACCAGTTTGTTTGGTTTGTTTCGTTTTTCTCGTTTCTTTGGTTATTCGGTTTCTGACAACCAGACGAACGAGACATACCAAATAGACGAGATAGACCAGCACCTCTCGCCCGTCCCACTTTTCCCGCCCCTGACAGCACAAACCAGATCAACCAGACAAACCAGCGATTCCAGCCAGTCGCGCTCTTCTTGCACTGTGCCCCACAAACCAAACAGAGGAGAGCACCATGCGACACTGTATCCCAGTCTGTCTGGTCCATCTGATTTGTGTAGTTCATCTGGTTCTTCTTGTTTCTTTGGTTTTCCGATCAGCCAAACAAACCAGATGAATCTTTTCCCGATCCGGCCAACGAGATAAACCAAATAGACCAAATAAACGAGATAGACCAGACAACAACAATACGACTACTTCCTGCAGCGGCAAATGTTCCTCGATATCGGCCAGATGCGCAAGCAGATGGAGCAGCAGGAACTCGATCACAAGCTGGGCAAGAAGCCCTGCTGAAGGGCTGGTTTATTTCGTTTTTCTGGCTTCTTTGGTTATTCGGTTTCGGACAACCAGATAAACGAGACAAACCAGAAAGACCAGTCCAACTCACCCCGTCGCGCGTTTCCCGCCAGTCGCCTCTACTCGCACTGTGCCCCACAGACCAGACAGACCAACCCCCTTCGCCCCTTTCCCGCGCGTCTCGCTTGCCTCCAACTTAGAACGCAGAACTCATAACTCAGAGCTTTCTTCAGCGAGTGCCCCGGATAGCACGCCCCGCATTCCCCACACCTTTGTCTGGTTGTTTTGGGTATTCGGATTCTGAGAAACAGACAAACCAAATAGACCAGCGCCTCTATCTGGTTCATCTCGTCTGTTTGGTTTATCTCGTTTCTTTTGTCCATCGAACCAGAAGCACCAAACAAGCCAGACCAACAAGACCAACCAGATAGACGAGACAGACCAGCGCGTCTCGCTTATCGCGCTTTTCTCGCTCCTCTCGCCTTCTGCCCTGTACGCCATCGGTTCTCGTTCCCATCCTCGACCATTCCAATTGATACAGCTATCAACACGGAGGCCGGAGACGGGGAGGTTGCTGGCGTTCCAGACGTGAATTGGCTAGACTACGCGCAGGAGGCGAGTGATGAGTATTCGCGAACTACTCCAGTCCAAGAGAGAGAAAATTCTTCAGATCGCTGCGCGTCACGGCGCACACAAGGTGCGCGTCTTTGGATCGGTGGCGAGAGGAACGGCCCGGCGAGGAAGTGACGTAGACTTCTTGGTCGAGATGGAGGAGGGCCGCAGTCTTCTCGATCATGCCGCCTTGGTTCTCGATTTGGAGCGCTTGCTCAAACGTCCGGTCGATGTGGCCTCAGAACGCGGACTCCGCCGGCCGCTTCGGAAAGAAGTCCTCAGAGACGCGATCGCCTTATGAGGGATGATCGCGGACGCCTGCAGGATATCCTCGATGCCATCAAGCGGATCGAACGGTATGCGAAGCGCGGTCGGCGGGTTTTCGAGGAAGACGAACTCGTTCACACCTGGATGATTCACCATATCCAGATCATCGGCGAAGCAGCCAGCCAACTCACCCCTCCCTTTCGCAAGGCCCACCAGCAAGTCCCCTGGCCACAGATCATCAAAATGCGCCATGTGTTGGTCCACGACTATCTCGGTATCGATCCGGCGGAAGTCTGGGCCGTGGTAGAACGGGATCTGCCGACTCTCAAGAAACAAGTCAGTCGCATGCTCAAGCCTCCGATGACGCGTCCCCCAAAGAAATGAGCCGACACTTCCCGAGTGACGTCTCGTCAGGGTCGATGAACTGCGTTCAGACCCCTCGCTCTCCGGTTTCTCAGGTCCAGGTGGTTTGTCTGGTCTGTCCGGTTCCTCTGGTTTCTTTGATGGGATCCACAAAACAAACAAGATAAGCCTGACCAACCAAACAAAACCACCCTCTCCCTCACGTTTCTTGCCCCTCAGCCCTTGCGACCGGGGGCATGTTAGTGTATATACATAAATGTGTTTACATGGGACACCCCGAAGGCCATTGCCAACTTTGAGAAACATGGCGTCCCCTTTGAGGAAGCGGCCACAGTCTTTGGCGATGCCAACGGGTTGGATGGGGTCGATGCAGGGCACTCGACGCATGAACCTCGTCGCCTACGCATAGGGGAGTCGGTAGCTGGCCGAATTCCTTTCGTCATCGAGCAGGATCCTGAAAAAGTCTGCCAGCAGCGTTCTCGCATCGTTCAGACCCTCTACGTACCCCTGAGGGTACGCCTCGGCCCTTCACTCGCTGCGGCCTTGCTGGACAGCCTTTTTGAGAATCCTGCTGGAGTGTTCTCCTATTGTGCCACACGTGTGAATCATCGAAGTTCTAGCATGTCAACATACTTTCTCCGAAGCCTGTGTACGATACGGAGGGCGAGAGATGAAAAAGAAACGATCCGAATCATCGGCGCAAGGCAAGCGAGCCGGCGGGAACGTGAAGCATATGCCCGACTCGCAGATTGATTTCTCTGATATTCCGGAGGCGACTGACGCACAAATGAAGCGCATGCGTCGGGTCGGCAGACCGGCCAGCGGCATGGCGAAGCAGTTGATCGCCATTCGTCTCTCGCCGCGGCTGCTGAGCCAGCTTCGCAAGATGGCAGCTAAGCAAGGGAAGCCCTATCAGTCACTGATTCATGAACTCTTAGAAAAAGCCGCCTCCAAAGCCGCATAATGGTGTTTCGTTTGTCTGGTTTCTTTGGTTATTAGGTTTCTGACAACCAGACAAACCCGATAGCCCAGCGCCTCTATCTGGTTCATCTGGTCTGTTTGGTTTATCTCGTTTCTTTTGTCGATCGAACCAGAAGAACCAAACAAACCAGACCAACCAGATAGACGAGACAGCCCAGCGCCTCTATCTGGTTCATCTCGTCTGTTTGGTTTATCTCGTTTCTTTTGTCCATCCAACCAGAGGAACCAAACAAGCCAGACCAACAAGACCAACCAGATAGACGAGACAGACCAGACAGACCGGGTCGTTTGCTTGGTGTATCTCGTTTCTTTCGTCCACCGAACCGGAAGTGCCAAACAAACCAGACCAACCAGATAGACCAGACAAACGAAATGAACCAGACAAACCAGAAAGACCAGACAGACCATCTTTGAGCGTGCCCCCGGATGTCACGGGCATCTAAAGGGCTTCTTTCGATCTCCCTCCTAAGTCACTGATATAACGTTCAAGACCTCCTCCAGCTGAACCCGTAACTCAGAACCCAGAACTCAGAACTTTCAGATAAGGAGGGCGCCATGCGACAGTTCGTGTTGGGCTGTCTGGTGTAACTTGTCTCTCTCGTTTGTCTGGTTTGTCTGGTTGATTTCCCGATCCGGCCAACGAGATAAACCAAATAGACCAAATAAACGAGATAGACCAGACAACAATACAACTACTTCCGGCAGCGGCAACAACAGTTGGACCTCCAGCAGATGCGGAAGCAGATGGATCAGCAGGAACTGGATCGCCAAACGGGCCGGAAGCCCTGCTAGAGAACAGCGATAAGAGCAGAGTGTCTCTTGAAGCGTCTGACCTGCCCGGGCCAATCTGGTCCAGGATGACTGTTAGACTGGATCGCAACGAGGGAGGTTCACGGTCATGCCCAGAAAACGGTACACGCCCGAAGAGATTATTCAACATCTGCGGACAGTTGAGCTCGAGACCGGCAAAGGCCTGGCCGTGCTTGACGCCTGTCGGAAGCTCGGGATCACCGAGCAAACGTATTACCGCTGGAAGAAAGAATACGGCGGGCTGCGCGTCGATCAGGCCAAGCGGCTGAAGGGGCTGGAGCAGGAGAATCTGCGCCTCAAGCGGATTGTCGCTGACCAAGCGCTTGATCTGTCCATCTTGAAAGAGGTGGCCTC
>JAGXAR010000007.1 GCA_018971525.1 Nitrospirota bacterium
CGGATGACTTCGGCGAAATGGCCGAAGATCTGCGCATCGAGGGGATCGGTCTTGGCCAGTTTCCCCGTCGCCTTGGCAAAGTCCCGCACCTGTCGAGGATTGGCGAGCACGACAGGCAACCCCGCCGCGACGAGCGCCCCGATGAATGGCAACTCGAGACCACAGGTCGCGCCCAAGACGATCAAAGCAACCGGGAGGGCCCGCAGGCGCTAGACCACGTGGGCACGCCCGGTCTTATCATTGAGTACGACGAACCGTCCTTCGGGCCGCAGGGCAATGTCCAATTGGGCCTTTGAGACATCAATACCGACAAACCATGGGGCAGGTGTCATGGTAGCCTCCCTTGGTGGCCCATCCTTGCATGATGCGGGCTTGTAGGCCGGTGCAACTGTTCGGGCTCATTCAGGATGAAGGCGTGACGACCCTGGCTACTCCTCGGTCTTAGACGACCTCGGCTGGATCGGTCTATCACGCCCGCTCGGAGAATGATTCCCTCATTGAGACACGAGATTCAAGATGCAAGGCTTCGAGAAAAGAGCGGTACCGGCCACCATCTCTTTGTTACATTGAATGGATCTTCCAAGGGCGACTATCCCTCACATAACTTTGGACCGCTTCACAGAGGGGCGGTCCTCCAACTAGCTCTCAAGCTGCTCACTGTGTATTACCTGGTTCAAGGATTGCTGCTGGTTGCACTTGGATCCGGCGGGTTGTTCCTTGGATCAGGATCATCTGCTTGTCATCAAGCGGTGGCTCCATGTGATCCATCTGGCCCCTGAGAATCGCTCTATTCATAGACTCCTCACGAAGGTCCTCCCGATTAACGATCAACTGCTGGAGGCATTGAGTATTGGCTCCTTTGTGTATGCCGGACTCGCGTTTATACATGAGGGAGGTCTCCTGTTCGCTCAACGATGAGGTTCCTATCTCACGGTGGCTGTCATCGGTTCGTTTATCCCGTGGGAGCTGTATAGCTTGCTGGATCAGGTGACGCCCCTGAGGCTCACGACGCTCGGTATCAATGGCGTGATCGTCTGGTATCTCCTCGCGAGAGAATTCCGCGTCAGACATGTCAAGAAGAACGGCTGCGGGGGAGAGACTGCCACAGGTGAGGGAAACGAGTCGAAGATTCTCTGATGTCGGTGCGTCGATGAGAATTGTCCGATGATAGGAGAGGCGCCGGACCGTTGGGGCATGGTGGCAGAAGGTCCTACGGCTCTGCCTTATTGCTCCGGTACTTGAGGAAGGGGGCGATGGTATCGATGGGGATCGGGAAGATCGTCGTGGAGTTCTTCTCGGCGGCAATTTCAACCAGGGTTTGCAGGTAACGGAGCTGTAAAGCGACAGGATTCCGGCCGATCACGTCGGCGGCATCGGCCAGGCGTTGCGACGCTTCGAATTCACCCTGCGCATGGATGATTTTGGATCGCCGCTCACGTTCCGCTTCGGCCTGCTTGGCGATCACGCGCTGCATCTCCTGGGCGAGGTCCACGTTTTTTACCTCGACCGCCGAAACCTTCACGCCCCACGGCTCTGTCTGCTGGTCAAGGATGAGCTGGAGCTTGCTATTGATCTCTTCCCGCTTGGCTAGCAGATCATCTAGCTGACTCTGACCGAGGACGCTGCGGAGCGTGGTCTGGGCCATCATCGACGTCGCATAGAGGTAGTCCTGAATCTGGATAATCGCTCGCTCCTGGTCGACGACACGGAAATAAATGACGGCGTTGACCTTCACGGACACGTTATCCCTGGTGATGACGTCTTGCGGCGGTACGTCCATGGCCACGGTTCGCAGACTGACGCGCACCAACCGATCGATGAAGGGCACGATGATGACGAGGCCCGGGCCGTTGCCGCCATAGAGGCCCCTCGCAATGCGACCGAGCCGGAAGATCACGGCCCGTTCGTATTCG
The DNA here is from genome assembly GCA_018971525.1 of Nitrospirota bacterium. Taxonomy (GTDB): domain Bacteria; phylum Nitrospirota; class Nitrospiria; order Nitrospirales; family Nitrospiraceae; genus Palsa-1315. Next base: position 1,914 of record JAGXAR010000007.1, read on the forward strand.
GGGAGGACCTTGACGCTCAGTTTGATGAGGAAGACCGTAAGGACGGCGACCAGCAGGAGCCCGGGAGCGAATAGCATGATCAGGCCTCTCTCTTGAGGATCAGCCGGGGGAGCAGCGGACGGGGACGACTTCTCGGGTCATTCATCGAGAGGTCCCTCCCAACAAGGCAGAGGCACGGGGGGGCGGCACAACCGTGTGGATCATACGGTCCCTTCGACACCCTGTCAAGGAACGGGAGGAAGGGGTACTGGTAAAGTGTGAGCTCTGAGTTGTGTCCTCATTTACCTGGTTGCAGGCAAGGTCGTTAGTTCTCTCTTTATCGATTGGAACCTATGTTGGCCTCGGTTCCATCGTCGAAAGAGGCCCTTCTCGGGGCGCACGTTCCGGGAGCACAGGACCAACGGTGGTATCCTTCCAATCCTTTTCATCGTGGGGGCCCTGCGAGCAAGAAGGAAGGTCTGGCGGCTCCTTAGCACGCCCTGCGCGTGCACCTCGAAGGGCGTGAAGAGTGACCAGCCTGCCGGCTTGTGCACCGTGAGCGTCACATCGTAGGGCGGCGTGGGATGAAGCCGGACTCGAAATCGCTTCGAGAGTGTCACGTGAGCCTCCAGATGAAGGGCGCAGCACAGGGTGGCTCACGTGAGAGGCTCCGGTCAAGCGCATAGACCTGCGAACGGAGGCATGGCGCCTGACCCACATTGACCGTGGTCGTGCCCTTTCCTATACTGGCGGAAGCTCGTAGGGAGGTGCACTGATGAAAATCGTCATCGGTCTACTTATTGGAGTGGTCCTGTTGGTTGGGGTCATCCTGTCCCTTCCCTTCCTGATTGATCTCAACAAGTATCAAGACCGATACAAGCCACTCATCGAGGAGGCGCTCAATCGCAAGGTTCAGCTGCAAGACATCCGCCTGACTATCTGGCCGCGGATCGGCGCCAGGGTGGCCGGGTTCGTCGTGCTGGACGACCCGGCATTCGGCTCAACCCCCTTTACCTCTCTCACGTCGCTCGACGTCGGGGTGAAACTCATGCCGTTACTCAGCGGCAAGGTCGAAGTCGAAGACATCACGCTCCGTGATCCTGTGATCACGGTCATCAAGAACGAGCGCGGCGTCCTGAACGTCTCGACCATCGGTCGAACCGGCGTGGCGGTGCCTAAAACTCCATCGCGGGCGCCCATTCCGTCACCAGAAGGACCGCTCAAAATCCTGGCACTGCTGGCGGTGGATCGAGTCTCCATCACGGGAGGGAAACTCACCTATCGGGATCTGTCAGTTCCCAAGCCGACCGAGTATATCTTGCAGGATATGGAGGTCCTCCTCCAATCCGTTCGGCTCGGCCAAACCCCGAGCCTCCATGTTGGAACACTCGTCCAACCGTTGAACCTTCCGGTGAGGCTCGACGGTACCTTTGGTCCTTTGAAGGAATCTGCGGACATCGACGCGATCAATCTCCAACTCGCTGTAGGGAAAACCGATTTCACCATCACCGGGAAAACGGTCGGGCGAAACGCCAGCCTGAATATCAGTGCTCCGGTCATCAATACGGCCAATCTGCCGGTGGCCCTGCCATTACAGACGCCCGTTGAGGTGAACAATCTCCAGGTTGCTGCTGAAGTGCAAGGCCAGGACGTGCTGTTACAGAACTTTTCTTTTCAGCTCTTCGATGGACAGGTGACGGCACAGGGGCGGGTCACGTCCGGCTCCGGGACGCCACCGTTCACCGGCAAGATGACGATTCAAGGGATGCAACTCGGTCCGGCGCTCAATGCCCTGGCAACCACCCGGGTGTCGATCAGCGGAACGGCAGGCGCCGACCTCGGCTTGCAAGGCCGTGGATTTTCCATGCCGGACCTCACGAAATCCCTGGAAGGCACGGGGCACATGGCGGTGAAAGACGGCAAGATCGAAGGTGTGAATCTGCTGCAGGAAGCCATCTCCATCCTCAAGGTTGTCGGCGTCTCGCTTGATGACGCCAAGGCAACGGTATTTTCAACGATCGAGACCGATCTCGCCATGAAGCAGGGGATCGTCCACGTTCAACGGCTCTTGATGGATAGCCACGACTTTCAGGCCACAGGAGGAGGCACCATCGGATTCGATCAGACGCTGAACCTCACCGTGAACCTCAACCTGTCGCAGGAATTCAGTCAGAAGCTCGCACGTTCATCGCCCCTTGCCAAGCTCGCGATGAAAGAGGACCGCTTGAGTCTTCCGCTGGTGATCACCGGAACAGCACAGGCGCCATCGTACGCATTAAATATGAAGGGCCTTACCGGGAGAGTTCAGGCGCAGGTGCGGAAGAAAGCTGAGGAAGCGGTCGGCGGACTGCTGAAAGGGACGACGAAACCGGAAGACATAAAGCAACAGGGCCAAGAGATGCTCAAAGGACTGTTGGGACGCTAAGGAGATATCACATGATCGCCATGGATAGGTTGACCCAATACGCGGTGCAGTACGGCATGCAGGCCGTTGTTGCCATCGGCATCTTTGCCGCCGGCATACTGGCGTCCCGCTGGGTGGGGAACATCGTCCAGCAGTCGCTTGAACGACAAACTCTTGACCCGCCTCTGCGGATGCTGCTCGTCCGCGTCGTCAAGATCGTCGTGTTGCTCTTTACCGCCGTGATCGCGCTTGATGCGCTCGGCGTTCCGATTGCTCCGTTGGTGGCCGGCATCGGCGTCGCCGGGGTCGGCATCGGTCTCGCGTTGCAGGGTGTCTTGAGTAACGTCATGGCCGGGCTGTCGATCATCTTCACCAAACCCTATAAGGTCGGCGAACATATTTCCCTGCTCGGCGTGCATGGCGACGTGGTGATGATCGACATCTTTTCGACAAGGCTCATGCACCCGGACCGTTCGAGCGTCATTATTCCCAACCGGAAGATCGTCGGAGAAATCCTGCATAACTTTGGAACGATTCGCCAAATCCATCTGACCGTCGACGTGGTCTATAAGACCGATCTTGATCAGGCATTAGCCATTATCCGTGAGGTCATTGCGAGTCATCCGCACGTGTTGAAGGATCCGGCTCCCTGCATCGGGGTCAGCAACCTCGGACATCCCGCCGTCACGATCGCGATCGAACCTTGGACCGCAGTGATGCACTATGCGTCCGCTCAAGGCGAACTCAATAAGGCGATCATCGAACGGTTCCGAGCGGCCCAGATTGAGTTTCCCGCCCCTGTGATGACCACGACGGTGTAAGAATCCAAGCGCGTACCCGCACGTGCGGAACGCGATTCCATTTTGCCATTGACCTGCCTGCAGGGGTGGTCGCATGGCGCCGGGATCTCGACGCCTCCGTGGTCGGGATCGATATCCCTTGCCGTTGGAGCCGCACCGGTCGGACAAGGCCCTGCGAGCGGGCACAGGCCACCAAGGGCCTCCACGCCTTTGCCAGACCGAGCAAGCCCCTCACGCTTCTAGTCGGCAGCTCATGCGCTCTTTCGTACTCATACCATCAGCTTCACTGTGTAGCCTTGACACTTCTCCGCAGACGGCCTAGCCTTGCGGCGAAGCGCCTGGCGCTCTAGCCAACGTGTGGCGGGCATTTGGTCATGCGGCGAACATCATGGACTCTGCTCAGGAGGGGGAGACGATGGACGGAAAGTCCTTTTATTCGCACCTGGTTCGGCTCGGACTTCCTGGATTCATGGTCGTCTTGGGGCTTTCCCTGGTCGGTTGTCCTCAGCCGATACCCAGGGTCTCGATTCCCGGTTCCGATGCGTCTCCCCCGACCATGGTTTGGCAGACGTACAACATGCAGACGAAGGAGGGAGGAGAGATTGTGAAAGACGGCCAGTCTCTTGACGTGCCTTCCACAGAGCAATACTTGGTGACGCTGGCCGTGGAAGATCTCAACAGCGGCGTCAAAGATGTCACCTTGAGCGGCAACGTTCAGTTTGCATGCGAACAAGGGGGCCAGGTCGAGGACAAGAAGTTCCCCCTCGAAACGCAGGAAATGAAGCCTGTTCCCGATCAGGAGAACAAAGTGCCGGTCAGCGCCTCACTTGTCCTATGTCGTAGAATTCGGCAAGACGGGATGTAAGGAGAACTGGATGTTCGGTGGAGGGAAACTGTCTCTGGTGGGGAAGGCGCATAATTTCGTTGGCGGAGCTGAGATGAGGACGCTGCATTTTAATTTGAAAAAGCAACCATCAAGATGAATAAACCCCTGTCTGAAATAACGAGACGGGGTCAGCATCCATCTTCTTGCACCGGATTCGTTACCTCGACAGGGTCTTTGCCACCCGCGACCAATTCCGGCTGATCTCGAACCATCTCTGCAGTGATGGTTCAGGAAGGAATCGGGGGAACGGCAATCTGTTCTGCCCGGTAGCCATCCGTCCACGCCTTCCGGCGCGAACAGCAGGAGGTGTGCCATAACATCATTCTTCCCGCCTTTCTCCAGGAGGTGCCTCATGCGCGCCCTCTTTATCCTGACCGCGGTGCTGTTCTCCTTCGGATTTGCCCGGGCCGAGACGGGCTTCGATGAGCAATACGAGCGAGACTACAACATCTTCAATCCGCTCAATCAGTACCGTGCCGATAATCCGCTGAATCCGATCAACGCCTATGATCCGAAGAATCCGTTGAACCCGCTCAATCAGTACGATCCCGGCAACCCGGCGAATCCGATCAACCAGTACAACCTGAACAATCCGTTCAATCCCATCAACCAGTACGATCCCAAGAACCCGCTGAACCCCATGAACGAATATAATCCCACCACGCCGTTCCACCCGCTGAGCCGCTCCCGCTGAGCTCGGCTCACCGTCATGAACCACAATAATTCTGCTCCGGTCGTGGTCGGTGTGGATGTCGGTGGTCCGAAAAAGGGCTTTCACGCCGTCGCGTTCCACGACGGGCACATCTTCGAAACCTCGGCCACGCTCCATGCTGCGGAGGTGGTCGCATGGTGCAGGAAGCTCAACGTCTCCGTGGTCGGGATTGATGCTCCAAGCTGTTGGAGCCTCACCGGTCTTGCGAGACCCTGCGAGCGCGCCCTGGCCGCCGAGGGCCTCCACGCCTTTGCCACGCCGAGCCGGACAGTGGGGGAGGGCCACCAGTTTTATCGCTGGATGCGCAAGGGGGCTGAGTTGTACCACCTCCTTACGCCCCACTACCGGCTGTTCGACGCGAAACACCCAACATCGAGTCCGGTCTGTTTCGAAACCTTTCCTCACGCCGTGGCCTGCGCGCTGGCGAACAAGATCCTGCCCGCCAAGCAGAAGCGTGTTGACCGTCCCAGACTGCTTCGCGAGGCGGGGCTCTCCATCGATTCTCTCACCAACATCGACTTTGTGGATGCCGCTCTCTGCGCCCTCGCTGCCCATCACTTCCTGGCCGGGACGTTTAAGACCTACGGCGACGCCGCAGAAGGCTTCATCGTCGTGCCGATTCTGCTGTAGCGGCGACAAAGGAATTGTGCCAGGAACTATTTCCGTCGGCTGGCGTCACCTGCACCAACGGAGCTGCTCTCATGCCGAGAGCAGCTCCGTTGGTGCCCATGAGGCTTTCTGTTCGCTCGTTACGGAGAGCAGGGTTTCCGTTCCTCTTCCATCAGATTCATCGTCGAACTCACTTCGAGCTCGACAAAGACTTCACAGCGAGCCGTCCAGAATTTGGGACGTGCGGGAGGTGTTGGCGGTGGCGTCGGCCGTTGATCCAACTCGGGAATTTGGATTTGGACGTTGATGATCATCATCGATGGGGCTGGGGGATAGGCGATGTATGGCCAAAGGGATAGTCCGAATAAACCGGGGAAGCGCATCATTGGAGACGCCATCATTCGACTCTCATTGCGCTGCATGGCATCACCGCTAAACTCACGGAGCGTCCTGCCGGCCTCGGCCTCCGTGCCAAGTAGAGAAAGAAGGGCTAGTGTCGAAGCTAAGACCCACCAGCCAGCTTTCATGCTGACCTCCTGACTCAAGGGGTCTTTGAGTTCTGCTCGATCTTCTTATCATGCTACCCCCCACGGGCCCGTTTCTCAAGTTGGGGGAAACGGCGTCTGGAGCCATTCCGTGGTTGTGAGTGAGAAATCCGGGACGTTCTACGTTTCAGGGGGCTTCAGAGTGTTGCTTGCACTGAAGTCTGGCAGGTGAGTCGGCAGGGAGAAAAGAGCGGAGTCAACCACGATCTCTTCGTTGCATCTAATGCTCCTTCAAAACAAGCTCTTTCTCCCCTTAATTGTGGCCTGGTTTGGCCCCCACCTGCGCACATGTAATATTCCACCAAAGTTTGCTCGTACCTCAACGTACTGCACGAGTATGCATTGGATCCTCAGTGCTCCGCGCGTCGGTCTCGCGACGCGGCTTAGCGATTTCATGACGAACCGTCATGAATGATGCAGGCTTGGTGGTCGCTATGAAGCTGGTGGGCTTGACGATCCCGGGGGGCCTGCATGCCCCCATCGAGGTTGGGGCTGAAACAGATGTGACGTTCCAGCACGTTGAAACGTTACCGGTCATGGACCGAGTTATTCCCGTTGTGTCGTGACAGGTTGTGGTTCTCTTCAAGCCGTATGCTGGCGGTCCTCGAGATATGCGTGATGCCCGCCGGATTTTAAAGGTGAGGCAGCCACGGACAGACGATCTCCGTCAGAGTGCAGAGACGGCAGAGTCGCCGGGAATGTTGAAGGAATGGACCGCCCTCTTGAACCTTCATCAAGCTGGAGACAAATTCTTTACCGGGCATAGGCAGGGGCGTTGCCGGGCTTCCACTTGATGCTGCAGCCGATGCTGGCCTTTTGCTTGCTGTCGACGGGCTTCCCGCCGAGCAACGCATCGATGGCTGCACGGAGATCGCTGCCGGTGACCGGCTTGTTGTTGCCGGGGCGACTGTCGTCGAGCTGCCCGCGGTAGACCAGCCGTCGCTCCCGATCGAAGAGGTAGAAGTCCGGTGTGCAGGCAGCCCGATAGGCCTTCGCGACGTCCTGGGTTTCGTCAACGCAGAAGGGAAAGGTGAAGCCGAGGCGCTCGGCCATCTCCTTCAGCCGAGCCGGCGCGTCGTCGGGATACTGTACCGGATCGTTGCTGCTGATCGCCAGGATGCCCAGGTCTGTGTCGCGGTAGTCGCGCCCGATCCGGACGAGCTCGTCTTCGACGTGCAGGACATAGGGACAATGGCGGCAGATGAACATCACCAGCAACGCGGTCTTGCCTGTAAACGAGTCGAGTGAGGAGACCTGGCCGCTCACGACATCACGCAACTCGAACGGGGGAGCTGGTGTTCCGAGCGGGAGCATGACGGACCCCGCTGCCATAGGCACCTCCTTCTCGACGTGTACTCGTGACGCTCTAGAAGATGCCGCACCTGGATCTCTGCGTCAAGAGGTGCGACGGCGTCCCATCCATCCTCGATCTGCCCTCATGAAGTCCCTTTCGTAGTGTGTTAGCTTTGTGGCCTGTTGGATCACCTCACACGGGGGTATCACTGTGAAACAGGGTTATCGGTTGATCATTGTCGACAGTGCCGGTGTGCTGGTTTCTGAATTCCAACTGACGGAGAACGCCCTGGCTCAGCCGGAGGCCTTTGTCGCAGCGATCAAAGAGTCGATCGAATACATCGAAGAGGAGGAGCCGTGAAAGGACGACGTCGGTCCTCGTTTTGGCCATCCGCATCCCTCGCCTGCTTGCGCTGCTCCCCTGTGGAAAGTAGGCGAGCGTGACGTGCTGCCCCGCCTGTGGAAGGCTCATGCTTCGTTCTTCGTTCCGCTGTCTCTTCCTCATGGCGTTCCTCCCTGGCAGCTCCCTTTCCTGATCACTTCTCCTCCCTGTATCCGGCGTCCAGATCGCCTCCCTCTTTCGTGTAGTTGACACGTCCTGAACGGGGGTTATAGCCTTCTAGCGCAAGGGCCGGGGAGGGGATATATGCTTGTCAGGAAAGGGCAAGACTGACAACGGCGAATTGAAAAGGAGATGAACGCTATCCATGTGTACGCGTTGGGTGGTTCGGAGTGCTTCAGTGGTTTGTGCCGGTGTTCTGTGCATCTCCTTGTCGCCGGCTGCTGCGGAAAATGAGTCGGCGGTTCGAGAAACGGGACGTCTGCTCGCGGTTCTGCTCGACGCCGGGCGGATGACGATTGGACACAATCAGCTCTTGCTCAACGATCCGGCCAAGGGGGACAAGGGGTTCACGCCCGAAGTGTTTGCGGAGCAGACAAGAGCCGCATTCAAGGAGCGGACGGGGCATGACCTTGCGAATCTGTCCGCTGCCACGGTGCCGGAGATGTCGAAGCCGCTGCTGGCGAGGCTCTTGGAAGAGAGTAAGCAGACGGTGTCGACTTACCAGACGGTGATCAACATGCCGGGGGTCAAATACAAGGGGCTCATCCCGGCTACGTTCGGCACGGAGACGGGGGCGCGATTTCAAGCGTGGTCCGGTGTGTATCTGAAACAGACGGCGCCGGAGTACCTGATCCGCAATCCAAAGAACAAGCCGGATGCGTTTGAAGCGGCCGAGATGGCGAAGTTGAGTGAGCCGTCGTTCCCGCGCGTGGGCGAACAGGTTGTGAGCCGGATGGCGGAGGACGGGAAAAGTATGCTGGTGCTGCTGCCGCTGTTCTACAAAAAAGACTGTCTGAATTGCCACGGTGCCCCGAAAGGGGAGCGAGATGTGACGGGCTATCCGCGAGAAGGCGCGCAGGAGGGGGACTTGGGGGGTGCGATCAGCGTGAAGCTTCCGATGCCGTGACGCCGGCGAAGTCGGCCTGCGCCTGTTCGCGATCAGCCGGCCCTGCATTTGCACCGCTTGATCCTCTTGCCCGCGCGATGGAGAGCACCCATACAGGGCTAAGGAGTTCAGCTCTAATAGAGAATAACAGGAGTGTTTCTTGCCATGGCGACGATTCTGATTATCGATGACGAAGAACTTATTCGTGTTCTCCTCCGCTCCACCCTTGAAGCGGCAGGGTATGAGGTCACAGAGGCTGCCAACGGTCGCCAGGGGCTTGAGCTGTACCGCCACAGGCAGACGGACTTGGTCATTACAGATATTCTCATGCCTGAGCTGAATGGGCTGGATATGCTCCTGGAGCTGACGCGGGAATTCCTCCACGCCAAGGTAATTGCGATCTCAGGCGCGGGAGGGGAAAAGAATGTCTTGGATGTCGCGAAGCTCCTCGGGGCACGGCAGACCTTCCAGAAGCCCCTTAGCCTGCCGCAGCTGCTGTGCGCTGTGCGATACGAGTTGGACCATTGAGCATCCCGTTAATACCGCTTGACCAGCCCCTCCATGGCGTCTAGCATAGGGCTGTGCTGTATTGAGCCTCGTTGACTGTCCTATCCCTCGCGCCTCCTGCTCCTTCCAGCGCGTTTGATTCCCCAGTCTCCGCCGCTCCTATGCCAGAGCGTGTTTGAAGTGCTGCGATCATTCGGTGTTATTACCAGGGCCGACGCGGTTCGGTTCTTTGATGGCACCCGAGTCCGTGGACAGGCAGCGCTTTCCGGTACAGGCCCCAACCTAATGAAGGAGAGATGCGATGACGTCCGAAGAACAAATCACGAAGATGAAGAAAGCGATCACTCAGGCCATTAAGGTGATGGGAGACCGGTTTGGATCGACGGAAGCGGACGTCGATCGGGCGATTGAGGAGCTGAAAGCCTCGATGCAGACGGCGCCAGCCGCAGCGACCCAGCCTCCTCAGAGCAAGGCAGCCGTGACCGCCGCGGCCTAGTGGCTGCAAGGAACGTTTGTACGACATGAGCATGGCCTTGCGAGAGGAATTCGCGGGCTTTCGCGCAATCTGAGAGGATGCGGCGGGTCCGTGGAGCGTTCGTCGAGGAGCCGTCCACGCCATGGGCGACCAGCATCACGGGGGACCGTATGAAGAACACCACGCAAGTCTATGTGCTGACGCTGAATGCACCGTCAAAAAAAACCGTTCGACTCTGGACGGGAACGAGTATCCATTCGTTGCGGCACTGCTCCAGCAAGAAGATCGATCGTACGCTGGCGGAGATGCAGCAGCATGTGGATGATTTGCAGCGCGCCATCAGGGTGCTGGCGACAGGCGGATCGTATTCCATCAATCGTTCTCGATAATGTGCCACAGCCGTCGGTCCCTGTATCGGCGGAACAGACTCACCAAGAAGAAGGACAGCCATCATGCCGGACGATGCAAAAGATAAGAAGGTTCATGTCGCAGCCAAGCCGGCCAGCGCACCGTCACGGATACAAGCCGATGGCGATCTCACGTGCAGCGAATCCCAGCTCGAAGACCTTCTCTCGGAGGGCGAGTCCAGCAGGCCGCTGAGCAAGAGCGACAAGGGCCTTCATCAGAAACGCCAACCGAAGCCCTCGCGGTAAGAAGCCCAGGGTGAGGCCTGTTCTTCTCTGACCTGCTGAATCTGCGGTGGGGTCTTCCCCCTGCGGCCTCTAGACGAATCATGCGAAGAGTTCCTGTAGAAATCGTCGGCTGCGTTCCACGGTCTTTCCCGACAACATCCAGGATGGCTGGTGGTCCTTGGCAGGGCGGCGGAGTATGCTGTGCCGACATCACGACAGGGGAGCAGCCACATGATCGAACGTACGACTGATGTGAGGCCTCGTTGGCCTCTTCCGGCCCACGACTATTGGTCCACCCCCTTCGCGGAATCGTTGCTGCAGCATCTGGATCTTTTCCCTGGAGCCTCCATTCTCGATATCGCCTCCGGCCACGGGATTCCGGCTTTCTACCTGGCAGAGCAGGTGGGCCCCACCGGACAGGTCCTGGCCATCGATCTCAGTGGGCGTCAGGTCGAGAGCGCGCGAGCGATCCAAGGCGAGCAACTCCCGTGGCTGCGGTTCGAATGCCTGGATATGCGTTCCCTCCCTGCGCACCTGCCCTGTTTCGATCGCATCACCGGCAATCTTTCCGTCATGTTTCTTCGTCCCACCCGTTTCGAAGCCGTCCAGGGATTGCTGGAACATCTCAAGCCAGATGGCCAACTGGTGCTGACCTTTCCTTCACTCGGTACGTTCGATTCACTCTGGCGCCGGATCGATCAGGAGATGGCAGTCCGTGGGCTCCTGACGGAACGCCGTCGGCTTGAAGCCTATCTCGCCGAACGGCCGTCAGCAGAAGACGTTCGTGGATGGCTGGACCGGCTTCATCTCGCGCGCATTGCCGTGACCGAGTATCCGTTGGAGGTGGCGACTGGTGCAGGTCCGGCGTTTCTCCACCATCCGCTGCTCCGGGGCGGTTTCCTCGATGATGCCTACGAATGTTTCGAGGATCAGGGGTTGGCGGATGAGGTCATGACGAGGGTCTCGGAAGATGTGGGGAGCTTCACGCCGTTGATTGCGCGGCGGTGCGTGTTGTCGGGGTGGAAGCTCTAGCAGGATGCTGACAAAGCCCTCCAACGTCGTTCTCGGTTCGTCAAAATCCTTAACGGGGACCCGGCCGCCTCACCGACTCGGCTGCGCGCACAGACTTGGTGCTCCTTATTCATCGCACCGTGCGCCCCAGAGGGTATGCCTCCGGTTTTGACTCGCCTGCGGCCTTGCCTGGGGCAGGGTGTGTCCAAGGGCGAAGAGTCTGTCTTGGCAGACTCAGGGCGGACGGGTGAAGTAGCCGCCGGGATTGGGCGGGTTGAAGAACGCTGGTCTTTTTGGATATCCTGCAGGAGTGTTGCTTTCTTATGTCGCAGGGGCAGGCCATCGATGTTCTGCTGTGCCGAAATGGTGTTCCGCAGCCTGATGGGCCGGTAGGGTGGTGTCTGGTTATTCGTGTGCGATGAGATCGTCAGTCCTGCGACGTGCCGGTTAAAACCGGTATCCCAGTTCGACGATATACATGTCCACGCCGAGGCTGGACGATCCATACAGGCCGGCATCGGAGAAGTGTTGGACACGGAAGCCGGTATAGGCGTGAGAAAATGGATTGACGCGAACCCCTAGAGTCGCGACGATTTGAACCGGACCCCCGAAGTCTTGCACGCCGAACTTGTAGTTGCTGAAGAACCCTGCCCCCGCTCCGGCGTCGAAGGTGACAAGCCCCTCCCAGGCGCTCAGCGCAAGATCCGGCACAACCGTCACTATCAGACCGCTGTCACTTGCCGCTTGGAGTAGCCCCGCGCTTGTGATGAGTCTCGTCTCCAGATTCCATTTCTCACCGAGCGGCCATGACCAGGGGAGCTTGAAGACCGCCGCGACGTCGGTCATGTGGAAGAAGTATTTTTGCTCTTTCCCCAATAGGGGAGTTTTCCCACTGAAGCCAACGCGTGGGCCGATGCTCAGGAGGGCCAGGTCTTCTGCAACACCGGGCGTGCAGATCCCTGCGGAAAGCAAGAGAGTGAGGAATAGAGGCAGAAGGCGTGGACGTTGACTGTCGCGCATGTTCGGTTTCTCGGTGACGAGGATCAGCGTGCCACGGTTAGAGGATTCCGCCAATTATTTACGTCTATTCACACCGCACGGTTGCAACGCGTGAGGCTTCGGAGGGGCTCACATCGAGGCAGGCACTTCGTTGCTCGTGTCTACGTGTGACCGCGAACAGCGTTCGGGCGGACACTCGCCGAATCTGAGAGGCACATGAGTTTAATCAGTTTGAGATCGCGATCAGCGGGGGCGCGACAGACTGACTGTCGTTCGCTTCGAGTAATTGACCGTGAAGTACGATGTAGTGGGAGAGAATGAACAGGCCGTAACGTAAAGGGGCGCTTCGGTTGAAGCGCCCCTTCTGCAGCTTTTGCGTGTTGGCGCTTTGTTAGAAGCGGCCGCGACCGCCGCGATCGCCACCGCCACCACCGCCACCAAAACGACCACCGCCACCGCCACCGCCGCCGGTGCGGGGTTCTTGTGGCTTGGCTTCATTGACAGTCAGGGGGCGTCCGTCCATCTGTGAGCCGTTCAATGCCGCAATCGCGGCCTTGGCTTCTTCCTGTGTGGCCATCTCGACGAAGCCGAAGCCTCGCGATTGCCCGGTGAACTTGTCCGTGATTACACGCGCAGACTCGACGGTGCCGTGCGCGGCAAAGAGGGTGGTGAGCTGTGATTCAGTTGCCGCATAGGGCAACCCGCCGACATAAAGTTTTGAACCCATGGGGGTTCCTCCTTCTGAAATTGATATTGTCTGAGACTCGAGAACGAACACGCGAGGGGAAGGAACGGGCCGAAGACGCGAACAATGGAGCGGCTTGGGTCGAGCTTCCGATCAGATTCTCGGTACCAACAATATCGGTGATGGGCCGTTCTATTTGCTGTTTCATGCGAGGCCCGCCGCATGTAACAAAACCATCCTAGCAGAGGCGCATGTGAAAAGCTATAGTCGCTGTTCCCCTAATTCCTGCGGCGCTTGGACCATGAGGGGGGATGCGGATGGTGGGTCGATGATCGAGGCTGCTACTCGTGCGAGAAGGTCAAGCGTCTGTCCTAGACATCCGCATTGCCGGTGGGACCGGGGCCGGGCCAGATGAGGTAGGGTGGCTTTTTCATCGTCTCAGCGGAACGCGGGTAGAGCCGTTGGGCATAACTGTAGGCGTCTTCTTGCGCAACCAAGCAGGTGGCTGCGGCGAGGTGATTGGATACGACGCGGAAGGCCCCTCGATCATCCGCTGCGATGGTCGCCATATAGAGAGCACAGGAAAAATTCCCCTCCTTTGAGCAGGCGGTGCTGATCAAGAGGTGCGATCCATCAGGAAAGGTCATGATCGGGTCCAGGTTGGTACGGCCCATGGGTACTCCTTTTTCGTGACGTGAGAGATCTTATACGGTCTGGTTCGCGTAGGGGGTCACATATAGCCTGAGGAGGTGTCCCTCCCATTCGGTTCCTTCAAGGGCGACCACGGCATTCAAGGCCTGCTCGCCGGATCCCATTTCGACGAATCCGTAACCGGCTGATTTTCCCGTATGTTTGAATCGGACCACATAGGCTCTGGCGACCAGACCGTAGGAGGTGAAGAGATCGCGTAGCCCACAATCCGAGATCGTGTCCGGGAGTCCTCCGACATACAGGACCCGCTTACCCACCGGTGCTCCCTTCGTGAAACGTTAGTTTGTCCGAGTGAGCGAGGCCTCGACATGCGAGCCTGTCCGCAACGACGTCGCAAGTCCTAATGAGTAGAGCCCGCGGATGAGCCATTTCGAGGGATCGAAGTGATACCAGCGAGGACCGTTTCGGAAGTCGGTCGGATACATGTGGTGGTAGTTATGGTACCCCTCGCCGAATGTTACGAGGGACACCAGCCAGCTATCCCGGCTGGAGTCTAACGTGCCGTGTGGCTGCTTGCCCCACAGATGGCAGACGGAATTGATACAAAACGTCGAATTGAGCACGGCGAATGTGCGTCCCAGGCCGGCGAGGAGAAAACAACCGACTCCACCCATCACGCCGTTGTGGAGAAAGCCGATGAGAAAGGTACCGGCCAGGCCCGTGAGGACCAGGAGAGGGTAGTATTGGTGTTGCCAGATCGCAACGGGGTCGTTCGCGACGCGCGTTGCATACTTCGGATCGGCGTACTGATCGGGGGTAAAGAGCCATCCGCAATGGCTATGCCAGAATCCCCGTTGTGCATTGTACGGATCTTTCTCCTCGTCACAGTGTGCGTGATGTCGCAGATGATCGGACGCCCATTTGATGGCGGAGTTTTGCAGTGCCCAGGCGCCCGCAATTAAGAGCGCACCCTTGACCCAGTTCGGACAGTCAAAGCTCCGATGGGCCATCAGTCGATGGTAGCCGACGGTAATGCCCAGTCCGCTGACGACATAGAGCAGCACAAAGAGCGACCAGTCGAGCCATGTGTAGTGGTAGAGATATCCATAGAGGGGGACCCCGATCATTGCGCCCATGGCAATGGCGCAAAAGAGCATGATGGTCCAGACCTTGTTGTACCGTCGGCTGATCGGGATGGATAGACCTGTGGGTGTCATGGCGATCGTTGGTGATCGTGGAGTCGTACGTTGTTGTGCTGTCCGGCTCATAGGGCCTCTTATTCTCCCAGGGACTTGTATTGTGGCCTCAGGCCGCCATTATACGCTGCATTTCGATTCGATCAAGGTCTGCACCGTCATTCCGCTGTCTGCCGGTCGTGCTATCGGCTTTGTGGGCTCTGGAAGGGTTTGCGGTCGTTGTCATCGCGCGCACAACTCTGCTCGGCTATGAGGCGCTGGCCGAGACTGGCATCCTTCGGAATTCTGGTCATGCAGGCCTGGAGGGTGTCCTCTACCGCGCCTGCGGCGGCCGAACTTTGTGCAACGGCGGCAGCTGGCGGAGCCGGTTTATGTGCCACGCCATCGGCTGCTTCTGCAGAAAATGGCAGGGTTGCTGATATAATAAACAGGCCTAGGCCGATGATGAGGTTGTACGGTGCAAGAGATGGGCAGTTCATGATGGTGTTCTCCTCTGGTGAGAGTGGTGGACCGCGGACTCGTTATGGGGGCACATGATCGAGGGCGACAGAGACTGGTGATGGTTCAGCGATCTCTCCGGGGAGACCTGAGCGCTGCATAGGGCGGAAACTAGAGCATCGATCGCGCAGAATCTAGAGGGAGGGAGTGAAGGCGCGAGGGATAGGGTAGTGACCGGACTTCATCTAGCGTTACCATAGCAAAGTCTCGCTAGGATAGCGAACGCGTCAGTCTGTCATGGCATGCGGGACTCATGTCATGATGGAGGTTGATTTTCCATTCGAGCCCTGAGCCCCGCTCTTTTCAAGAGAGTTGACGCCAGAGGGGGCATGCTGTAAGCTGATGGCTACATCGTCGTCGCAGTAGTCCGGCGGCACGGCTGTATACACCATAACGGACTTCGCGATCGCATCGCGACCAGGTCCTGTCGGAGTTGATGCCTTCCGGTTTCTCTCCCCTCGGTTCTCTGATCCCGTCTTAATGCGATCACACTGAAAGGATAGTGCATTGCATACCTCTGTTCACACGAGTTTTCATACCCTTGGTCTGTCTGAACCGCTCTTGCGCGATTTGACGGCAGCGGGCTTGCTGGTACCCACTCCCATTCAAGCTCAGGCCATTCCACCCGCCCTTGAGGGCCGGGACGTAATTGGCTGTGCGCAAACCGGCACCGGGAAGACGGCCGCGTTTGTCGTCCCCATGATCGAACGGCTCGCCGTTCTGCCAAAAGGTCAGCCGCAAGCATTGATTCTCGCACCGACGCGGGAATTGGCATTGCAGATTTGTACTTCAATCGAAAAGCTTGGTCGAAGCCATCGCATCTCTGCCACGGTTGTCGTCGGCGGGAGCGATATGCAGGCGCAGATCAGAGGATTGCGCCAACGGCCTGATATCATCGTTGCCACACCGGGGCGTCTGCTGGACCATATGTGGAACGGGACGATCAATTTGGCCCCGATCAAGATCCTGGTGCTCGATGAAGCCGACCGCATGCTCGATATGGGATTTGCTCCACAAATCAATCAGATTCTCGATGCGTTGCCGTTGGAGCGACAGACGTTGCTTTTTTCCGCCACGCTCCCGACCGATGTCACCCGTCTGGTCCAAGCGAGCCTAAATCAGGCAGTTCGTGTGATGGTGACGCCTCCCTCAACGACGGCCGAAGGTGTGACCCAGGCATTGCATCATACGACCCAGCAAGAGAAGACGAATCTCTTGGTGTCATTGCTGGGGGTGGAGCCAGGGACGGTCCTCGTCTTTGCCAGAACAAAGAGTCGGGTCGATCGACTGGGTCAGACGCTTGAACAGGCCGGTCACCGCGTCGCGGTCATCCACGGAGACCGAAGTCTGCCTCAACGCCTCCGTGCTCTCGACGGATTTAAACGAGGGCAGGTCAGAATTCTCGTCGCAACAGATATCGCAGCCCGCGGGATTGACGTGGCGAACATCGGCCATGTGGTGAATTACGATTTGCCGAACTCCCCGGAGGACTATATCCATCGTATTGGACGGACAGCCCGGATGAAGATGACCGGGCGAGCCACCAGTTTCGTGACCTCCGAGGATCGTGATCAGCTGCGTGCGATCGAAACGTTGTTGGGGCACTCTGTGCCGTTGGCAGAGGGAAGCCCCCGTGCCGGTGATCGTCCGCATTCGAGGGGGGGAGCTGAACGTTCCAGAGGTGACCGTCAGCGGTGGGGGCGTCCGGGCGAGGATCGACGTCAGCCTCACCCGAGTCCCGCCGTGTCGGAAGGGGTCTAAGGCTCCTTAGGACAGAGTTTAACGACTAGGAAGATGTCAGCGCGCTTACCTAGTGACAGGTGAAGATTTGTGAGCGATCAGAGGAGTATCATCATGGCAAACCCAAAGGCTGAGGGACTGCAAACGGTGAAGAGATGGGTGAGAATTCCGGACGGCACGAAGGTCAGGTTTCGCGAGAACGGCCGCGAAGGGATCATCGACGGGCTGACGGAATTGGTCGTCGGCCCGGGCCGCAATCCTGATAGCCGGACGCAGTATCGTATCAACGTCGGAGATCCCGATCGGACACTGGCGATTGAGGACGATTTGCTGGTTCTGACGGATGAGGATGGCGTGGTGCTAATGGTGAAGCAGAAGGGCGAGTATCGACGCGTAGTCACCCAACAGCTGCAGGCAGTGTTTACCCCTGATCGCTTTGTGAAAGCGGCGTAGGACGGGAATGGTGTGATGCGCGGCGGGCGCGCTCACGTCATCCCTAGTACAGCGGCTCTTGTGGGCCCCACTGAAGCCCGGCCAAATCCGGATCCTCTCCCTCCGTGTTGGAGGGGCGAGCGGGCTTCTCGGTCTTGCGTTGCTCTCGACGGGCGTCTTTCTCGCGCCGCTGAATTTGCTTCGCTTTCTCGCGGTCTCGTTTTGCGATGGTCGTTTTTCCTGCTCGTCCGATGGTGCCCTCCTTTGCGTGACGACTCGTATGGAGTCGTCAATCGCCTGCCGTTATGATTCTGTCCTCTCTATGATTGCGACGACTCCGTAGCTCCGCGACGTCTCTTGCTGCTTGAGTCAGAAGCATGGTTGGTGGCCTTGGCTTCCCGTTCAGCCGTTCGGGAGCGGGTGCCCTGGCCGAATCCACGGCTTGCCATGTTCGACACTTGCCTGCGGATGTCTTCCATTGAGGTCGTCAGACTAGTATCGATGGGATTTGGAAGGCCGAGCACCTCCCATCGGATTTTTGGTTTCCGCGTCGCCCGTGCTCGGTTCTTTCTCGTCTTGTCGGCTCGCCACCCGGTGGATAGCTTCATAAGTGCTCCTTTTATAGAACCTGGTATCTCCAACGTAGAAAAACGCTCGATGGAGATGAGGGGTCGGATAGAAATGCCGAGATCATTCCGTCCACCTTCCTGCCAGGCGTCCAAGCGCAGAAAGTGATGGAACGTACGAGCAACATTTACTGCAGGATCAATCGCGCTGAGACAATCAAATGAGATTAGAGACTGCGCGAGGGGTAGTGCTAGCCCGTACGAAGGCATAGGGTACCATGTGTCATGGGTAGAGTCAAATAGGGTATTTAGCTACTTATATAAATTTTAATGATGGGCGTACTCCTCGGCCTGCGGCGACACAACCATCGTCCTGCAGGAGTTTCTGCGCCGCGTGCCTAATGTCCGGAATGAATTGATCGTAAGGAAAGGAAGCCATCGAAACTCAGCGGTCATACTCATCGCGCAACCAACGCTGATCAAGTCATTGGCAATGAGCCGAGGATCATTGAGGAATTTTCCGGTTAGGCGAATTTGGACATGCCGCCCATGAGTGTTGCGTATGTGCAGCATCCGTGCGGATAGGGTGAGCCAGGCTACACCCGGAGTTCGAGGACTACATGGTTGGCCTCCGGCACACCCACCGTGGAAACCAAGGAGGGACTACGAGCGGCCTCGGCCGGGCAGGCGATCATCACCTGGTTTTGGGAGTGGGTTCGGCGACGTACCTCAGGGCTTGGAGCGGTCGAATATCGAAAATTTTTAGACGTGCTTTCCGGTCTTCTCGCCGAAGCCCGTTCGTCGCGATGAGGAATCGAGGTCCGTACCATTATGATTTCTGGTCGCGATTGGGCGTGGTTTACGCGAGCGCACTTGTGCGCGGAGGTCCACCGGAGAATCGAGAGGAGGGCTGACGTGATGATGCAAGGATTGAGGTCCCACTGATCTTTCCTTGTCGGTGGTGTTGCTGGCGGGGGCCAGGAACGCGATCGAGGAGGCCAAGGGAGTTGAGACAACGTTGGGAGAGGCAGGCAACCGGACAGCCGGGACCAGTAAGGAGGGGCCGCCGTAAGCTACAGTTTCAGATCGAGTGGACACGGCGGGTGAGTTCTTCCGTGAATGCGACAATCAATTGGTGCGATCGAGGAATTATATTTCTGAATGGCGTGTCGTGAGGTACAGTAGAAACATAGTAGGGACGCTCTATGGAACAGACCCCATACCGATCCTCTGTCTTGAATAGGTTCCGCCGGCATCCCCGGGTGCGGATCTCCGCTCCATTTGTCTGCGCCCTGTCTCGTTGTCGGCCTCGCCGTTGGTTGAGCAGGCCTAGTATCGACTTGGGCGTGGTCTACGATCTCTCGATACGAGGCGCCCGAGTCAGCACGGAAGCAGAGATCAGGCCAGGGGATGAAGTCACGTTGAGCCTGCGTCTTCCCAAGCAAATCAAGCCTGCCGATATTGCCGTCGCCACCGTGCAGTGGACGAAGGACCAATTCTTCGGCCTGGCTTTCACGGAATTGTCTCCCGCTGCACAGAATCGCTTGAAAAAGTACGTGGCCATCGTTTCAACGACTGCCGCGAAGTCTCCTGTTCATTCGTCACCATGTTCACCACAGCATCCTATTGTTCTTGAAGGGGCGCGCCGGGCTGGATTCTAGTGGCAGCTTGGAGGAAATTGTTTGGTGCGGCAGCACGCGTGACGTATCCTTTTAGCCAGAATTCAGGCGGAATGGAGAATTTCGGGAAAGAGGCTGAGATGACGACCGAGTTGAGGCGGAACCCGCGTCTTCGTGTTCCGGCACCCTTCGCCTGTTCGTTTGCACGCATCGGCTTGCAGCGGTGGTTGGCTGCTGAACGTGGCGGCTTGGGCGTCGTACTCGATGTGTCGTTGACCGGTGCCAGAGTTATGAGTCCGGCCTCCATGAACCCGGGAGATCAGCTTGCGATAAGTCTGCGGTTGCCGGATCAGACTGTGACGATGAATGTCGATGCGACAGTGCGATGGGGCAATCGTCAGACCTTCGGAATAGAATTTACCTCTGTATCTCAACCCGCTGAAACCCGTCTGCGGAAATTTCTCTCCCGTGTTTCATTGCCACAAACATAGGTTCATTCGGTAAAGAGGCCCATTGCCGGTTCCTTTCTCATGGGAGAAGGACCGGCGGACTAGTCATGCGCCAGGGTGTTGGTCTTGCCAGGCCGGTCCATCCTTTTCGATAGAGAAAGTGAGGAAGGGGGGATGATGAACTTCTGAGCTCGCTTATTGGCCGAGGCCCGCATGGGTGTGGCGGGGGGAGGCCGGGGGCGAGAGAACGTATGTCGTGTGAGTTAAGAACGATAGGTGGAGACGTCCCTCGGTGAATTGGCCTGATCCGAGCGCGGTGCGCCTGCTTACTTGATGGCCACTGCCTTCACTTCTTTGAACGTGGTGTGGCCCTGCAGGGCCTTCTGAACTCCATCCTGCATGAGGGTGGTCATGCCGTCTTCAATGGCAGCCTTTACCATATCCTCAGTTCTCGCCTTCGTCTGAATCAAGCGTTTGATTTTGTCAGATCCCAGCAGCAGCTCGTGGAGGGCGACGCGACCCTTAAAACCAGTGCGATTGCAGGTTTCGCAGCCTTTCCCGCGGGCCAGGCGGAAGGTGTTGTCCTGCGGGATGCCGAGCTTGTCCCAATGTTCAGGCCCATAGCCCTGGCGGATTTCCTCGTATTCTTCCGGTGTCGCGACGTACTGCTCCTTACAGTCTTTGCAAATCCGGCGAGTGAGGCGCTGGGCGAGGACTCCCAACATCGCATCGGCAAAGCTAAATGAGTCGCAGCCCATGTCGAGAAGTCGAGTGACGGTTTCCACCGCGCTGTTTGTGTGAAGTGTGCTCATGACGAGGTGTCCGGTCAATGAGGCTTCGATGCCGATCTCAGCCGTTTCTTTATCTCGCATTTCACCGACCATGATGACGTCTGGGTCGGCTCGGAGGAATGCGCGCATGGCAGCGGCAAATGTGAAGTTGATCTTCGGCTGAACTTGAACCTGACGGAGTCCGTACTGTGTGATTTCGACGGGATCCTCTGCCGTCCAAATTTTAATGTCGGGCGTATTAATGAACCCGAGGACTGAGTGCAACGTCGTGGTTTTTCCTGACCCGGTTGGTCCGACGCAGAGAATGATGCCGTAGGGCTTTGCGGCAATCTCCTTGATCGCGGCGAGATTCCGGTCTGAAAACCCCATTTTGTCGAGCGGCAAGGGCTCGCTGGCGGCGAGCAGACGCATGACTACGTCTTCGTTAAACCCCGCGGTTGGAATCGTCGCGACGCGCAACTCGATTTCTTTGTTTTCCGACAGTTTGAATTTGATCTTGCCGTCCTGGGGTTTGCGCCGTTCCGCAATGTCGAGGCTGGCCATAATCTTCAAACGCGAGACGATGGCGCGCCGATAGCTTTGCGGAATCTTCATGTATTCGAAACAGTCTCCGTCGACCCGGAAGCGGACAAGGGTTTCACGCTTTTCGCCATAGGGCTCGACGTGAATATCGGACGCGCCTTGCCGGTAGGCATCGGCAATGATCTGATTGGCCAGTCGCACGATGGCACTGTCGTTCTCGTCGAGCCCGCCTCCGGTATCCTCCGCTGCCGCCTCTTGGGATTCGCTGACGAGTTCGCCGAGAATGTCGGAGACATTTTCATCCAACTTTCGCGTGCCGCCAGTATCTCCCTGTCCTGTGGCGGAGCCGAGGAACTGGGCGATATCGCGACGGAGGCTGATCGCAAAGCGAATGTTGAGACCGGGGAACGTTCGTTTGATATCCGCCACGCGATCGAGATCGCCGGGATCGTCCGTCAAAATTTCGATAGCGGTCCGGTCCCGCTTGAGGGGCATCCAGTGGTTTTTCTTGAGGTAGTCGACGTTCAGGTTTTTCAGCAGCTCGATATCGACAATCGTTCGTTCGCTGTACTCGATATAGGGGCACTTGTGAAATTGGGCGAGCGACTTGCCGATCTCGAGTTTTGGGACCTTGTACTTCTCGATCAGGATGCTCTCGAAGTCTGAGACGCCTTTTCTGGACTCGGCAATCGCATTGTCCAATTCCTTCTGGGTAATGCGGCTGTTCGTGACCAGGAGATCGAACTTGGTTGGGTTCTTCTTCGAGATCTTGCGGAGATTGAAGAAGGCGATGCCGAGCGCCTTGGCAATCTCCGCGACGGATTCCTCATCTTTTCTGGTGAAGCGTGCGCCGCTCTTCTTGTTGAGGAGCTGGAAGACGCCCATTAGATACTTGTTGTCCGCCACAATCGGGTAGGTCAGGACCTGTTTCGTCTTAAATCCGGTCCGCTTGTCGTAGGACGTGTCGTGGAGGAGTGAGGGATGGACGCCTTGCAGTTCGGCGATGTTATAGGCGTCGGCAATGTTTACAGGGCGGAGATACTTTGCGCAGAACCCAGCCAGGCTTTGCTCGGTGATGGGAATGCGGAATTCCTCGATGCTATCGATGTGAGGGACCCTGGAGAAAATCTCTTTCTTGTCCGAATCGAGCGCGAATATGGTGAGGTCTTCGGCGTCGAAGATGCTGAGAATATCTTTCCGCAGGTCGAGGAGAATATGGTCAAGATCGCTGGCAGCATGGATTTGGTCCGTGATGCGCTTGACGTTCTCGGCAAATGCCACTTTCTGCTGAAGTTCCTGAAGGTTTTGGGGGATGGGATTGGCTTGCATTACATGGGCTCCTGACCATTGACTGCGAAGGTCGTCGCCGGATTCGTTTGCTCAATGAAGATTGAGTGCGACCCACATGAGCATAAGTGCCTTGAGGCAGCGATCGAAGTTCAGTCTAGCTGATCACGGTTAGAAGGCAAGGAAAAGGCGGTTTCAGACTGGCACGGCTACGGGAGTGACAACATGAATGAAGAGGTTGGCGGGCGGTATGGTGTTTAACTCGCTTGTGTGCGAGTCAGATGAGCGGAGACTTGAGCGGGAGGCAGCTTGAGTTTCACTCCATCCTTCCGAGTTTTGACCTCCACGACTCCTTCGGCAAGGCCCTTGTCTCCGACGACGACTTGGAACGGGGCTCCCATCAGGTCTGCATCGTTGAACTTCACGCCCGCTCGTTCGTCCCGATCATCCCAGAGTACTTCGAGCCCGGCTGCCCGCAGTTCGTCGTAGAGCTGGACGGTGACTTGGGCGGTCTGTGCTGATTGGGTGAGCGGGAGGAGATGCACATGGAAGGGCGCGATCGGGAAGGGCCAGATAATGCCTTTTTCGTCGTGATTCTGTTCGATCGCCGAAGCCGCAGTGCGTCCGACACCGATGCCGTAGCATCCCATGACGGCGAGGCACTCTTTGCCGTGAGGATCCAGGAAGGAGGCCTTCATGATTTCGCTGTATTTCGTGCCGAGCAAAAAGACATGCCCGACCTCGATGCCTTTCGTAGCTTTCAGAGTCCCATCTCTTCTCGGTGACGGATCTCCTGCGCAGGCATTGCGGAGATCGGCAAACTGCTCGACCTGGAAATCACGATCCCAGTTGGTATCGACATAGTGCGTACCACTCTGATTGCCGCCGACGACTATGTTGCGCAAGGCTTTGACAGCGTGATCGGCAATAATCCGAACGTTTTTCAGGCCAACGGGGCCGGCAAACCCAACCGGTGCGCCGGTGACTTGCTCAACGACGGTGGGAGTCGCGAGTTCAAGCTCAGTCACTCGGAGGAGTCGTTGAATCTTGACCTCATTCGCCTCATGGTCTCCCCGTACCAACACGGCGACCGTGTCTTTATCCGTCGAATAGAGGAGCGTCTTGACAAGGTGCGCGGGGGAGACGTCCAGGAATCTCGTGACTTCTTCGACTGTCCTGCAGCTTGGCGTCTGTACGGTGCGTAGGGGACGCAGGGTCTCGGTGTCCATGTCAGTAGGCGGAAGCACTTCGGCCTGTTCGACGTTGGCGGCGTAGGTGCCGGTATCGCTGTAGACGATGGTGTTCTCGCCTGTATCGGCGAGCACCATGAACTCGTGAGATGAGCTGCCGCCGATCAGGCCAGTGTCGGCTTCCACGGCACGGAAGGTCAGGCCGCAGCGCGTGAAGATACGATGGTAGGCATCGTACATCTTCTGATAGCTGAGCCTGGCGCTCGTTTCGTCCTGGTCAAAGCTGTAGGCGTCCTTCATGATGAACTCGCGTCCCCGCATGAGTCCGAAGCGAGGGCGGATTTCGTCGCGAAATTTTGTTTGAATCTGATAGAAGTTCAGCGGCATCTGCCGATAGGAACGGACTTCGCGTCTGAAGAGGTCGGTGATCACTTCCTCATGGGTCGGCCCCAAACAGAAGTCGCGCTCGTGACGATCCTTAAACCGCAGCAATTCTTTGCCGTAGAAGCTCCACCGGCCGGTTTCTTGCCATAATTCTGCGGGGGAGGCAATGGGCATGAGGAGCTCTTGGGCGCCGGCACGGTTCATCTCCTCACGAATGATCTGCTCGACTTTTCGAATGACCCGGAGCCCGAGTGGGAGATACGTATAGATGCCGGCGGCCACCTTGCGAATCAGCCCGGCCCGGAGCATGAGCTTATGGCTGACGGTTTCCGCTTCGCCCGGGTCTTCTCGCAACGTGGGGATTAAGACTTGAGAGGTTCGCATGGGCTATGAATGCAGCAATCTAACGGAAGATAGTCTCTTTGGATGCTCAAACAAGTCATCCAAGCAGGCTGCAGGGGAAAGAAAACCGGAGGCGTGACAGTTCTCACCCGTCCGCCCCGAGCTGCCGGGCAGCTCTTCCCCGGAGGGGTACGCTGGGAATTTTGACGAGCCGGGAACTACGAAGTCGGGAGCTTGTTTCAGCATCCTGCTAACGAGAGAAGATCCGTTCAAGATCATTCCAAAACGCAAAGATCATGACGCCCACTAATAACACGAGGCCGGCCTGTTGCGCTACTTCTCTCTGGCGCTCACCGAGGGGTTTCCGGAGGATGCCCTCGATCAGGAAAAACAACAGATGGCCGCCGTCGAGAATGGGAATGGGGAGCAAGTTGAGGACGCCCAGATTGATGCTCAGGATGGCGATGAGAAAGATTACACTTGAGGCCCCCTGTGCAGCGGCTTCTCCGGAAATATTGGCGATCGTCAGCGGGCCGCCGATATTCTTGCTGGAGATATCCCCCACGACCATCTTGTAGAGGCCGATTGCGGTCAGCTCGGTCCAGCCCCACGTGGCCCCCAATCCGTCATAGAGCGACAGCAGCGGTGTGCTGGAGCGCATGATCGAACGGCCGGGTCCTGAAATGCCGATCTTGCCGACTTCAACCGACTGACCGTTGACCATCGACTTCTCAGCAGAGGGCGTCACGGTCAGCGAAACTCGATGCCCCTCCCGCAAGACCTCGACCTTCAGCGGGCGGTTGGGGTTTTCCTTCACGATACCGGTCATCTGGGACCACGTATGGATTGCCTGGCCCTCGATATTGACCACATGGTCTCCGGCTTGAAGCCCGGCTTTCGCTGCCGGAGAACTCTGCATGACTGAAGTGACGAGGGGCGGTGTTTCTTCGACTCCCAGATAATATCCGGGCTCTTGAGCAGAGGCCTGTGGTCCGGAGGCGGTGGTGGGCGTGACCGTCAGAGTTTTGACCTGCTCCCCTCGTTTGATCTCGAGCGTCAGCGCCTGGCCGTTGCTCTTCGCCACGGCGTCGAATAGTTCAGTTCTGGTCGAAATGTCGCGCCCGTTGACTCGGCTGACGCGATCTCCGATCTGGATGCCGGCCGTATCGGCCGGAGAGCCGGGGACCATCGCTTCGATATCGGGGGTCAGATCCTGGAACGTTGGAACAAAAAGCGGAGCACCGGTCGCGAGCCATCCGGCAAAAATGAAATAGGCCAGAATGAAGTTAAACCCAGGCCCCGCGGCGACGATCAGGACTTTGCCCCACAAGCCTTGGTGCGCAAACGATCGAGCACGATCCTCATGTGTGGTCGCCTCGGTCTCATCTTCACCGAACAGTTTGACGTAGCCACCGAGCGGAATGGCCGAGAGGAGATATTCTGTTTCGCCCACTTGGCGGCCGAATAGCTTCGGTCCGAATCCAAGAGAAAACTTGAGGACCTTGACGCCGACCCACCGAGCGGCCAAGAAATGCCCGAGTTCATGGAACGCGACTAACACGCCCAGAACGACCAGGAACCACCACGCCTTCTGCAATAACAACCAGACTGTATCGGGGGACCAGGTGAATGCCATGAACACGGTGTATGCTCCTTCGTGTAAAACTAGCGTGCCAACGCCACAACCAACGATTCGGCTTTCTCTCGGGCCCAGCTATCAGCCTCCAGCGCGTCTTCCAACGTCTCGACGTCTTTGGGGCTGTGGCCGTCCATCGTGCTGCGAATGATCTCCGCAATGTCGGTGAACCGGATGCCCCCGTTCAAGAATGCCTCGACTGCGATTTCATTCGCTGCATTCATCGTGGCTGGCATCGTACCGCCGATCCGCAGGGATTCATAGCCAAGACCCAAACATGGAAACCGCTCGTGATCCGGTTTGCAGAACGTCAACTTCGCGATCTCCGTCAGATCCAACGAAGGAAGCTCCAGCGGCAGGCGCCCTGGATATCGCATGGCGTAGGAAATAGGTGTTCGCATATCCGGTAATCCCAACTGCGCGATCATTGAACGGTCTTGATATTCTACCAGAGAATGAATGATGCTTTCCCGATGGATCATGACCTCGATCTGGGATTCCGGGATGTCAAAGAGCCACCGGGCTTCCACGACTTCGAGCCCTTTGTTCATGAGGGTGGCAGAATCAATCGTGATTTTGGCGCCCATCTTCCAATTGGGATGCTGGAGCGCCCGTTCGGGTGTGACGTCCTGCAGCTCCTCCTTCGTCAGGGTCCAGAGCGCTCCTCCTGACGCCGTTAAGATCAGGCGGCGGACATCCTCCTTGCGATGGCCTTCTAGCGACTGGAAGATCGCACTGTGTTCGCTGTCGACCGGGAAAATGCGGACGCCATGTCGTCGCGCCTCGTCCTGCATCAATTTCCCCGCCATGACCATCGGTTCTTTATTGGCCAACGCGATTTGCTTTCCGCTTCGGATCGCCGCAAGGGTGGGCACAAGACCGGCTCCACCGACGATGGCGGAGATGACGAGTTCAGCTTCGGGTGCAGAGGCGACCTGAATCAAGCCCTCTTGCCCAGCCAAAATTTCGACAGGCAGTCCTGCACAGCGTTGCCGGAGCCTGGCGGCAGCGGAGGCATCCGATAGGGCCACGATGCGGGGCTTGAATCGGCGGATCTGCTCTTCGAGTTTTCCATCATTGCTCCCCGCGGTCAGCCCTGCCACACTGAACTCCCCGGGGAACCGGTCCACGATATCTAAGGTGCTGGTGCCGATCGACCCGGTCGATCCGAGGATCACAATCGTTTTCATAGCTGCTCCCTCACTCGATGACTCGTAGCTGGCTCGCCATCGTTACATAGTAGTAGAAGGCAGGGGCGGTGAACAAGAGACTATCCAGACGGTCGAGCATGCCACCATGGCCTGGCAGTATCCCACCGGAGTCTTTAATGCCGACACTTCGTTTCATTGCCGATTCGGCCAGATCACCCCAGAGACCTGTGATCGTCAGCAGGGTGGCCAAGATCAGACAGTCGAGACCGGACAGCTCCTGGAGAAACCACCAACGAACTGCGTACGCGGCGATTATCGCACCAATCAAGCCACCCACAAAGCCTTCGACAGTTTTTTTGGGACTGATCGTGGGAGCCAATCGATGTCGTCCATACAATGTGCCGACATAGTAAGCGCCGGTATCGGACGCCCAGGTCACCAGCAGGAGAAAGAAGATCAGCCATTCACCCAGAGGGAGCAGCCTCGTCATCGAGAGCGGGCTAAGTGTGAGGCCCAGGTAGAGTACGCCGAACAATGTCATGGCTCCATCCCTCAGGCTCTCGTCGAGGGGAGCGCGACTGAAAAGGGGGACCGAAATAATGCCGACCAGGGTTGCGAGGAGGGTCGGAACGATGATGCCAGGCCGGTGTGTTCCGAGAATCAGGGCGGCGAATCCTGTCAGGCCGATCCCGATGAGCCAGGAGTGGCTGCGGTCGCTGAAACATAATCGGTAGAACTCGAAGAGGGCGAGCGCTCCGGCTAGCACTACGACCCCTGAAAATGCGAGGGGCGGAAGGTAGCGAATGACGGCGTATAAGAGTGGAGCGAGGACCAGAACGGTATAGATCCGACGGGGGTCAAAACGGGATGCCGCCGCCGGCGCGGGTTCAGCCGGCTGTCGGCCGGCGGTCTTGTATTCCTGCATCATGTGGAGGTTTACATCGACCACTATGAAGAAATGGTGCTGAGAACGCGACCGAATCGCCGCTCACGTCGCTGGTATTCCAGCAAGGCCAGCAAGAGTTCACGGCGACGGAAGTCGGGCCACAGGGTCGGAGTGAAGTAGAGTTCGGTGTAGGCGAGCTGCCAGAGGAGAAAGTTACTGATTCGCGTTTCGCCGCTAGTGCGAATCAGCAGGTCTGGATCGGGAAGTTCATGGGTGTAGAGGTATTGCTGGATACGCGATTCATCCACATCAGCCGGTTGCAGCTTTCCGCCTTGTGCGTCATGAAGGAGTCCGCGCACCGCGTCCACGATCTCAGTGCGGCCGCCATAGCTGAGGGCGACCGTGAGATGCAGTCTGTCGAGATGGGCGGTTTCCTGTTCGGCGGCCCGGACCCATTGGAGGGCGGAGGCCGGGAGGGAGTCGAGCCGGCCGATCGTGCGAAACCGGACACCTTGCTCGATGAGTTTCGTCCGTTCCGTCGAAAGGTAGTATTCGAGCAAGCCCATGAGTGAGGAGATTTCCTGAGCAGGACGGTTCCAATTTTCCTGAGAAAACGCGTAAATTGTCAGGGCGTGGATGCCCAGTTCTAAGCACACCGTGATCATTTCCCGAACGGACTTGATCCCTTCCCGATGACCGGCAATACGAGGGAGGTTTCGCAGTTCTGCCCAGCGGCCGTTGCCATCCATGATGATGGCGATGTGCTTGGGTAAGAGGTCGGGTTCGAGTTTAGCGGCAAGCTCTTCGACGGATAGCTGGTCCACAGCCGATGATTCTTTCGTGTCCATAAAAAGTGTTGTTGGTAATGATCCCTTCTCACGAGGATCGTGTGGTAGGCGAGCAAAGTCTACTGGTGAGGGGGAGGAAAGTCAAACGAATTTTCGTAAAAGTCCTGCAAAAGCGATGAGTTGGATGAACTCTCGTTGCGCCAGTAGAAATGAATCAGCTATACTTCCCTGTCCATCTGCATGCCAACCGTCGTGAGGATTCGCAAACCATGGGTGAACTTGTTCAGCTGACGTCCTTTGGTCTGACCGAAGGTGAGGTGCTCGGGGCGCTTGGGCGGGTAAAAGTTCGTGATGTCGACTATGCCGATCTCTACTTTGAGTCCTGTGTGTCCGAATCCGTCTCGATGGAGGAATCTCTCGTCAAGCGCGCGACGAAGAGCGTGTCGCAGGGCGTGGGGGTGCGAGCGACGGCGGGGGAAAAAACCGGCTTTGCCTATTCCGATGAGCTGACGAAGAAGGATCTTGAGCTAGCTGCCGATACGGCCCGATACATTGCCAATTCGCCGAGCGGAACCCTCGCGGTTCCGGTGGCTGTCCGCCAACGCCCAACGCGAGACCTCTATCCGGTCGAACGAACACAGGTTGAAGTCGCTACAGCGGATCGAGTGTCCTTATTGAATGCGATCGATGCCGAGGCGCGTCGGTATGACCCGCGCATCAAGAATGTCATGGCCTCGTTTAACACGGAATATAAGGTGGTGGTGGTCGCCACCTCGGACGGCACCCTGATCGGGGATGTGCAGCCGCTTTCGAGGCTGCAAGTCACCTGTATCGCCGAAGAGAACGGCCAACGCCAAGCTGGCTCGTTCGGAGGGGGTGGCCGTGTCGGGTTTGAGTTTTATCACGAGGGTGACCGGTATCTGCGCTATGCACGTGAAGCGGCACGTGAAGCGATTCTCAATCTGTCTGCCGTCGAAGCGCCAGCCGGTGTGATGCCGGTCGTGCTGGGCGGAGGCTGGCCTGGGATTTTGTTGCACGAAGCCATTGGCCATGGCCTGGAAGCGGACTTCAATCGGAAGAAAACTTCAGCATTTTCTCACCTCCTCGGCAAACGGGTGGCCTCCGACGTCTGTACGATTGTGGATGATGGAACGTTGCCGGGCCGGCGGGGCTCGCTCAACATGGATGATGAAGGGACTCCGACTGGTCGGACGGTGCTCATCGAGCGCGGGATTCTACGCGGCTACATCACCGATAAATTAAATGCGCGACTGATGGGCATTCCCGTGACCGGCAACGGGCGGCGAGAAAGTTACCAAAGTGTGGTGCTGCCGCGAATGACGAATACGTTTATGTTGGCAGGGACATCGGACCCTGAGGAGATCATCCGCTCGGTCGATCGCGGACTGTATGCCGTGTCGTTCGGTGGCGGGCAGGTGGATATCACCAACGGTAAATTCGTGTTCTCCGCCAGCGAAGCCTACTTGATCGAGGGTGGAAAGGTGACGAGGCCGGTCAAGGGCGCGACCTTGATCGGCAGCGGTCCAGAGATCCTCACGAAAGTCTCGATGGTCGGGCACGACCTCAAGCTCGACGAGGGCATTGGTACCTGCGGCAAAGAAGGGCAGTCCGTTCCAGTGGGCGTCGGCTTGCCGACCATTCGAATCGATGAAATCACCGTGGGCGGGACACAGCGATGAATCAGCAGATACAACACTATGATGGGTACAGCCAACTCGCCATGGACCTCTTGGCCAAGGCGAAGCGCAACGGGGCGACGGAGGCGGACATTATTATCGCCGACGGCGAAACATTTTCGGTGCAAGTCCGGCTGGGTGCCGTCGACCGTCTCACCAAAGCGCGGGAAAAGCATCTCGGCTTGCGCGTATTTGTCGGGAAACGCTCTGCCAGCACCTCCACCTCGGATTTCTCAGCGGACTCCTTGAATCAACTCGTCGCCGAGACCTGTACCTTGGCGAAGGCCGTCGTGGAAGATCAGGTGTCCGGCTTGCCGGCGGCGGATCAGATGGCGGGAGAGAGGCCGGATTTGGATCTCTACGATCCCACCAGACTTAATACGGAGCAGCAGATTGAATTGGCCAAACGGGTAGAGGCTGCCGCCATGTCTATGGACGAGCGCGTGACGAATTCTGAAGGGGGTGACTTCGACTCCTCCTCGGGGCGCGTTGTGCTGGGCAACAGCCACGGATTCCTGGGGGAGTACCAGAGTTCCAGTTTCTCAATGTCGGTGTCCCCCGTCGCCACTGATCCGGAGACCGGGACCATGCAGCGCGATTCCTGGTACGCCGTGCAACGGAAATTCTCCAAGCTGGATTCTCCGGAGGCTGTGGGACTGGAGGCGGCGCGGCGAACGGTCCGAAAGCTTGGGGCGAGGAAAGTGGCAACTCAACGAGTTCCAGTCGTCTTCGATTCCGAAACGGCTGGAAGTCTTATGGGGAATCTCTGCAGCGCGGTGTCGGGCTACTCACTCTATAAGGGGGCTTCGTTCCTGGCGAGCCAATTGGGCAAACCGCTGGCCCCGGAGTATGTGACAGTCTATGACGATGGACGAGTGGTCGGAGGGTTGGGCTCTCGACCGTTCGATGGTGAAGGTCTGCCGACCAGGAAGACGACGGTGGTGGAACGAGGGGTGTTGAAGAGCTATCTGCTCGACACCTATTCCGGGAGGAAGCTTGGGTTGGCGTCGACCGGCAACGCTTCGCGCAGCGTCGGTGAAAATCCGTCGGTCGGTCCCACGAATTTCTATCTTGCGCCCGGGACGAAGACGGCGGAAGACATGATCAAGACCGTGAAGCAGGGTCTGTATGTCACGGACCTCATAGGCTTCGGGATCAACATGGTAACCGGTGATTACTCACGGGGAGCTGCCGGGTTTTGGATCGAAGGGGGCGAGTTGGCTTACCCCGTGGAAGAGATCACGATTGCGGGCAATCTGAAAGACATGTTTGCGGGAATCGAGATGATCGGCAGTGACCTCGTGTTCCGTGGGCGCATTGCCAGTCCAACCGTGAAGATTGCAGAGATGATGGTGGCCGGGAACTAGGAGCGAATGGTATATAGCGTATAGCTGATGGCTCGGATGCAGAGAGCGATACTTCTGCCATATGCCATTAGATATACGGTCTTATCAGTGAGGTGACGCATGGCTGAGTCAATCAGAGAAACGCTGGTCCAGTATCCCAGCGACAAGGTGACAATGCGGGCCTATGTGGCTGCCCCGCAGACCAAGCAGCGGCGCCCCGCGATTATCGTGATTCAGGAATGGTGGGGACTGACCGAGCACATCAAGGACGTAGCTCGTCGCTATGCCAGTGAGGGCTATGTGGCGATCGCCCCGGATCTGTACTCCCGGTTGGGATATGCCCTCACGAACGACTCCGGCGAGGCGGGCAAGCTCATGAATAGTTTGCAGCAGGAGGATGGACTCAAGGATCTTAACGCCACAGTTGCCTATCTCAAGTCCGTTCCTGAAGTCGATGCTGCTAGAATCGGGGTGACTGGGTTCTGCATGGGTGGGTCCTATGCGCTCATGCTGCCTTGCGTGAACAAAGACATCAAAGCTTCCGTGCCTTTCTATGGTCAGGTGCCGAATCCTGATGCGCCGCTGCAACAGCTGTCGGCTCCTGTGCTGTACCTCTATGGGGAGGATGACGGTTGGATTACCAAGGCGGATGTCCAGCGGCTTGCGGCAGGCTTCAAGAAATATAATAAGTCCGGCGAGATCAAAACCTATCCCGGTGCGCCTCATGCTTTTTTCCGGGATACGGATAAGACTGTGTATCGGCCGGAGGCGGCCAAAGACGCCTGGGCGCGTGCCACAGCATTTTTCAAACAGCACCTTAGATCGTAAGAGGAGTCACGCCTACCATGCCGCTTGATGCCGAACTTGGAAAGACCATGCTCCAGTTGATTACCTCGCGATATGACGACCGGCATTGGCGCAAGAAGATTGAAAAGACCTTGGGTCTGCCGCAATCCGGTGTCGGGGATCCTGCGCAACAGCAGATCTTCATGTATCTCAAGATCGGGCTCAAGGCCTACAAGTCGCGTCGCGCCGATCCGGATTCCTGGGTCATCGGAGGGTATGCGACGAAAGAAATCATCGAACGAGCCAAGTTTCAGCCTCAGCTGGTCGGTCCGGACATCACGAAAGACGAGGTCGCGTTTCTCGGCCTCGATCCCGGGAAAGAGATCGATGAAGCCTGGTGGGACGAGATGCTGGTGTCCTGGTTCGATGTCCCGGAGGAAGAGACGCCCGTTGAGGCTGAGTCAACCGGGTTGAATCAGGAGAGCCTCGAAGACGCGAAGCGGTCGTTGAAATAGCCAAAGCGCTTGGGCTTAGGCTAAATGGACAATAGCCGGAGGGTGGCAGCTAAGTCCCGAAGAGATCCAGCTGCGCTGGTTGAGGCAGGTCGATATGCAGCGTGGGAGCTGCTGGTGTGGCTATGGCTTCCGTGGGTTCGACCGGTTTCACCTGGCGGTCGAGAAATTCTCTCAGTTTTTTAAAGTCCTCACGAAGCGGTTCGAGCATGCTGCCCTGGTGCAGGGCTGCGGCCGGATGCAGTAAAGGAAAGAGGACGAAGTCTTTCAAGTAAAACGCCTGGCCGCGAACCTTTGTAATCCCTACCTTCCGTTCCAGCAATGTTTGCGTCGCCCAATTCCCTAACGTGCAGACGAGTTTCGGGCGGATCATGGCGATCTGCTGCATCAGAAACGGCTTGCACGTATCGACTTCATCCGGTTCCGGGTCGCGGTTGTTCGGGGGCCGACACTTGATCACGTTTGCGATGTAAATGTCGCTGCGTGACAATCCCGCCGATTGCAGGAGGTCGTTCAGGAGTTTTCCCGCAGCCCCGACGAACGGTTCCCCCTGCTGATCTTCGTTGTAACCAGGCGCTTCCCCCACGAACATGACACTTGCGTGCGCATTGCCCACACCAAACACGACCTGGGTCCGGCCGAGCTTGGCGAGCTTGCAACGTTGGCAGTTATGCAGCGATTTCGCAAGCTCGTGGAGGGGCGTCGTGGTCATGATTGAATAGAACGATGAAGAATGTACCCGACATCTTAGGAAGATGAGCTAAAGTTGTCAACGTAAGCCAGAAGCAAAAACGCAGCATGAATGGTGTCCGGCTTAATCTGATCAGTGTGGGCGCAATGTAAAAAAAGATGAAGGGGAACGCTTCGTGAGGATGGTCAAACAGTCCTCCGGCAAGGCCGCAGCGAGTGAAGAGCTGAGGATGTACAGACCGCACTTCGTGTGGGCCGTTCGCCCCTAGAATGGATCTTGGCGAACGGAAAAGCTCCTACAGCGATTCCGTTCCCCGAGGAGCTTCTGTAGTACGTTGAGCTTCTGAACGATGCGAGAACGAAGCAGGAGGCCTTTTTCACCATCCGTCTATTCGACGGGTAGCCTATGGTTGCGAGACAGGTATCCCTCATCGCGTTGATGCTCGATATTCCATGCAGTGCCCGAGCGTGGTCGTTCGGGCTTAGGGGGCCTGGGCCGAACGGAAAGGGCGTGCGCTGGTCGTAGAACTGGTTTTCGTTTGCCAGTCTCGCCCTGTACTCACACTTCATATAGTCCTGCTCCACATCTCGTTGACTGAGTCCTTGCTGATTGCCTCCACGGTCATAGGGACCTGGCCCGTATCCGGCGAGTGCAAGCGGATGTGCTTCCAAAATAACTTTTCGCACTGACGGCTTTCTCATAGAGATATCGCCTGCCATCGGATCAGTTCATCGCCAAGCTGACCTATCGGAGCGCTAACGCATCGGCGCAACGGTTGCCACTGACAATGGCGCTCTCGAGGTTGGGAGGCCATCCTGTATCGGTCCAGGCTCCCGCCACGAGCAGGTTGGCAATCGGGCTGCGTTGGATGGGCCGATGCAATTTGGTTCCAGGACTGAGTGAGAGGATGGCGTTGGGAATCGTGCGACGGTGGCTCGATGCGATCGCGCTCCCGAGGCGGAGGAGCCCCATCGATCTGAGCAGGTCAGGGATAAGGGTCTCAAGGTTTGAGTCCGGTCGAGCCTGCACGAACTGACTGTCGGTTGTGATGAGAGAGAATCCGGTACGATCAGGCGTTGCCGCTGTGGCGAGTACCGAGTGAAATGCTGTGCCACCCAACAGGACGAGGCGAGGCGTGGCACAGGGTTGCTCGGCCTGCACGTGGAGGATTGTGCTGTCGACTGATCGCAATTCCGCGAGTTGTTGAAAATAGGCGTAGCGGGTCAGCCATCGCTCTGGAAGTAAGGGCGTGAGTTGCTGCGGGGGCAGGGCTGCTATGTACCAATCGGCCTGCAGTAGGGAGCCATCCCGCAGCAGGACGCCCGAGATGTGATCTCGTTCATAACGGAGCTGTGCGGCTTCAGTATTGCCGATGATGGTGGCCCCAACCTCGGTCAGTGTTTCGGCGATTGGCTGCACGAGACAGGTTTGAAGCGAGCCCTGACTAACCGAGATGCGGCTATCCAAACGAGCGCTCAGGAACGATGGTCGCATCGATGTGACGAAGGCATCGGCAGACATCGTGGAGAGATCATTGCCGGTCAGCCATCGCGCGAGTGGATTCCAGACCATTTGCCTTGTCTTAGCTCCTTGCCCGATCGAGGTAAGCCACTCATCGGCGGTGCGCTGCTCCAGATCGGCAGGCAGCCCCTCATCGCCCTCCCAGAGCCGTTCCAACCATGATGCCAATCGCCATCGCTCGTTCCAGGGGAGGCCGGCAAATCTCAGGAGGTTCACCCAGGTATGAAGGGGGGCGGGGAACCAGGCACGCGGGTAACGGATGAGCGAGCTATCATGCAGACGAAATTCTAAAGGGATGTCGATCAGTTCCAGCTGCTCTGGATCGCCATGGAGGGAGCGCAGTAAGGCTTGCGTCGCGTGATGGCAACCGAGGACGGTGAAGGGCTCAGGGCCGTCGTGAGGATGATCGCCAGTGAGGGCGCCTCCCGGTATGGGGTGACGATCGATGATCGTGACTCGATAGCCATGACGGGTGAGTTGGTAGGCGGTGGTGAGACCGGCGGGGCCTCCACCAAGAATCGCGACGGACTGAGCGGTGGTGGACGTCACGAGAATCGGGAGCCAAGCCAGACTCCGGCGGCCACGGCCAGTCGATGACTCGTTGAGAGCCGGGCCCGAGGGCCGAATATCTGATGTCCCGGCTCCTCGAGCTTCTTCAAAATACGGAAATACACGGCGCGCATGATTTCAGAGACAGTCAGTGCCCGCCGGTCGCGTGCCGGTAGGGCCTCGAACGCCGCCTGTGCTTTTGCATAGTACTCATGGGCCTTCGCGGTTTCGAAGTGGAGCAATTTGCGGAGGTCTGGGCTCTCCTGCCGCTGGAGAATTGCCTGTTCGGTACAGCCGAATTTCATGAGATCGTCTTGCGGCAGATAGATGCGGCCTTGGGCCGCGTCTGTCCCGATGTCCCGTAGAATGTTCGTCAGTTGGAACGCCATCCCGAGATCGACGGCATAGTCCTGTGCCCGTGCCGATGTGGGTCCGAAGATATGGAGGCAGATCAGTCCCACCACCGACGCGACACGATAACAGTAGAGCGAGAGGTCTTGAAACGAGGCGTACCGTGACGCCGTGAGGTCCATTTCGACCCCTTTAATCAGCTCATCGAAATAGGCCTGTGGGATAGACAGTTGCCTCACATGGTTGGCCAGACTGATGGTCGCCGGGAATGTCGGCGTGCCACGGTAGGCCGCTTCAAGCTCGGTCCGCCACCGTTGCAGTTCCTCCTGGGGGTTGCTTCCTGCCGGGGGTTCATCGACCGCACTGTCGACTTCCTTGCAGAAGGCATAGACCGTGTACATCGCGGCGCGCCGTTTTCTTGGGAGGAAGAGGAAGGAATAATAAAAATTGCTTCCGCTCTTCTTGGTGAGAGCCGTGCAGTAGGCTTGCGCGTCAGTAGCGGACAGTGAGGTCATCGCGTCAGTGAATAGGTTGTGGTCCAAGGCGGCAGGCCATGGATTCGTGAATGTGGTCGTAGTTTGACGGGTGCAGGATGGCCGCCAGGAGTTCGATGCCGTCGATCAGGCGAGGGCCTGGCCGGCTGAAATAGGAGGAGGCGTCGACCAGGAAGGTGTGCTGCATCAGGTGGAACAGTTCTGTCTGCGTCCGTTCCACAGAAAAACCACACGGCATCACCACGAGGACGTCAGGAGCCGCGGCGAAGACCTCGTCCCACGTCACAACCCGCGAGGGGGTACCAGGCTGCGCGAGGACATCCTGGCCGCCGGCGTACTGGACCATCTCAGGAACCCAATGACCCGCGGCATAGAGTGGAGAGAGCCATTCGATACAGGCCACGCGGGGGCGATGTGAGATGCCCTGGATGCGAGTGTGAACAGCCTCGAGTCGGTGATGCAACTGTGCGGCGAGACGATGGCCCTCCGCCGACCGACCGGCGGCATCGCCGATCCGTACGACATCGTGGATCACATCTTGGACCGTACTGGGATTCAATGTGAGGACCGTCGGTTGATGGGGGAGGGAGGAAAGGGCGTCGTGCAGTTGGTCCGGCGTGACGGCACAGACGTGGCAGAGGTTTTGGGACAGCACCAAATCGGGGCGCGCTTGTCGCAAGAGATTGTCTTTCAGCCGATAGAGCTGTTTCCCAGACGCCGCTAGCTGACGGACTTGTTGGTCGATGTCAGTGCTGGCCAGTCCATGAGGAGGGATCACCGGTTCAACCATGATGGGCACGCTCCTGACCGATGGCGGATAGTCGCACTCGTGACTGATCCCGACCAACTCATCGCTCAGGCCGAGCAAGGCAATTACTTCGGTCGCACTGGGGAGCAGAGAGCAGATTCTCATATGATTCGGTTCTTATGCGGCAGGCCACAAGCGTTCGCGGAGTTCGCTGAGGCGAACCTGGGAAAGGCTCTGGGCGACCGCATGGGCTTCATGCAGATCTTGGGTCGTGTGTGTGTTTGCCACAGCTAGGACTTTCATCCCGGCGGTTTTCGCGGCGCGAATGCCCGGGATCGAATCCTCAATAACCAGGCAGGATCCGGCGGTGATAGGCTGATCCAGGCGTTGTCGATTCAACGTGTCGAGGGCATGGAGAAAGGGTTGGGGATCGGGCTTTCCTCTGGTCACGTCTTCTGCGGCGGTGATGTGGAGAAATTCTTTTCGGAGCCCAGCCTGTTCAAGGATGAACTCGATTTCATGGCGGAGGGCGCCGGACGCGATGGCCAAGGGGTATGTCGCGGCCGCCTCGTGCACCAACTCGCGCACACCGGGGAAAATGACCAGATGATCCTTGACCGACTCCAGATAGGCATGCGCTTTCCGCTGCATCAGCTGCGCGAGTGCCGGGGGGTCGGTGGGGCGCTGGTACTCAGTCAGCGCCGCGATGAAGCAGCCTCGATCGTCATAGCCAAGGTAGTTGGCGTAGTAGTCGGGTTCAGTCAGGCTGATGCCGATTTCAGCCAATGTCTGGCGGAAACCAGCGAAATGGAGGGGCTCGGTGTCCGCGATTACCCCGTCAAAGTCAAAGATGATCGCTGAGAGTGTGTCCATGGGGATCGTATCGATAATGTGGGCATGACTACGAGATGTAAAGCGAGCGAATTATAGCACAGGAACTCCGCTTGAGCAGGCGAGAATCTGTGCCGGTCAGCTGGCCACTCGCGTGAGAGAAAATGGGACGGTCAGAACTTCAAGCGAAGACGTTTCTCCGATACCCAACCCTTTGCACCTTCGTCGGTGCGCACCAAATACATCCAGTTGCCCGCCTGTAGATCCCCGTCCAGGACGGTCAGTGTGACCCCTGGACGAACGATTGGCCCGGGCTTGCTGCTCGATGAATCTGCGAACAACGGAATGCTTCCGCCTGGAGCCGTTTCGTCTACCGTGACGGTCACTTTCTGCCCTTCGCTGAACATCGGGGTGAGCGGAAGTGCGACTGGTGCAGCGGGCCTTGCTGCCGTTTGGGGTGGTGGAACGACTGCTGGGGCCGCAGGGACGACGGCGTTGGTGGGAGAGGTTGCTGGAGCCAAGGGGGCTGAGGCCTCGTCGCTTGGACTTGGAGCGGACTGTGGCGCGGGTTCAGGCGGAGACACGGGTGCCGGAGCCACCGGCTTGGGTTTCATGGCCATCGGCGGTGGAGTGCTCTCACCCAGGTAGGGGCTCAGCCATTCTGTCAGCTTCTCCGGTTCCATGGTGGAGACATAGGTTATGCCGCCGACAAGAGCCAGGAGAAGTATCCAGAGGATCGGACGTCCCCCACCTGATTTCTTGCGGGGGTTCAGCGGGCCCGTTGCTTTCGTGGCGGTCGTCTGATCGAGTTCCTCTTCCGTGAATTCCAAATCCGGTTCTGGTTGACGGGCGAAGAGGAGAGTCCAATTAAAAGGATTCCCGACTGAAGTCAGGTTCCCAACGAGCGCAGCCATCGAGCACCTCCCTACTGAGCGATTCAATCCCACGTGGGCTAATCTGTGAAAATACTTACCACCATCGCCGAGTAGTGTCAATTTTGTTGAGGAAGTGCGCGGACGAGCGGCGAGGTTCAGCAGGGATGCGAGGGGCTGCAGGAAAAGACTTGTTGCTCCCGACTGCCCGTTCGATAGACGGTGAGGCCTTTGCATCCGAGTCGGTATGCGAGCAGAAAGGCCGCGGCCACCTCGGCTTTGGTCGCCGTGGCCGGCAAATTGATGGTTTTCGAGACTCCGCTGTCGCTATATCGCTGAAACACGGCTTGCATGCGCACATGATGTTCCGGTGAGACATCATGCGCCGTGACAAACAGTCGGCGGAGCTCTTCGGGGATATGGGGCAGATGTTGAATGGAAGGATGAGCCGCGAGGTCTGGCTGGAGTGAGTCGAGATCGAGCCCGAGTGCGCGTGCGCGGCGGGCGAAGGCTGGATGAAGCGAGGTGAGCACGACGCCGTCCATGACGCGGCGGACTTCCTGTACGCTGTATAACGGTTCAATGCCGGGCGAGCAGTCGGCGATGAGGCTGATGCTGCCAGTCGGTG
Source organism: Nitrospirota bacterium (assembly GCA_018971525.1). GTDB lineage: Bacteria > Nitrospirota > Nitrospiria > Nitrospirales > Nitrospiraceae > Palsa-1315. The sequence continues at coordinate 42,053 of JAGXAR010000007.1, forward strand.
CAATAGTGGTCACGGTCGCGTTTCGATGCCGCTGGTGAAGTGTCGGGAGCCGGCTGCCACGATAGGCAGGAAAGACTCCACGTTCGGCGGCGAGCCCTGTCGACGCGAGATGGGCCCGAGATTGGAAGAACTCCATCAGACTTGTAGCCGTTTGGAGCGCGGCTTCGGAGTCGTAGGGGATATTGAGGGCGATCAATAAGTCGGCAAAGCCCATGATGCCGAGGCCGATTTTCCTCGTTTGTTTCGTCATGCGGTCGATTTGAGGAAGCGGGAAGCGGTTGCGATCGATCACATTGTCGAGGAAGCGAACGGCGAGGGGAATGGTTTCTGCCAATCGGACGAAGTCGATGGCGGGTCGTGCATCCGGTTGTGTGACGAAGTGGGCTACGTTGATGGAGCCGAGGGTACAGGATTCATAGGCGAGAAGCGGTTGTTCGCCGCAAGGGTTGGTCGATTCGATGGTACCGAGGCGAGGGGTGGGATTGGCCCGATTGATCGTGTCTAGAAAGATCAGGCCTGGTTCGCCGCTCTTCCAAGCGGCTTCGACGAGTCGATCGAACACGAGCTGTGACGGGAGTCTCCTGGTCGGTTTGTTGGTATGGGGGTTGATCAGGGCATAGGTGCGACGGTGTGCAAGGGACTGCATGAACGAATCGGTGATGCCGACGGAGAGATTGAAATTCGTCATCTCGGTCGGCGTCTGTTTGACGGCTATGAAGTCGAGAATGTCCGGGTGGTCGATACGGAGGATGCCCATATTCGCGCCGCGCCTGGTCCCGCCTTGTTTGATGACGTCCGTCGAGAGGTTGAACAGGCGCATGAAGGAAATCGGTCCGGAGGCCACGCCGCTCGACGACGCAACCCGATCATTGTGAGGGCGCACGTGACTAAACGAGAATCCCGTGCCGCCGCCCGATTGGTGGATCAGCGCCTGATGTTTCAGGCTGTCATAAATGGAGGCCAGGGAGTCTTCAACCGGGAGGACGAAACAGGCGGAGAGTTGCTGGAGGCGTCGTCCGGCATTCATGAGCGTGGGAGAATTGGGAAGAAAATCGAACCGGGCCATGCAGTCATACCAGCGTTGGGCCGCGTGGGGCAGCCGGCTGGCGTTAGGGTAGAGTCGTTCAGCTTGTGCGATGTCGGTCGCGACACGCCAGAATAGTTGCGCCGGTGTCTCGACGATCGTACCCGTAGCGTTCTTGGCCAGATAGCGCCCTCCGAGGACGATTTTGGCATGGGCTGAAAGTCGAAGTCGTGGAGATTGCGGGGGGCGCGAGGACGTGCCTGTCTTCTTGACGGACATGGCACTATTATACCGGCATCGGCCCGATTGATCGATGGTGTGTGGAGTTTTGTCATGCTTGCATCTTGAGTGTCCAGTTCGGCAGAATGATCGCCCACTGACCGACGACCATGAAATCCTATCGCGAAGAGCTCTGGTTCGAGACGACGACGCGGCGCGCTTACCTCAACATCACGCAACAGGTTGAGGCGGCGGTCAGGAAGAGCGGCATCCAAGAGGGGCTCGTCCTGGTCAATGCCATGCATATCACGGCCAGCGTCTATATTAATGATGACGAACCTGGCTTACTCAAGGACTATGACCGATTCTTAGAAACGCTTGTTCCTCAGGGGACGACCTATCGGCACAACGAGACCGGAGAAGATAACGGCGACGCCCACATCAAGCGCCAGCTGATGGGGCGAGAAGTCGTCGTCGCGATTACCGAAGGGCGATTGGACTTCGGCCCGTGGGAACAGATTTTTTACGGGGAGTTCGACGGGCTGAGAAAGAAACGCGTGTTGGTCAAGGTGATCGGAGCGTGAGCATGATGTCATCCAATCGGTGGCCCGGACCCTGTGGGAATAAACTGTTGGAGCGCTTGCTACCACAGGGAAAGTTTGGCAACATGGATGCCAGTGATGCACGGTTGTGCGGTAGGAGTGTGTCTATATGTTGAGTTGGTCTCGTCCTGACCCTCTCACCAGAGATCTCGTTCACTTGATCAATGCCCGACGTCATGACCATGGCGATACGGAAGCGGCGATCGATACGCTGCAAGCTTTCTTGGAGCAAGGACGGGAGTATGATCTCTTAACGGTGCTGGCGGCGCTGGACGAGGACATGGCGGAATGGCTTTTCGATCTCCTCGCAGAAGCATCCTGCTCAGTGCTCATAGATGGGCAGGCCGATGACAAATTGTCCTATGCCATCATGGCGGCCTTGGAACTTCCTCTCCAGGCGAATCTAACCCATCCGCTCAAGCTGAAGATCGACCCGGTCGCGACCGCGGATCTACTGCATCGCCATCTCCGGCTCTCCGCCGGGACGGTGGTGCGTGTGGAATCTCGTCTGTTGACCGATTCGACGCTGGAGCCACTCAGCCTCCAGGGCTTGAATGACCATTTGAGCACGGTCGCGGATTCCCAGCGGGCCACTTCAATTGCCGCTCGGCTCTACCCGCCCGTCGAGAGTACGGCCTTTCTCTTCTTTGAGTTGATCGGTGTGCCGGATTCGGGATTGCCCGATTCGCTGGAGGACCGGCATCGCCGGGCTCTCCTTGAAGGCCTCGTGGCGCAATGTCCCGAGTTGGCGTTGGCTCCTGATATGATCGAAGCACCGGTCTACGCCGCCTATGCTATGTTCGATGCGCAAAATGCCGTGCGACTCCATCGGTTGGCGGATGAGACCGCGGCAGTCTGGCGCGATCTGGACCCGCTCGTCCGTGCCCGCACGATCGTGCACCTCCATACGCAATGCGGGAACGGTGTCTATATGCCGGTCTGGACCGATCTGTTTGATCCCGAACTTCCTGAAGACCACGGTCCCGTGTGGACCTCTCCTGATGTGTGGGTCTTCACGGCCGATTTGCCCATCGAATGGCCTGGAGAAATGCTCACCAATCGGCTACTCGCCGAGGGGTGCACCAGGTTCGAGAATCACATCGTCGAAACTCCAGAAAACTAACCATCGCTCTGGTTCTTTCAGCTCCCTCCCTCGCGCTCCGCGCGCCCGTCTCGCCGCGCGACTCCATGATTCCGCGACGAACCGTCATGAATAATGCGGGCTAGGAGCTTGTCCGGCATTGACCTTTCTACTGCGGCGAGCGATGCACAGGCATCTGTTTTGTTCTCGGTTAACAAAAATCTTCAACGGATTCCAGCGAATATGTCTCCGGTTTTTCAGGGCCTGCGGTCACGCACCTGCCGGCGCTCCTTCGTCTCGTGACGAACCGCAATGTCGGACAGACTCCTGGTAGAAACCAGACAATTCGTCGATTTTTTTGACGGCTTATCCTATGCTGGGTCTGGTCAGATAGGGAGCAATCATGGCCCAGCAGCAGTCTTCGAGCAGTATCGTTGCCAGTGCCATCACCATCCTTGGCCTTGGGCTCGTGTGGGTGACGGTGGCCACCAATTTCCCGTCACAAGAAGAGTTCTCTTCGGCTGCGGTTCCTGCTGAGACTCGTCAGTCGGTACGTCTTTCGTCTCCCCTGTCTGCCCCACCCGCGCTGGATTTAACCATTCCCACCTCTCCTCCGATGGCTTCAGAGGCAGCAACGTCGAGGCCGGACGATGATCGGTCGCGCGACTCAAGTTTTAACGCGCCGGCTGTGGCGCGGTTGGATCCTCGCACGATGCAGGCTTCCAGTCTGAAATGCGAAGCCGAGATCGAACAATTGTGCCCCGACTCTCCAGACGGTTCTGCCCGCATGCGCTGTCTGGAGCAGCGTGCAAGACAACTCCCGCCGCTGTGCCAAGGCCAATTGCACGAGCGGTTTGTGAAGTGGAAGGAAGCTCGAAGCCGCTTGATGGCGGCGTGTGACGAGGATGCCAAACGGTTCTGCAGAGCGGTCAAACCTGGGCGCGGGCAGATCCTCCAGTGTCTCCAATCGCATGCCCCGGAGGTCTCTGATCGATGCTACCAAACCCTTCCGAAGGGCACGCTCTACTTCAAATAGGCGGACGGGGGTTACCGGGAGGCGTTCTTGGTTCCGGAGAGCAGATAGAACGCCAACTTCACGCCCGCTACTTCGATCTGGTCCCCATCCTTCAAGTCTTGTTGTCCCACAACGTCCGTGCCGTTGACGAGCAGAGACTTCGTACCCTGAGAAGAGCTAATGGAGTAGCTGTGGCCTCGTCGGGCGATCGTTGCCGCAGATTTGGGGGCAAACCAGCCGGTCAACCGAATGACCGCTCCGTCTTGTGACCCAATGACATTCACCTGTTTGATGAGTGGGTATTCCAACTTATCGGTTTTCCCGGCAACAATCAGGACCTTGGCGGTGAGCGCAGGTCCGTCTGGTGTACGGTCCGCTCCTCTCAGCACCATGGTTCGAGCCAGATCGACAGATGGCGCAAGCCCCGCAGTGCTGGCCGCCTCATGTTCTTGGAATACGAACCGGTGTTGGCCGATGGTGATCGCGTCCGCGTCATGAAGTTGGTGGCGCGTGATCTGTTGGCCATTGACGGCGGTGCCGTTGGTGCTTTTCAAGTCTTCGAGAAAGAACACGGCCTGAACCTTGATGATCCGCGCATGATGCCCCGAGACGGCGGGATCTTCGATCACGAGGGTATTGTCGGCCTTCCGGCCGATTGTAAAGGTCTCATGGATCAGTTCAATATGCCGCGAGCCTTTCCCGTGAAGCTTGACGAGCAGTGTGGCTGGTTGTGTCAGAGTCTCCGGCATGATCATCCCTCCTATGCAAGATTCCTGTGAGTGATTACGCGACGAATCGTCTTTTCAGCCGCTCCCACATTCCGGCTTGAAACTCGTCCCGCAGGGCCACAACGAGCACGGTCGTGTTGTCGTCGCCGCCGGCTTCATTCGCCATGGCGATGAGGCGTTCGGACATGGTGGAGAGGTCCTCCGGTCCACTGAGGACGTGAAGAATATCGGTTGGGCGGACACCACGCGTGAGTCCGTCTGAGCATAACAACAGCACGTCTCCGCTCTTGACCGGGACCTCCGTCAGTTCCACATCGATGCTGCTCTCGACGCCGAGGGCTCTCGTCACGATATTCCTGCGGGGGGAGCGTTCGGCCTCTTCTTCCGTCATAAATCCCTTGAGGATCTGTTCGGCGACCCAGGAATGGTCTGTCGTGAGGGCTTGGATTGTCCCGTTTCGAAAGAGGTAGAGCCGGCTGTCTCCGACATGGGCGATGGCGAGCACATCCTCACGGAGCAGTGCGGCGACCACGGTGGTGCCCATCCCGGCATATTCAGGCCTGCTCCAGGACTCGCGGTGAATGACATCGTTCGCTGCACGAATCGCGCTGGCGAGACGATTGGCCGGTGCAGACACCGTGGCATCGCAGGGGCCGATCAGTGGCAGGTCCGGGTTCTTGGCTGCCTCGGTCAGATGCGCGTGAATCGCCTCGACTCCGAGGGCGCTGGCAATCTCGCCGGCGTTGCCGCCGCCCATGCCGTCACAGACGACATAGAGTCCAAGCGAAGGGTCGGCCACGAAGCGATCCTCGTTGTGCAGTCGTTTGAGACCGATATCGGATTTGGCGCTATGCAATCGTTCGAGGGCCAGACGACACCTCCCTCAGGCTGCGAGACTCTGCAGACAGGCTCGGAGCTCGCGCCCGAATTCTTCCGCGCGTCGATAGCGGTGAGGCAACTCTTTCTGGAGCGCGCGATCCACGATCTCCTGCACCATCGGGGGAAGACCCGGCCTCAAGGTCCGAATGGCTGGATGCGGATGATGGGCGATGCTGAACAGGAGGGCCGGCAAGTTGTCGGCGGTGAACGGCGGCTGCCCTGTGAGGAGTTCGAACAGTACGACGCCGAGGGAAAAGATGTCCGACCGACCGTCCACTTTCTTGCCTGCGATTTGTTCCGGTGACATATACGTCGGCGTGCCCAACACTACGTTCGTTTGCGTCTTGCTGCTCGAGGCCATCTTCGCAATACCGAAATCCATGACTTTCACGATGCGATCCTTCGTGAGCATGATGTTCGCCGACTTGATGTCGCGATGGACGACGCCTTGTTGATGGGCATAGTCCAGGGCGTCGGCGACGGTAGCCAAAGTCAGGAGGACCTCATTGACCGGCATCAAATCCGGTTTCCGTGCCCACTGTTTCAGGGGCGTTCCCTCGATCAGCTCCATCGCGATATACCCCAAGTCGTTTTCTTCCCCTGCGTCATAGATGGTGACGATGTTGGGGTGGGAGAGGCGCCCGGTGGATTCCGCCTCACGGAAAAACCGTGCCTTGACGTCTTGGAGCTTGTCGTCGTTGTCGATTTGGTCGAGTCGCATGGTCTTGATGGCCACGAAACGCTGGATTGTTGGATCTTTTCCCAGGTAGACAAGTCCCATTGCACCGCGTCCGAGTTCTTTTAAAACCTTGTAGCGCCCGAGCATGCCTGGTGTGGAGGCATTGACCATTAACGTGGCAGTTGTACTCTTTAATTCTGACGAAGCCTCAGTCTTTTCTTCTTGTCCTGAGTCCTCACCCTCGGAGAGCGTTGGCCCCCCTTGGCATCGTGTCTGGCTGGAGGGAGTGAAGGCTTCGCGCAGCGAACTCAGGCTGAGGATCCAGGTTGCCGTGAGCCAGAGACCGGACCCGACGAGACCGATGGCATAGCCTGAGGCGAATCGAGAAGGGCCTATCCGTTCGATGAGTGGCAGGCCTACGGTTTGGAACGCTTTGTTGGCGAAGAGAATGACGACGAGCGTCGTGAGTGGAAGGGCGAGGTTGCGGAGAAAGGTTGATGCCCGGCCATTGTCAGGGATTTCTTCACGGACGTTGAAGGCGAGGACCCAGAGGATGGCGAGCGCGAGGAGGTCTGCAACCAATCGAATGGCGTGAGATCCACTGAGATGCAGATAGGGGATCAAGACAGATTGGACCAAGGTCAGATTGCTCAGCAGGGGGCCGGCCAGAAGCACGGCTAAGATGGCAAAAGTATAGGGACCGATCCAAGTCCAGGATTTCGACATAGGAATCTCTGAGGTTGTCCGTGAACGTCTCAAAGTGTAGCGGATGGGATCGGAGAGTCAACGAATTGGGAAAAATGAGCGGCGGCGCTCTCGACATCCGTGAAGCGTATCTCGCAAGTTTGAAAGCATGATTGCCTGCGGGCGACGAGATACGGGTTACGAATGACGTACGACGAAGGCGGCTTTTTTGAGCGGCTCGAGCAACTTCTCGGGAACTTTCAGATCCCCCCGGCCGGTACCCACTTCGATGTCCGGCTTGGTGATGCCGTGGAAATCGCTTCCACCGGTCACCAGCAAGTCCAGCCGCTTGGCCAGGTCGAGGTACTCCGTCGTCTGTCGCTTCGTGTGGGTACTATAGTGGACTTCGATGCCGCCGAGGCCTTCAGCTTTCAACGTCGTCAGGAGTGTGTTCAGCCCTTCTCCAGACACCTTGGCCCAGGTTGGATGGGCCAGCACGGCCACGCCGCCGGCGGCTCTGATCCAGGCGATGGCATCCGCCGGCCGGGGCAGTTCACGCGCCACATAGGCCGGGCGCCCTTCTGCCAGATAGCGGTCAAAGGCGTCCTTGGCAGACGTGACATATTTCTTGTCCATCAAGAGCCGCGCAATATGCGGACGGCCGACCGATTCTGTGCCGGCCAGGGCCCGCACTTCGTCATAGGTCACGTCCAACCCCAATGAGCGCAGCCGTTCGATGATCTGCGGGTTGCGGCTATGCCGGCTCTCGCGCAAGGAAGCCAGGCGTTGATTCAGCTCCGGGTCCTGCCAGCGTAAGCAATAGCCAAGGATATGGAGTTCACTGTCGCCGAGACGGGAGCTGATTTCCACGCCGGGAATCACTTCAATTCCCAACTCAACCCCGGCTGCGATGGCTTCGGGAAGGCCGGACACAATGTCGTGGTCCGTGATGGCCAGCGCGGTGACCCTTGCCTTCTGGGCGAGCTGTAACACTTCAGCCGGCGAGAGGCTTCCATCGGAGTGGGTCGTATGGAGATGGAGATCGATGCGACTCATGCCGGCTCGTGTGGCAGGCTGCTGGGGCCCGCCTGTTGAGCGACAAGTTGCGCGGTGAAGACAGAACCGGGTCCATGGCTCCCGTCGTGTTCGCCTTCGTCGTACGACAGCACGCGGAGATTGGAGGTGAGCCGGAGCAATTCGTTGTGCGCGAGGCAAAACTCCCATCGGCGCGGATGGCGATGGCGCAAGTAGTTGTCGATGGTGAAGGTCTCGTAGATCAAGACTCCGTTCGGTTTCAGTGACTCGATGAGAGCCGGAAACAGTGCGCGATGGAGATAGAAGAACACAAGGATCACGTCATACTCCTGCTTCGGAAATTCCGGCCGTTCATCCGTCGTTCGTTCGAGGTCCACCGTCCGGGCACTGAGATTTGGGAGGTTCTGTTGTTTCGCCGTGGCAGCCAGTTGTGCCATAGCCTGTTCATCGCGGTCCATCGCATCGACCTGAAAGCCGTGCGAGGCGAGATAGAGCGCGTTGCGTCCGGACCCGGCTGCGACGTCGAGTGCCTTGCCTTTCGGCAACCGGTGGAGTTGCTGAGTCAGAAACCGAGCCGGAGTAGGTCCTGCATCCCGAATCTGGTGAGCCAGGCGCGATCGTTCGAGTTGCACGCCCACCGAGCCGGTCACATGCTCCAGCGGAGGCGCAAGCTTCCGTATCCAAATCTTGGCCCGCTCGATGGGAAATTCCGCAAAGAGCATGGTAAGGAGCCGTTCCGCAAAGGTTTCCAGCAGCGAGCAATCCTGCGTCGCCGCGATCTCCACAATCCGATCGGCCACCTGCGCATAGTCGACAGCCTGGTGGATGTCATCCGAGGTCGCCGCCGGTTCAGTCTGGCACTCCAGTTCCAGGTCCACCGCCAACGGCTGCGGCCGCCGACGCTCCTCCAGAGTCACGCCGCAGCGCCCCTGAAACTCCAGCCGTTCGATGATGATTTTCCCAGCCATGGGAGCCATTCTCAAGCATTGGATTTCAGGCTGTCAACCTACCATTAGCGGGGGGGAGGGTACGCCCAGGGGGCTTTCTTGCTCGCGGAACGGGCACGCTCGGAAGGTGCTCGTTCGACGCGCGCAGTAAAGGCCAACCTGGGCACACCCTAGAGGGGGAGGTTGGGGGAAGAGTGCCAGCGTGGTTCCGTGCTCCCGGAGTAGGAGGGAGTGAGGGCGGCTGCCAGTAATCCTCTGTGCTCGCGGAACCCCACGATGAAGCGATGGTCGTCTTGTTAAGGGTTGTGCAACATCTTCAGGATGCGCTGAGCGAGATGTTCGTTGATGTCGGTGTGTCGTGGAACGGGTTGGGATATCTTCGTGGTTGGGTTGTGATATCAGTCGTGCTTCCCGCCGTGGCGAACAAGCACACAGCCACTCGCTTCGAGTTGCCGGATGAGGTCTTTCCGCTTCACCGAAGCGACAGCTCAGCGAGCTTGCGGACCCCTGGAATCTCCCCGCTGGTCAGGTCTTGGTACAGGTCGCGCGGGTGGGATTGCAAGTCTTCGAGCGACTGCCCCTGAGTCCAATAATCGGGATAGTCCTGCAGATAGCCGAGCCAGAGACCTTGGTCCTGCCAGTAGATGTATTTCGTCGAGTCCATAGGCGCCATTCTGCCGGCACTCCTGCAACTTGCCAATGGAAAGCCTGTATGGCCTTTCCCCGATCCATCAGACACCGTTGTCTGTGAAGTGCATCTTGTCTCAGATTAAACCTATCGAAGGGGCGGACATCGAGAGGGGAGAGCCAAAGAACGAACCGGCAGGCCTGCCCACGCCGCGAGATGTTGGATTGCAAGGCCTGACCCTGTTTCTCGACGTTGCGAGGTTCATCAGCTTCAGGCGGTGTTAGACACTGGCAGAAGTGTGCGACAAAGGGCATCCCTGCTCAACCCAATGCTTCAGTGTCAAGTCAAAAGCACATACATTAGTCGTTGGGATTTGGTGCTGAAGACGAACACCTATTGAATTGGCCATCGGATCTACGATAACGAGTCGCGAAGTCTTCTGACGCTTCAATGCAGACAACAGTGGAATATAAGATGTCTCGTCGTTTGCCCCAAACCCATAACCAATTGCTATTAAGACATCAGCACATTCAAGCAATTCCTTTGCGCGCTGGTATATTCGGTCGACAAAAGCTTTTTGGAGACCGATCGTCTTATCCGGTACCGGTGCGATAACTCTGTTTTCAATGGGCTCGTAGCCGAACGTCGGCATTGTGCGGAGATATGGACGGAACAGATTCGATATAGAGTCGGGATCAAAAACATAGCGGGGCGGGCTGACGTCCTCATACCACTCGACTCCGCTACCGGTGGGATCGATGAACTGGTGGTCTGAGATGTAAAGGCAAAAGGTTCCATGCAGATGAAGAACCAGCGAGTTAGACTGGTCTGACGGCTGTCCTGCGCCGGAGCGATTGGCTAGCACCGGGACACCATAACCATCCTCTGGGAACCAGAGACCTTGACGAAACAGAGATGCTTCAACCAGCGAGTCGTAGTTAAACGTGAGGAATTGTGCTTTTTGGAATCGGTCAAAGAAGCGCACATAACAGTTACTCGAGTCTTGCCGGGTGATCTCAGGTACTAAATAGTAGTCCGCCTTCATGATTGCCCGGGCAAGTCGTTTCAGCGGGTCTTGCTGGCCGCCAGCCTGTGCCTCGGCAAGTAGACGTTCGATGGACGTGTTGGAAGGGAAAGGTCCATTTCTAAAGCAAATTTGCGGGAGGTCGGCCAGCAGAGGATACGTGCACTGAATCTGATGCTCTCCAATGTGGATCGAGTGACCGTAGATAGGACCAGCTTCCGCATTCACATCCGCATTGAACCCGGCTCCGAGCAGGAAGACACAATTCGTTTCCATGTATCCTTGGTGGCTAACACAGCATTTAGTGCCGAAGTGACACCGCGTCTGCGGTAAGACCCTGTTGACCAGCCGATTTATTAATTCGTTTTTAGTCAAAGTGTTTGGATGTCAACGTATGTTCTCCTGCCTTTATCGCATCACTTGCGCCCCTTTTCCTTTGAGTTGCAAGCCACTCCACTCCCACACCATGAATAATCATTGCAGTTCGATACACGGTGCAGCAGATTATATTCCCCGAATTCAAGCACTACTTTTTTGCTGGTACCGTAGGACCATATTTTGTCAGAATAATTTCCAAGACCAATCCCAGCCGACCCCAGATTGTTACCCATAATTCCTAAAACCTCATCTCTTCTCATGCCCTCCACTAGATACTTGCAACGAGCCTGAGCGGTTTCTCCCTCAGTCCTAATCCGATCTCGCGCCCGCTTCGCAATTTCTATCACCTTGTGTTCCTCAGATTCCAAATGCCTCTCAATACTTCGCATGGACTCTTCAAGAGACTCTGTTGGCGGCAATTGTTTATTGTTTAGACCAATAGATTCATGTTTCTGTTCTGGGAACTTTGCGAGAAGCTGCTGCAATAACTGTTGGACTTGACGCTGCTGCTGTTCCAGGGCTTGTGCTTTCTTCTCCAAGTCTCGTTTAGACTGGTCGAAAACCTGTTCTTGTGCCTTCGTTCGATCTTGAATGTGCCCCTGTATTGCTACTAGCTTGTTAACTGGAACTCGCAATAACCGGAAGACGGTTACAGTGCCATCTCGATTGTCTTCTTCAAATGTCATCTGTGTTTCGATGACTAATCCTTGGGCCTCAAGGCTCGTAACCTGAGCATAGTTCATTAGCTCGGTCTTGCCCTGCTCAAAAGCTTGTCTACGCCCTTCCTCTGCAGTCCTTGCCTTCGACGCGACCCCCACGACGTAGAGATCCTCTCCTTCTATAAAGGCCGATTTTTCTGTCCAGAATGGCCTGCCATCCTTTGCCGCATACCCAGATGGGGCTGCACTCATGCACAGGACGAAAATAAGGACTGTGAGCTGCACAGGAAAGCGACGGCAGGAGCGAATTGTGAAGGGCATGAGAACCTCGCAGGGAGGCTCATTCTATGAGGGAAGTTGAGGGTGTGCAAGGGGCGAGTAGAAAAATGATGGTATTTCGAGGACCAAACCGATAGCAGCCAATTAGCTCTGCGAATCGGAGCTCGTGTGAGGAAATTGCGGTGGCGGCTTCCAGTGATCCTCCATTGCGCGCGTCGAACGAGGGCCTTCTCAGGCCGCGCGTTCCGCGAGCACAGAGGGTTACCGGGAGCTGCCCTTTGAGCTTCGTGTTCCAAGAACGCGGGATCATGATGGTTTCTCCAATTCATCCCTCTCCCTCTCGGCAGGGTGGCCTGGATTGGTCCCTCACCGCGCGCATCGAGGGAGCACATTCTGATCGTGCGCACTCTGCGAGCGAAAGGGACCATCCAGGCCGCCCTGCCCCTCTATTGACTGCCCTTTCCACCGGCACCTATAATCCCCGCTACGGATGGGGTTGCAACGCGCTGATTCAGCTAAGAAAATGGCAGAATTTACGCACTTCAACGAGTCAGGGCGGGCGCGCATGGTTGACGTCAGCGCCAAAGACTCGACCGAACGGGCCGCGACGGCTCAGGCGACTGTCTTTCTCCAGCCCGAAACCCTTGAAAAAATTCAGAGGGGCAAGATTGCCAAGGGCGATGTCTTGTCCGTCGCGCAGGTTGCCGGCGTGATGGGAGCCAAAAAGACCCCAGACCTCATTCCCATGTGCCATCCGATCCTCCTCACCAGCGTCGACATTTCATTTAAAGAAGAATCTCAGCCAGATCGCGACGGTCGCTGTTCGATCACCATTCTGGCGACGGCCAAGACGACCGGCCCGACCGGGGTGGAGATGGAAGCGATGACCGCGGCCTCAGTGGCGGCGCTCACGATCTACGACATGTGCAAGGCTATCGATCGCGGGATGAGTTTCAGTGATATCTGTTTGCTTTCAAAGTCCGGCGGCAAGTCCGGCACTTTTACAAGGCGTTAAATGAGTCAGTTTCAAGGAACTGACAAAGGATACTGTGTGATTACGGTTCGCCTCTTTGGGATGACGAAAATGTTGGCGGGGAATCAGGGAACCTTGTCCCTGAACCTCGTCAATGGAAGACGGGTGAAAGACCTCGTCGGTGTGTTAGAAACTGGGTACCCCGCCATCGGGGACCTGATTCAGAAGAAAAAAGTCCTCGTCTCGGTCAATCAAGAAATCGCGCACGAAGATACGACGATTCAGGATGGCGACGAGGTTGCCCTCTTACCTCCCTTCGCCGGAGGAGCACCAATGGACCAGGTCAGCGATGATGCCCGGTTCGTCCGCGTGCAACGGGAAGATTTTTCCGTGGATGCGGAGATCAATCGGGTGCGAGGCCGGTCGAAGCGTATCGGCGGCATTTCGATTTTCCTCGGGACGGCGCGCGACCGGTCCAAGGGGCGGGATGTGGACAGCATCACGTTCGAACATTACGAGGGAATGGCGCAAAAGAAACTCCGCGAGATCCGCGAGCGGGCCTTGAAGGATTTTGACATCATCGAGGTCGCGATCCTCCACCGGTATGGCGAAATCGGCATCGGCGAAAACATCGTGCTGATTGTCGTGGGGGCTGAGCATCGGGCCGAGGCGTTCCGCGCCTGCAAGTGGGCGATCGATGAATTGAAACAAATTACGCCGATCTGGAAGCTCGAACATACGCCGGAAGGCGAAGTCTGGGTCGAGGAACACCCCTAGGGACGTGATGCATAAGGGGTCAGGCGTGAAGCGTGTTCTGAGGCGAGGGGGAAGCCGTTGAATCCAGCAATAACCAGCGATTCTGTGGTCCCAATCGGCGACACCTTCGGTCGGCCGCTGCGCAGCTTGCGTCTATCCGTGACGGATCGATGCAATCTCCGCTGCAAGTACTGTATGCCGGAGGAGGACTATGTCTGGCTGCCGCGCGAGGACGTGCTGACCCATGAGGAAATGGCGACGCTGACCGGCTATTTCACCGACCTCGGCGTGGATCGTGTGCGGCTGACCGGTGGAGAGCCGCTGCTGCGACGCGATTTGCCCCGGCTGATTCGCCTGTTGCTCCAAAACCGGCGAGTGACGGATATCGCGCTGACGACGAACGGCATTCTTCTGGCGGACCAGGCTGAGGCGCTGTATGGGGCAGGGCTTCACCGCGTCACGGTCAGCCTCGATACGCTGAGACCGGAACGATTTCGTCAACTAACCCGCCGTGATGAGTATGCACGCGTGATGGAAGGGATTGAGTCGGTGGCTCGCGCGGGATTCACCGGTTTGAAACTCGATACGGTGGCGATTCGGGGTTTCAATGACGATGAGTTGGTCGCGCTGATCGAGTTCGGCAAGCGCGTGCAGGCGGAAGTTCGGTTTATCGAATATATGGACGTCGGTGGCGCGAACGAGTGGTCTCAACAAAAAGTGCTGTCGCGGGCCGCGATGCTCACCCTGCTGACCGAGCACTATGGGACGATCGAGCCGCTGCCGGAGCGGGGGGCTGCGCCGGCTCAGCGATTTCTGTTGCCGGATGGGACGACCTTCGGGATTATTCCTTCGACGACCACGCCGTTCTGTGCGACCTGCGATCGCAGCCGGGTCACCGCCGACGGCATGTGGTACCGCTGTCTGTACGCGACGACAGGAACGGATCTGCGAAAGCCGCTCCGAGCCGGTGCCTCCGCGGACGAGATCCGGGCCTTGATCCGTGCCGGCTGGGAAGGTCGCCGCGACCGCGGCGCAGAAGACCGCAAGGCGCTTGAACGGAACGGATTGCGTGTCGGGGGGCTCATCGATATTGAGAAACTTCGTGAAGACCCCCATCTCGAAATGCACGCTCGAGGCGGCTGACGTCCCACCTTGCCGTCTACACCTGTGCCACAGGGTCAATCCCTGTTGATGTCTGCATGCTAGATACTGAATTCCTGACCATTTTAGGACTCGGGTTTGTGCTGGGGCTCCGCCACGCCTTGGACACGGACCATTTGGTTGCCGTATCCACGGTGCTTGCGCAGCGACCCTCGCTTCGCGCTTCCGGCATGATTGGATTCAGCTGGGGGCTTGGACATACTGTAGTGTTGTTGCTGGTCGGGGTGGTGGTGTTGGTGCTCCGCGTGCCGATTCCTGAACCGTTCGCGTTGGCGGCCGAGTTCGGCGTCGGCGGTATGCTCGTGCTCCTCGGCGGGATACTCGGGGTGCGATTGGTCCGAGAACGCTGGCATGTGCATACGCACGACCATGACGGTGAACGGCACGTGCACCTGCATAGTCATGCGCTGGTCGAGGATCACGGGCATGGACACTGGTGGCGTGATTCCGTTCGGCCGTTCTGTATCGGCATGGCCCATGGTCTGGCCGGTTCGGCGGCGCTGTTGTTGATCGTGCTGTCGTCTGCGCGGTCGGTTTCGGAGGGGCTGACGTATATCGCGGTGTTCGGGCTTGGCTCCATCATGGGAATGATGCTGGTCGGGATGGTCGTGAGCCTTCCGGTGTTGTGGTCGCTGAACCTCGGACGTCCCGTTTTCCTCGCGGTGCAGGGGCTGGCGAGTCTCGGGAGCGTTGCCGTCGGACTCACCATGATGCTCCACATCGTCTTCGACGGTCAGCTCTTTTAGCGTCTGCAGCCTCACCTTCATCGATGGGAAATCTACGTGCGTCATGAGGACGGCTATGCTATTCTGCCGTCCTTAAACTCTGCAGGTTGCTGAACAGCCATTTCGATCACGGGGAAACACAGGGCTGAGGGACGTCATGGGCGGCTCCAGCGAGACCCGCAGGCTGTTCAAAAAGGCCGTCCAGCAAGGCCGCAGCGAGCGAAGGGCCGAGGATGTATATGCCGCACTTCATGTGGGCCGTTTGCCCATTACAGGGGTCTTGGCGAACGGAAAAGCCCCTCTAGTGAATTCGACATCCGAGCGACAATCTTCGGTACGTTGAGGGTCTAAGCGATGCGAGAGCGCCGCTGGCGGGGGTTTTCAACAGCCTGATCGTGAGGCGCAGTGGTCCTGTGTCGGACTGAAAGGAGCGCACAATGGCCTGGTTTAAAAAACAGAAAACGACAGAGCCTGAACCCCCGAAACGATCCAAGATTTCGGAAGGGATGTGGCTCAAGTGCAACCACTGTCGGGAAATCGTCTATCGCAAAGAAGTCGAGCGTAATAATAAGGTCTGCCCGAAGTGCGACTACCATTTCCCGATTTCCGTTATGGAGCGTATTGCGCTCTTGGTCGACTTCGGGACGTTCAAAGAGTGGGATGCGGAACTCGGTCCCCTGGACCCGCTGAACTTTCAGGACACGAAATCGTACAAGGATCGGGTGAAGGCGCACCAGGAGAAGACCGGCCGCAAAGATGCCATGGTGATCGGCGCAGGAATGCTCAATGGTCGTCGTGTGGTGCTCTGCGTGTTCGACTTCAGTTTCATGGGGGGCAGTATGGGGTCGGTCGTCGGGGAAAAGATCTGTCGGGCGATCGATCGCGCACTGGAGGCCAGGTTGCCGGTCATTTTGGTCACGACCTCCGGAGGAGCCAGGATGCAAGAGGGGATTCTCTCCCTGATGCAGATGGCCAAGACCTCTGCCGCTGTCGCGAAACTGGGAGAGGCCAAGCTCCCGTTTATTTGTTTGTTAGCAGATCCCACGTTCGGGGGTGTGACAGCGAGCGTCGCCATGTTGGGCGATGTGATTCTGGCCGAACCGAAAGCCCTGATCGGTTTTGCCGGTCCCCGCGTGATCGAGCAGACCATCAAACAGCAGCTGCCGGATCAGTTTCAGCGAGCGGAATTTCTGTTGGAGCATGGCATGATCGATATGATCGTGGAGCGCAAACAGCTGAAAGAAACCTTAAGCACCCTCGTCGCTCACTTTTAAGCCAGGGCCCTTAATGAACGTGTACTGTGGCAGCCGATCCTCACGCCCAGCGAGCCTGTTCTCGCTCAGACTTCTCGACGGACTTCAGGGTGTACGCCTGCGTCGTCCTCGCTTGCGAGAAGTCTCGGTGGGCTTCGGTCTCGGCCGCCTCGTCACGGCCTTCATGAAGAATCCCGGCTAGTCTCCTTCCTGCCTGGTTACACCATGACCTATTCCACTGCCGTGGCTTATTTGTATCGTCTGCAAAAGCATGGCATCAAACTGGGTCTTGAGACGATGACGGCGTTGATGGTGCGACTCGGGATGCCGCAGACCCGGTACCGGACGCTGCACATCGCCGGGACGAACGGGAAAGGATCCACCGCGGCCATGGCCGCCGCTGTGTTGCAGGCGGCGGGGTATCGAGTAGGGCTCTATACCTCGCCTCATCTTGTGGAGTTCCGAGAGCGGATCCGCGTGAACGGCGAGATGATTGCTGAATCGCAGGTGGCACAACTGACCGAACAACTTCAGCCCCTCTGCCAACCGGACCTGTCGCCGACCTTTTTCGAATATACGACGGCGATGGCGTTTCAGCACTTTGCCGACTCAGGAGTCGATGTGGCAGTGTTGGAAGTCGGGCTCGGCGGGCGATTCGATGCGACCAACGTGGTCACGCCCATGGCCTGTGCGGTGACGACGATTTCACTCGATCATCAGGAGTATTTGGGGCCCACGCTCTCGTCGATTGCGTTCGAGAAGGCCGGCATTATCAAGCCGGGGGTGCCGGTGGTGCTGGGGCGACTCGAAGATGACGCGTGGCGGACGATCGAACAGGTGGCCAGGGAGCGGCAGGCCCCGATGTTTCGTGTGGGTGAGGACTTTCGCACAGAGGGCGAGTCGCCCCGGCAATTTTCCTATCGCGGGCTGGGTATGCATTATGACCGGCTGATCTGTGCCCTGGACGGCCGTCACCAACTCGATAACGCCGCTTGTGCGCTGGCGCTGTTGGGGGTGGCGGCCCCTCAGGGAATTGCTGTCACGGCCGAGGCGGTGCGAGCGGGCTTGCGTGGGGTCAACTGGGCCGGACGATTGGAAGTGATTGATCGCCGTCCGACAATTCTGTTGGATGGCGCGCATAATCCTGCTGCCGCCATGGTCTTGGCCGACTACCTTAAGCGCTCTAATCGATCTCATCCGTCCCGCCCTGTGGTCCTCGTCCTTGGAATGATGCGCGACAAGGACCATCGAGGCTTTGTCGAACCGCTTAGGGGGCTTGTCGATGAGGTGGTATTGACGCAGGCGGACCTGCCACGCTCTGCCACCGCTCAGGACCTTCGAGTATCGCTTGAAGGCCTGCTGCTTCATCCGCATGTCGTACCGTCACTCGGTGATGCGATGGCGTTGGCCAGGAAACTGGCGACGCCGGACGGTCTGGTCTGTGTAACGGGTTCGCTCATGCTCGTGGGAGAGTGCAAGGCATGGTTCCGTGGCTGTGGGCTTTCGCCGCTTCGGGGCTGACATGGCGGGCATCGCGACGCGGCTGTGGATGTGCCTGCTTGGTTGGTTGATGCTGGGGATGCTGCTTCCGCTCGTAGGAGGTGCTGCAGGGAATGGGGGAGGTTCCGGAGCGACAACGACATCCCCCGGTGCGCTTCCGCTCGATATCACCGCAGAACGAATCGATTACCTACAGGAACAAGAAATCTACGAAGCCGATGGCTCAGTGGTGGTCAACCAGGGCACGCTGCGACTAACGGCCGATCACATGACCATCCAGGCCTTGCCTGGCGTATTGATTGCCACGGGCCACGTCCGACTCACCGATCCGAAAGCCGATCTCGTGACCGAACGGTTGGAACTCAACGTGAACACCGAGGCCGGAGTGATCACGCATGGACAGGTATACCTCAAATCCACGAATACGTCGGTGGAGGGTCGTCTCCTGCAGCGGTTTTCAGAGGACCATTATCGGGTGAAAGAGGGCCGGTTTACGAACTGCGATGCACAGGAAGGTGAGACACCGGCCTGGCGGTTTCAGTTCAAGGATCTCGACCTGAACGCCGGGGACAGCCTGGCCTTTACCGGCGGATGGCTCTGCGTGAACGATCTTCCGGTGATTCCCATCCCCACGTTGACGTATCCTCTCTCCAGTCGACGTAGCGGGTTCCTCATTCCGAATGTCGGGTACGACAATCGTTTTGGCATGCACCTCCAAGAAAGCTTTTATTGGGCCATCAATCCTAGCCAGGACCTGACGGTCTCTCCCTCCTACTACAGCGGACTTGGCTACGGAAGTGATCTGGAGTATCGCTATGCGCTGGATCGGAAGTCGAAGGGGCAGTGGTTCGTCAGTTATCTGCAACAGACCAAATTGCCGAACGTCTCAGGCGTGACAGACACAGGGGCGGATGCGAAGCAGGCTCGTGCCTTGATCACCGGGACGCATACCCAACAGTTTACGCCGGACTTATTGCTTCGTGTTCAAGCCAACTTGGTGAGCGACCCGAACTACATGCAACAGTTGAGCAACTCAGGAACGCAACGGGCCTTGCCGAGTAACGAGTCAAATTTGTTGACTACGCAACGGCTGCCCTATGGGAATCTCTATCTGCTCGGCCAGTATCTGCAACCTCTCCAGGCGGGTGGTAAGGACACGTTCCAACGGTTGCCGGAAACCGGCTATAGCCTTCCGAACACGCCGCTCTTGAGTTCGCCGGTCCTGTTCGGCATGGACGGCAACTATGTGAACTTCTATCGCGATGAAGGGTTCAACGTGAACCGGGTGGATGTGTTGCCCGGTCTGTCCACCGACGTGATCGATCTTGGGCATGTCGTCGGTCTAACGCCGCAAGCCAAGGTCCGGGAGGTCTATTATACGAGAGGCGTCCAATCGAACAATAGCCAGCACCGGGAGACGTTCTGGGCCGGCATTGATGCCAGCTCGAAGCTCAGCCGTCGATTCGGTGTAGGTGATGGTGGATCGTTCCTGCATACGATCGAGCCGAGCATGGTCTACGAGTATGTGCCTCCCACCGACCAGTCGAAGATAACGCAGATCGATCAGGTGGATGATCTTCCGAAGAAAAACTTGCTGACCTATGCGCTCCGCAACCGGCTGTTGGAGCAAGCGGGAAGCAGCAGTTTCAATTGGCTGGATTTCACAATGGCCCAAAGTTATCACGTGGGTGCTGCGCAAACGAGAGCTCGGGATTTCACGCCCGGTGTTTCCCCGCTGCTCGGGTCGATTACGCAACCGCTGCAGCCGGCGACGGTGGCCATTGAGGGGAAGAAATTTTCCGATCTCTGGATGCGGGCCGTGATCGGCAACACGACCCCTCAGTTCACGCAGGCGCAGTTAGCGGGTGCCGCGTTTGGCCCAGGCGCCGGGGCTGTCCTCGGTCAGCAGCCTGCCATTAACCAGTATCTGACCATCGATACGTTTTTCGATCCCTACCGATCCACGATGAGTCAATTCAATACCGACCTCCGGGTCCAGCAGTCCAACTACTGGTATCTGGAAGTCGGACAGCGATACTCACGGGACGGGGACCGTGTGCGCCGGGGCGATGTCTGGAATCCGATTTCGTTTAATGAGGTATACGCGCCGACGACAGAGATTCAGTTCGTCACGGCCGGCGGCGGGTTCCGAACACCGTGGGGTTGGACGCTCGGTGCCAAGGGCTACTATGACGTGAAGAACGGCAAGAGCCCGGAATATGATGTCGTCGCCCTCTACCAGAATCCCTGCAAGTGCTGGTCGCTGGGGCTTTTCTATCTGCAGTTCCCGGACCGTGCCCAGTACAACTTCATGTTGAGCCTGACCGGGATCGGCTGGACGGAGAACTACGGCACGGCAGTGGTCCGAAGTATTCTCAGTCCGCTGCTTATCGGGGAGAAAGGTCTGCCCTGGGCTGCGCCGGGAGGGCCGTATGGGATGCTACAATCGGTCTTGCCCCAGCCAGGGATGGTTGGAAGTGGACTGTAAGCAGCTTCTCTGGAAGAACGGCTCGAGCGATACTCGGTCTGGGGCTGGCTCTCTTTGCCGTATCCCGGTGGGTTAGCGGCGGAGACCTGTCTACGTCCGGCGGCCACGATTTGCTCACACATCTTCTATCAGGATGCTGAAAAAGTCCTCCAGCCTTTCAAGCGCGCGACGGGCACGCCTAGCACGACAGGTGCGACGCGCATCCTGATTCCGAGTGTCTAGCTTTTCCCGCCAGTCTCGCGTGTCTCGTAGTGCTATCCTGCGGGAGTGTTCTCTCCCTTGTTCCAGGCGTGCAGGCCATCGAAGGTCTGCTGTGCCGAAATGGTTTTCCCGCAGCTTACTAGACCGACTCTCTGGCCTGAGCCGATCAAGGGGTGGCGAGGGAACATCTGTCTCTCAACCTTGCGGCCGCTCGCACGGAGGGTCTGATCGAACTACCGGACGTCCCTGCGCGTATTGCGAAAGAATTGATCCAGCCGGCCGTGCACAAACTATCCGATGTGACGGCGGCATTGGCGACGCGTCTGGATTCTGCTGCCGGCGCGCGTGTGTGGGTTCAGCAAACCGCGTGGTGGAACATGCAACCGGACGGTTGGTGGCTCGGCGTGTCGCCGGATTGGCTCTCGTCATGGTATATGGCCAGTCGAGGGATTTGACTCCTCAAAGAGGGCTGGTATACGATGCCGTACCGATTCCAAAGTTCACGGTGTGCTCAGCCAAGGAGGATTGTGACGTGGCAGGTGATGCACTGAAGGTCGAAGATGCAACGTGGGACACAGACGTCATGAAAGCTTCTGAACTCGTGATGGTGGATTTCTGGGCCGTCTGGTGCGGCCCCTGCCAAATGGTCGCTCCGATCATCGAGGAATTGGCCAAAGAGTATGCGGGGAAGGTGAAGGTGCGTAAGCTCAATACCGATGAAAATCCAGAAGTCGCAGGCCGCTATCAGGTCATGAGTATCCCGACGATTCTGTTTTTCAAGAACGGCCAGGTCGTGGAGAAACTGGTTGGGGCTCGACCGAAGCGGCAGTTCAAGGAAATGATCGATTCGCTGCTGGCGCAGCACGCCGGCTCAGCCTAAGGATTGTAGTCACCCGCCGCAATGCTCGCCGAGTTGCGCATTGTCAATTTCGCGCTCATTGAGCAGCTCAGTCTTCAATTCCAGTCCGGGTTTACGGTCCTGACCGGGGAGACCGGGGCCGGTAAGTCACTTCTCATTGATGCCATCGCCTTGTTGGTCGGCGGACGGGCCTCGACCGATCAAATCCGTTCCGGAGAAGACGAGGCCCAGCTCGAAGCAGCCTTCCAGCTCCCAGACGCCCATCCACTCCTTCAACGTCTCCGACTACAAGAAATCATTGGTCAGAACGAGTCTGAGCTGATTCTTCGGCGCGTGCTCTCCCGATCGGGTCGCCACCGGGTATACGTCAACGGCAACCTGTGCCCCCTGCGTGTGCTCGAAGAACTGGGGGGGACCCTCGTCGATATCCATGGCCAGCATGAGCAGCAATCGCTGTTGGCCGCGGCCAAACAATTAGATGCCCTCGATGCGTTCGGACGCCTCTACGAGCTACGCGAGAGGTACGGGCGGGCTTACCAGGGATGGAAGGAACTCCGCACGCAGTTAGATGCCTTGCAGAGCGAAGTCGTCGATGATGCTAGACGTGAGGATATGTTGCGATTCCAGGTGCAAGAGATCGAACAAGCCGGTCTGCTGCCTGATGAAGAAGAGCGGCTCCGTAGCGAGCGGCAGCGACTGGTCCATGCGCATCGGCTTAGGGAACTGGCCCACGAGGCTCATGTCGAGTTGCGGGAGGATGAGCAGGCTGTTCTCAGCAGGCTGGGGCGGATCGGGCGGACCCTTGCTGAGTTGGCCCAGACTGATCCAGCGATGGGTGATTGTGAACAGGTTGCTACGGAGTCGGCGATCCAACTCAAAGAACTTGCAGGTCGGTTGCGCGACTATGCACAGGAGTTAGAGGCTGATCCTGTCCGACAGGCTATCGTGGAGGACCGACTCGATCTGATCCAACGGTTAAAGAAAAAGTATGGAGGGTCGGTTGAGGCGGTATTAGAGACGTGCGGACGGCTGCAGGAGGAGCTTCAGTTACTGGACCATCGTGAAGAGAAAACTGCTGAGTTGACCGCGCGACTGGACGAAGAGGCGCGACGCCTCCGCACGCTGGCACAGCAACTGTCCAAGAAGCGAACGGAGGCGGCCAAGCGAATGACGACGCTTGTGGGAGCGGAGCTGGTGGCGTTAAAAATGGAGCAGGCGATCTTTCACGTAATGGTGTCGAGCGATGACTCGGCCGAGGGGCTTGGACCGGCTGGGGGCGATCGAGTGGAGTTCATTCTCTCGAGCAATCCGGGTGAACCGCCGAGACCTTTGGGCCGAGTGGCGTCCGGCGGGGAACTCTCTCGTATCATGCTGGCGCTCAAGACGGTGTTGGCCGAGATGGATCAGGTTCCGGTCCTGGTATTTGACGAAATCGATACGGGAGTCGGTGGGGCAGTCGCTGCAGCCATGGGAACGAGACTGCGCAAGCTCGGGACGTTCCACCAGGTGTTTTGCATCACCCATCTTCCTCAGGTCGCGTCCCAAGCAGAGCATCATCTGCTGGTGGAAAAGGGGCTGGAGAGTCAGCGGACATCCACGTCGGTCAGAGCGCTCAAGAGGATGGGGCGAGAAGAGGAAATCGCCCGAATGTTGGGCGGTCTGACCATTACGAAGAAAGTGCGTGAGACGGCAGCGGAGCTGATTGCGGGGGCGAAGGAGAAGCGGCCTGAGTGAGTGAGAGGGTTAGGAGTCGGATCGGTCGGTGGGGGTGGTAGCCATTGCCATGGCAGGAAGGGATGCCTTGCATTCCTGGATCACGCGCGCGAAGAGTTCGGTCAACTTCGGTTCGAAATGGGTGCCGGCGTATGAAAGCATCTGTTGGCAGGCCTCATCAATCGAGAGGGGCGTCCGGCCAGGAAGTTCCGCGGTCAGATGGTCGAATGTTTGAGCCAGACAGACGATGCGGGCCAGTTGAGGAATTCCTTCCTCCTGAAGTCCAAAAGGATAGCCTGAGCCATCCCACCGTTCATGGTGATAGGCAATAATCTGTCCCACCTCAGCCGGAAGTCCCAGCGGTAACACGAGTTTCGCACCCTGCTCGGGGTGGTGCCGATTGCCGACAGATTCCCCGGCCACAGCGATTTCATCGTCAGCAAATTGATAAGTCTCAGGTCCGATCCTGCCGATGTCGTGGAGGAACGCCCCCAACGCCAACGATTTCTGTTCAGCGAGTGTCAGGTTGATGCGGTTGGCCAAGAGTGTGGCGTAGAAGCTGACCCGGCTGCAGTGGTTGAGTAACTGGCGATCCTTGGCTTCAAGCAGGTCGGAGAGAAGAGGGAGAAGGTCCGGCATGGATTCGGGGGTGGATGCATGGTCTAACTTCGATTTTCCGATCGCATGGTATTCCGCGAGCAATTCCTTCCACGCCTGCGCACTTTCGGCTTCTGATCCCCAGAGGTCGGTCGATGTCTCGATGAAATGTCTGAGGAAATCGAGCCGTTGTTTCTTTTCGAGTGTCTGGTTGACGAGGGAAAGCAATTCCGTGACGTTGAAGGGTTTGAGCAGGTAGCCGGCGGCGCCATGGCGTATCCCTTCCATGGCGGACTTTAAGCTTCCGTACCCGGTGATGATGATGACTTCCACGTCGGAGTGGTGAAGTTTGATGTCCTGAAGGAGATCTAAGCCCTGGCGATCTGGAAGCTTCTGATCGAGTGTGATGAGGTCGACCGGCTGGGAGTTCAGCACGTCAATCGCTGCACTGGCTGATTCAGCTGATTGGATATTGAAAAAGGGGCGGAGAATTACTTTCAAGGCGTCACGAGGTCCTGCCTCGTCGTCAATCACGAGCAAGGTCGGCTTATTCTTCGCCGGCTCCGGAGTCACAGGTAAGTTCATAGGGTGTCTTCTACCGCCAACTACGTACTTTGTAAAGCAATTAATGTTCCGTTTCAGTGGGTTAGCCTCGATGCCTCAACGGATCGTAGCTTGAGATTGGCTGAGACCCATATGTAGATTTCTTGAACGAAACACTACGTATATCGTGAGCCAATCCCAGGTCTAACAGTGCAGAAAAAGACGCAGTAATGATAGCTGGTGTGCTATTCCTGCACTGCGACCTGAGGTTCTGTGCTGACTTCCTGATCGGGTCGACCGATTCCCAATGTGTCCATGCGGTATTTGAGCATTCGACGGCTGATACCCAGTAGGCTGGCGGCATGGGTTTGGATATAGCTGGTTCGTTTCAGGGCATCCAAGATGATCTCGCGCTCGAATTCCATCACGGCTTTCTCAAGCGATAGGCGACCAGCGAGGGTGTCGTCGCGGAGTGAAGAGGATCGGGTGTCGTTCTTGAGAATGGTCGGGAGATGTTCGGGGGTGATGGTGTCAAATCCTTTGGACCAAATGAACGCCTGTTCGATGATGTTTTCCATCTCTCGCACATTGCCCGGCCAGGGATAGCGGGACAGAAGATCGACGGCATCTTTGGAAAACTCTTGGGGTGACCGGTTGTCTTCTTCGATTCGCTTCGCCAGAAAATGTTTGGCGAGGAGGGGAACGTCTTCACCACGTTCCCTGAGCGGGGGCAGATACAGCGCAATGACGTTGATGCGGTAGTAGAGGTCCTCGCGGAATAGCCCTTTGCGAACGAGATCCTCGAGATTCTTGTTCGTCGCGGTCACGATGCGCACATCTACCTTGATGGATTGCACCCCACCGACTCTGGTGAATTCTCGTTCTTGCAAGACGCGCAGCAGCTTGGCCTGCGTCATGGCGCTAAGGTCGCCGATCTCGTCGAGGAAGAGCGTGCCGGTATTAGCGAGTTCAAATTGTCCGACCCGACGAGCCGTGGCATCCGTGAACGAGCCTTTCTCATGACCGAACAGCTCACTCTCGATGAGTGTTTCAGGAAGGGCTGCGCAGTTCAGCGCGATGAAGGGGCGCTCGCGCCTGCCGCTATTGTAGTGGAGCGCCTTGGCGACCAGTTCCTTTCCCGTGCCGCTCTCGCCGGTGATCAGGACGGTCGTGCGGCTGTCGGCCACTTGTTCGATCTTGGTGTAGATGTCCTGCATCGACGGGCTCTTGCCGATCAGGTTGTGAAAGGCATAGCGCTGAACGACATGCGCACGGAGTTGTTTTACCTCCCGTTGGAGCTCCTGGTCCTTGAGGGCACGCTCAACGATGATGCGGAGCTCTTCCACATCGAAGGGTTTCGAGAGATAGTCGGCCGCGCCGAACTTCATCGCATCGACGGCGGTTTTGACCGATTTTGTTCCGGTCAGCATGATGACCGGTGCCGTGCGGTCTTGGGCGCGTATGGATTGGAGTACCGACAGCCCGTCGGTGCCCGGCAGGATAACGTCGAGGAGGACCAGATGGGGGGCTTCCTTCTGAAACAGCTCGAGGCCCTCCTGGGCGTCGGCTGCTTGGATCGTTTCGTAGGCCGGCTCCAGCACCGCTTTCAATGAGGCCCGAACCCGGGCCTCATCATCGATTAACAGCACTCGTTTTTTCATACTGGTATCCATAGGGTGTTGGCGGCTACGCGGGTAAGGCCGGCAGACTCACGAAAAACGTGGTGCCGACCCCGACCGAGCTTTTTACCCGGATCTCGCCGTGATGTTCTTGAATAATTTGATGGACAATCGTCAATCCAAGTCCCGTTCCTTCATGTTCTCCGCTCTCGTGTTTGGTTGTGAAAAACGGGTCGAAAATGTGCTCGAGGTTCGTTTCCTGGATTCCTTCACCGGTATCCTCGATCTCGATGTGAGCCCAGACGTTTCCGCCCGGCTTCACCAGCTTGCGGGTCTGAACCCGTAACCGCCCACCCGCCCCTGCCATCGAGTCCATGGCATTGAGAAGGAGATTGAGTAGGACCTGCTTGATCTGCTGTCGGTCCAGCATGACACGAGGCAGGTCGGGCGCCAACTCTTTTTCAATCTTGATCCCACGGCTATCCGCCTTGACGTCGATGAAATAGAGACAGGAGGAGACAATGTCGTTGAAGTCCTCATCCGTCAGCTTGGGCTCCATATATCGGGCGTAGTCGAGGATCTCCTGGATCAGCCGTTCGATCCGATACACATCGTCGAGCACCACCTTACTGAACTCCTGAATGAATTGGGGGTCGTCTTTTCGCTCAGGAGCCAATTGGATAAAGGTTTTAATCGACGTGAGGGGGTTCCTGATTTCATGGGCGAAGCCGCCGGCGATCGTTTCAAGAGATTTCAGCCGGTCTGTGCGCTTCATAAGCGTATGCGAGCGATGGAGGTCCTCGTACAGGACAATAGTGTCAAGCGCATTCGTGGCGGTTTGTGCCAGCGCGGCGAGGAGGCATCTGGTCAGCGCATTTTCTTCAGCCAAAGGCTGTGCCGCGCCGAGGAGCGAGAAGGCGATGAGACGGCCTTTATTGAGGTGTGGCACGATGCATGCGGCCTGCATGGATTCCATGGCCGCGCGTGCGCCGGCTTCGGAGTCGGTCTCATGGAGGTCTGCGGCCGAGTCGGCCTGCGTCATGACCCGGTTGGTTGCGAGCAGGTGGCGGGGCAGAGGATGGCTCACGGCCAGCGTCGGAGGAATAAGCACGGGAGCGACCGAGCCAATCATGCTGGCGCGGCGATAGCATTCGTGCTCGCGATCCAGCAGGAACAGCGTCCCATGGGGAGTGGCACCTGCGCGACACAGCTCTTGGATAATGCGATTCCCGAGTGTCGTCAAGTCGGTCATCGTCCCCAGGTCGGCCGCAAATCGCGTGACGATGTTTAATAGCTCGCTAGAGGAAGGGGACAATATGTCGGTGTTTGATGGGTGTGATGTCATAACGAACAGGGAGCGCTAGGCGCCGTTTGACCTGTCAGCGGATATGCAGATTGAGCATGGAAAATTTACGTGTTCAAAGATGTACGGGGGGGAGTATACACGGCGAGGACTCGTTCAGCTAGCGGATTTACCTTTTTCAATGACGGCGAAGAGGGCATGCCCATCGAGCGCAGGTAGGATGCGGGGTGTGAGGATGCCGGCTTGCCGGAGGAATGAGGCCAGCGAGGACCGGTCGAAGGTGTGCAGCAATCCATGCCGGACGGCCTCTCGGAGTCGCCCCAGGTAGTGCAGGACGATGTGAGCCTGTGGACTAAATTCATCCTGATTCGCTCTGTGCAGATGCCGGCGATAGAGCACCGAGAGATCGGTGTCGGGGTGGAAGACCGTGAGGACCAGGCGCCCCTGCGGATGAAGCATGCGGTACAGCTCACGAATCGTGATCAGTGGAGAGGGGACGAACGGGAGCGACAGATTGCAGACGATGCGGTGGAGGGCGTGGTCCTTAAAAGGAAGACCCTGTGTCCAATCCGCTCGCACCCAATCGGTGGTTAAGGGGGGATGGATGGTGAGGGTGCCTGCAAAGTCGCTGTCGAGCTCCCGATGCAAGGCACGAAGACTCTGTCGGGCGTGCGTCAGCGAGTCCTGAGAATTTCCCAGTCCGATCACGTGAACGGGATGCTCCGGGCTCCATCCACGCTGTCGCGAGCGGTAGGCCTGGTTGACCATGGTGGCTCGGACCAAATCGCCGTGTCCGACTCCCACGTCTACGAGCATGAATCCCGGTTCGAGCGGACTGAGCAGGCGGTAGAGATCGTCCAAGACCTTCCAGTATTCATGAAGATTCCCGAGTTGGGGGAGATGCTGCAGGTGCGCGACCCTCAAGGCCTCACGCGTGATCTGGGAGAGATTGTGGCGAAGCCGGGTGCGCTCCATCTCGATGCGCTGTTGACGGGCCAGCATGAGACGGGTGTGTGCGCGGAATTCAGCCGGAGCAGTCGGCAACGAGACGATTGAGGCGATCTGCTCCAGGATCTGTCGGAAGGCCGCGGGGTGTTGTTCGTTGAGCGGGAGATCCTGGCCGATTAGCGGTGCGGGGACTGTTGCCAGCTTGGTATGGGTTCCCAGCGCAGTGAGAAATGCCTGTGGGAGGTCAGCCGGAGGCAACGGCCCGAGCGGGTTGCTGGGGATTGTGAGAATGGCTGATGGGGAGCGAAGGAGGCGCAGATCCGCAATTGTGGAGGCCAGATCTGTAAAGTGGCCTGCGACGAGATCGCCGATAAAGCGATCGACATTGACGTTGAGCCCGAGCAGATTGGCGATGCCGCGTCGGAGCCCGTATCGGTGGTCGGCCACGAGGTCATGACCATGGACAGTCATGAGCATGGCCTGAATATCGACGACCGGATTGATCAGAAGAAGCAGGTCGAGGGGACGGGATTGCACCGCCATCTTGAGCGCGACGCGTGCGGTCATGTCGCTCGCCGAGACGATCAGGGGAGCGGTCGGCCACGTATGTTGCACAAACTCCACAACTTTAAGGAGGTCGGCTTGCATGCTTCGCAAGGTCGTCTGTTGCAGCTCGCCGTCGCTCAGCCCCATGTGGTTGGTGTGGTCGTAACGCAAGACGCGGAGCCGGTGATGCGCCAAATAGTACGACAAGGTAATGGCATCCAACGCGGTCTGGCCATAGCCGGGAGCGATGATGATGACCGGTGTGTTCGGTGCGAGCGATTGGCGAAGATGGTCGTCCGTGATCATAATCGCCTGGCCGCGTGGATTCCGGCACTCTCGCGGAAGACTAACGACCGACGCCTGCTGCGAAGAGGATTCCGATTCGCCTGGGGAGGTCAGGTGTTGCCGGACAACTCGGTTCACTTCGCGCTCAGCGTATGGTGTGAGCCCCTGAAAGCGGAGGCCGATCCGAAGGGCAGGGTCGGAGCCTTGGTGACGAAATTCGCTGGGCGCAGCGGGAGCCGGAGCTGACCAGATGATCCGGGCGGGAAGTGCGGAGTCAGGCGCGCCCGGTTCATGTGTCCCTGGGTGGTTCTGGGTCTGTGTGGCGGCGAAGTGTAGCGTGGCGAGGCCGCTCAGGAGTTCAGGGCGAGCGTTGAGGTGAAGACAGGCACCGTCTCGGCTGAGGTTGCTCGTCTGCGCAACCAGACGGTGAAGGTGACCTGTAGAGTCCATCACATCGAGCCGGACTGGGAGCTTCACGACCACCCGAATCGCTTCGCGCTGGTCGTAATCTTCCCGCTCGCTTGGTACGAGGGGGGTGGTGGCAGTCAGTTCGACCCGCAGCCCTGCCGCCAGCAGTACTTCAAGGGAGAAGGGCAACGTCTGTTCCTGCACAGCCTGAATCAGCGAGGCCAGGACGGCGGCTTCTTCTCGCTTGGGCAAATTAAATGCGACGACCAGATGAGAGACTGGCGTCCCGGAAGGGAGCGAGATGGGCCGTTCCTGCGCCTCGCCTTGCAGTTCGAGAATCCCCACGGCAGTTTTGAATACAACATAGGCATCTTGTGGCGCGACGGCGGGGAAGTCGTTGGGGAGTGTAATGCAGGTACCTCCGAGGCTGATGTTGGAAATGGTGCCCTCCCACGTCGCTGATCCGACAGTGATCGTGGCAGGCAAGATGGTTGGAATTCGAGGTGAATGGCGCCGTTCCTGTAGCGGACTGCCAGACTCGGGTGTCGGAACAGGTGCCTCAGCAGCCCCCTTCGTTTCAGGAGCGAGTGCTGGTGGGGCGGCAGAGACGGGAATCGGCAGCGGGAGCATCTCGAGGGGGGGGCGAGAGGCGACCGGCAGCCGGAGGATCATACGAAGGGGCCCCTGCATCGGCGCCGACAAATCCAAGGTGCCACCCAGTTGGCGGACGAGCTGATACGTCTCGAGGAGATTAATAGACGGAGGTGAAGTAGCCGGAAATTCTGTCGACCACACCATGTCTGACTCGAGCAGCTCGACTTCGACCTCAGTAGGAGGGGCAAGGGGAAATAGGGCGGGGGCGTTAGCTGAAATAGAGGAAGGCCCAACAGCGCGCGTGCGCAAGATCAGTTGATGTGCACGGCCGACCGTGAGCAAATAGGTCTGCGCGTAGTTCAAGAGATGGTGAACGAGCTTCGTGATCTGCTCGCGATCACCGATGAGGGGGGGGAGGGGCGAGGAGAGCTGTCGTATGATGCCTCCACCATCCACGATCGCCGGGGTAGTGGACGTGAATACGTCGTCAAGGATCTCGTTGATCGTCTGTCCTAAGGCGCCGCCCTCTCTCCCGTGGAGGGCTTCCGTCAGCTGTGCTCCGAGTTTTGTCGCTTCTGCGGCGTGGCTGGCGAGTGTTTCGGCTTGGTCGTCGAGACGTGCATCGCGAATGGTGGTGAGGAGTTGCTGTGACTGTGTCAACAGTGAGGCCAGTGGATCGTGCAGCTGTCGGGACAACAGCGTGACTCGCTGGGCCAGCACGAGCAGTTCATCCATACTCCGGAGTTGTTGGCGAAGTTGTTGGATCGTGATGTCTTGCTGTTTGGTTTGGGAATAGTCTCGAATCAGTCCCACCGTGCCGAGAAATCGGCGAAGCGGGTCATAGAGTCCTCTGGCGTTGACCTCCGCCGTGAGGGTCCGTGGCGTATTGTCTTGCGCGGGTTTTCCTCGAAAAGTCAATTCAACGCGGCTGGTGCCACGCGCTCCGGAGCGGCGTTCGTTGAGGCGATACCGGGCCACCGACTCCTGGTCGGGAGGAACGAGGGTGGTATAGGGCAATCCGATGAGTTCATCGGGCGAGTAGCCCAATAGCGTGATGATACCTGGACTGACCATCACAAAGCAGCCGCTGGCATCCAGTTCGTAGACGATGTCGGTGAGTGGTTCGATGAGCCGACGATGGCGTTCGTGCGCGTGGTCCAGCGCCACTCTCAGGTCACGTTTCTCGATGGCTTCCTTGGCACAGAACAGTAGTTCCGTGAGAAAGGCCGGAGATTTCTTCGAGAGGAAAAAATCAACGTCAGCTTGGAGCGCTTGAAGAGCCGAGGCTGAATCGGTGCGGTCACTGAGCAGAATCATCGCCGCATACGGTGCGCGGCGTTTGAATTCGCCGGGCAGGGAGGCATGGTCCCCGGCGAGGTTCTGTTCGTCGATGAGGATGAGGGTCCATTCGTGCGAGGCCATCCATGCACGGGCTTCTTCGGCGGAATAGGCGACGTCTACGCGGCAGCCAGGAAAGAATCCGCGCAGACTGATGGTGACGAGTTTAATGGATTCAGCGTGTTCGCTGATAATCAGGATAGTGACCGGCTCACTCTGCGGCATCAAGATATCCCTGTACTACTGGGGAATCCGAGCAAGCCCAGTCCCAGTACGACAACACAACGTTCGCTCATCACGTGATCTGAGACAAACCAGCCCCCCACTCTTCTGCTACAAGCGACTCTGGGCACGCGTCCGAGGATGAAGATGTGAATAGCACAGGCGGAGGTGAGAAACCCAGTCTACATGCGATGGAAGGGGCTCATTCTTTGGTAGGGGGGAGCCTTACGGATTTCGATCACGAACAAAATTGAACGGAATTGGAGGGAGGAAGTGTGTGGGCTAAGTGAGGGAGCGTCGCGGTACCCGCCGCAGACCGTGCGGCGGGTACAAGGGTGTATGTGGTCGCTATTTGGCGAGTGGCGTATGGGTTGTCGTCGGACAGGCGCCTGGCGTCATGTACAGCAAGTAATTCCCCATCCCGTGCTGTGCCTCTTGTTTCTGCAGGGGATGGTGATGGACCATGACCATCTCATAGTCATCAGCCTTCGTCACAGGAAACCCCTGGCTGTCCTTATAGACTTGATGCGGTTGAAACTGGAGAAAGGTCCCGTCCTGGGTGACGTCGGGAACCGTCCGCAGCAGGGTCTGTTTCTTGGTCTTATTGTCCAGCCCGATCATGAGGAGTTCGTCATGCCCATGTGGATAGGCGAATTTCACACAGCCATCCATCGAGAACTTGAGTGGCGCGCTATGGACCTGGACTCCGGATGTAATCTCAATCCCTTCATCCGTCTGGTCCGGGCCCCGCTGGGAGAACTTGCTGAAGCACACAATATTGACTCCCACCTGATACACGTCCAATTCTTTGACGGGAGCGCCTTCGGGTGCCATATACATGGTGAAGGTGGCCATCACATTCTTGGTGATCGGGGCCTTGTGATAAAACGCGACAATTGACATGAGGTGATCACCCTTGGCGAGCTTGACCCCGTAGCCTTCCGGAAAACGCGTCTCGGTCATTTCCAGCCCTGCTCCCGCAAAGAACAACGGTTCGCCTTGGCAAGAGACACTCGGCTTGTCGTTGTTGAGCATCAGGATGTGATGGAGATAGTTCTTTGGGAGTTCCTTCCCTTCCTTGGTAAAGACTGCGGTTTTATACCCCACCATGTACATGTCTTTGGGAAGCTGAAAGTTATGCTTGGGCATCGACGCCGCCAGCTCTCCCTCGTGAGCGGTCGGAAGGTCGATAGGACCGAACGTGAGCGTCACGACATTGTCCTGAATCGTGACAGTCGTGGTCGTTTGATTCTTGAGCGTCGGGACGTCATGGTGATCATGCCCGCCCGACGCAAATGCGGGTGACCCGCCGCACAGAGCGAGAAGGCACAACAAGAGGCGGAGCATAGTTCCTCCAAAAAATGATGGACAGTCAGAGATCGAACTGTTTTGAAGTGAGGCGCTGCCTGGCAGAGAGTGGGTGCCAAGACGATTCATTGTGATGGTGGCACAGGGGTGAGCCGTTTCCACTGGTATGTCCCGCCGTGTTCACGAGGGGGAATGTTCTTCTGGCTGCCGA
The DNA here is from genome assembly GCA_018971525.1 of Nitrospirota bacterium. Taxonomy (GTDB): domain Bacteria; phylum Nitrospirota; class Nitrospiria; order Nitrospirales; family Nitrospiraceae; genus Palsa-1315. The sequence goes on from JAGXAR010000007.1 coordinate 75,465, forward strand.
CACGAGAATACCACCATACGCCCTTGGCCTGCGTCCCGTCCTCGGAGAGGAGGAGTTCAAACCCTCCTTCGCGATCGTTGCCCGGTTGTTGCCAGGTGCCTTGCCAGAGACGGTCGGCATACCTCGTGGTGACGAATCGTCCACCGTGCTGGGTATAGGGGCCGTTGCCGGCTTTGTCGAGTGTGGCCTTGTAGCGCTTGTCGTCCTCCACCTCGAGAATGTCCCATTCCCCGCTCAGGTCCGGCGTCGAAGAAAGTTGAGCGCTGCTGACCAAGTGCTGCGAGGAAGACGTGGTGTGACGCTGGGCCACAGGGGCGGCCAGTTGCATGTTCCGGAACGACTCATGCCAAGACAGCAGAACCCATTGTCCCTCGCGCTGTTCCAGGATACCGCTTTCCCGGAGCGGAAGCACCGTTTTCCGTTGATTTGGTCCCTCTCCGACGAAGCGGATATAGTCCAGTTCCATGGTAAACCAGGCGAGAGTCCCTTTCGTCCAAACTTTCAGCTCTTGAATGGGAAGCTCAAGTTTGGCTACGGATGAAAACTCCTCTTGCATATCATGCTCAAACTCCGGCCACCCCACATATTTCCGTCCACCGACGGTATAGCTGGTAATATCCGCGTCATGCGCCATCAGGCGAGAGAGGGTCGGCAGATCCATTTCGGCGTTGGCACGAACCAGGGCGCGGATGACTGCCTCGGGACCGGTCGATTCATGTGCAAAACCGGCCGTCGTGTATTCGGCTATCAAGAATAACGCTACGGCGAACAGGACGCCGCGAATAAACCAGGACATGAGAGCCTCTATTATGTGGTGGCCTCCTCTATGGCAGGAGAGGAGGAGCTGGTTAGAATTGCAGGCTACACAGCCCGTTTCGTCTTGTCAACGGCGAAGCATGGAGGCCACCCTAATGAGGGTACGCCACGACGATCACCGTCACATTATCTTCTCCACCTCTGTTCAGCGCCTGCTCGATCAGGTCATGGCAGCCCCGGTGGGGATCGCCGTTCGCGCGGGAGAGTACCGATGCGATGGCTGCGTCCTCCAACATTTTCGTGAGCCCGTCGCTGCAGAGCAGGATCAGGTCGTCCGGCGTCACCGACGTCGAGGTCAGCTCCGGTTTCATGTCGACGCCCATCCCCAGGCCTTTGGTCAAGATGTGACGCTCAGGATGTGTGAGTGCCGTGGCCGCATCGATCAGGCCGCGCTGCACAAATTTCTCGACAAGGGTGTGATCGCGCGTCAATTGTTTGAGCTGTCCCGTTCGATAGAGATAGGCGCGGCTATCTCCCAAGTGGGCGATATGGGCGATCGGCCTCGGTGCCGACATAATCGCCAACGCGACGAGGGTTGTCCCCATCCCTTTCAAGGATGGTTTCGCCAGCATGACGTCATGGATTCGCTGATTGGCGCTTGTCACGAGGTCTGCCACGAATTCGGAAGCCGCGCTCGGGTGCTCACGGAGCCAGGCCGCTCGCTCTCGCGCCAGCTGTGTGGCTACGGCCACGGCCGTTTGGGCCGCGATATCCCCTGCCGGGTGGCCACCCATTCCATCTGCCACGATCCAGACGCCGCAGTCGTTCAGGAGGGCCAGCGCATCTTGGTTCGACGTTCGAACATGCCCCGTCTCGGTTCGACCGACCCCGATCCACTGCTGGGGCTGTGTCACGGAGCGACCTTGGCCGGCTCTTGGTGACGGGTCGGCGGAAATCCCACAGAAGACGGGCCGAATCGCGCGACCATCTGTTCGTAGAGCAATGCCGCAAGCGGTTCGAGGTTTTTGGTATCGGCCGCGTTGTACCTCAGCAACAGATCGCGTGCGCCCTCGTCTCCCGCGCACCACTGGTGCCACAGGCGAACGGCTTCCCATCCATCGAGCCCCACCACATCGGTCTCGCGCGCAATCTGGACTTCGTGCTCGATGTGTTTCAGCCCGCCCTGCATGCCGAGCCGGCGCGCCGCGAAACACAGATCGAAGTGCGGTTTCTTGAAACTCAACCGGGGGAACTTCGCCTGCAAGTAGGGAATGTCAAACCCGCTGCCGAAAAACGTAATGAAGAGGTCTGTCTGCTCCAGTTCTGCGTGCAATCGGTCCTCCGTTAACGTTTCCCCGCGGACCAGGCTCGTCATGTGTCCGTTGCGATATAATCCGACCACCGTCACATGACCCTCGCTCGCAGACATCCCTGTCGTCTCGATGTCCAGATAGAGCGTACGAGTGCGAAACGTCTCGAAGAGGCGCCAATGCTCCCGACTCTTCAGGCAAGTGCCGAAGAAGTGCGCGTCGCCTTCTTCCAGGCGCGACTGGGCGGTGGCGAGCTCCCGGTCATACCATTCTTTTCTGGTCGAGGAGATGCCGGGCAGGGTCGGAGATCCGAGGAATGCGGCCCAATCGAGAATGCCGTCCTGCCAGAGACGGCGTTCGGAACTTTGGCCGATACCTTTGAGAAGAACGAAGGATGACGTGAGCATGTGATCGCGGGATTGTAGCCTTGATTTCACTGAATAAACAAGCTAAAGTCCGCGGCCTGAGCGGGTTTTCACCTTATGGTCGCCGAGAGGCGCCGATTGGAACGCAATGGCTGATTTTCCGAATAAAATTCGCATCACCGTCGGCTCGGTACAGCTCGACGCGGAACTCAAGTCGACGAAGACAGCGCAGGAAGTCTATGCCGCGTTGCCGGTTGAAAGTCCGGTCAACACGTGGGGAGAAGAGTTCTATTTTAAACTGGCCGGGGTGAAGGACCATCGAGAGACGGCGACGAATCAGGTCAAAGTCGGCGATGTCGCCTTCTGGGGGGCCGGGCAGGTCCTGGCCATTTTCTTCGGGCGAACACCGATGAGTATGGGGCAGGATCCGGTCCCGGCCGACCGCGTCAATGTGATCGGCCGCATTCTCGGGGATGCCTCGGTGCTGCGGCGTGTGATGGAAGTGCCGACCATTCGGATCGACCGGATCTAGCCATGCGCCTATCGAAAGAGCGCGTTCGCCACATCTCGGAGTCGCTCGCCACCAGGCTGCAGCAGGAGGGGCAGGTGGCGATCGTCGGGGATCGCAAGGCGTTCGTCGAGCAGATCGATCATGCCATTCTCGAAGAACTGTCGGTCGAAGACCGCCTGAACGCCGAAGTTCGGCAGTTGTTGAAGGCCTATGAGCAAGACATCGAGCGGGGACAAGTGGACTTTCAGCGGATGTTCACGATGGTGAAGAGTAAACTTGCGCGGGAGCGGGGCATTATCCTGTAAAACGTGAAACGTAGAATGATTGGAGCACATAAACCTGTTACCATTCAGTACTCACGTGTGAACTTGTACGGCCTTGTATGTTGAGCGAAGACAAAATCAGCCATCTCTCCCACATCATTCTTCAGGTGGTCAAGAAAAGCCCGCTGGTGACGGTACAGGCCGATGAGGGTCGGGTTCTGAAAGAGATCAAGCGGGTGCTCGCATCCGAGGTGGCGCAAGAAGAAGAGATCGATCGAAAGGTCAAGGCGAAGTTGGCCTCCTACTCGCGCGGGATCGTCGAAGGCAGTGCGGAGTGGGACGTGCTCTATCGAAAAACGTTCGAGGAAGAGACGCGGAAACATGCGAAGCCGTGACGTGCCGATGGAACGTGGAGGCACGATGAAATACCTGTCGATGCTCGGAGTGGTTCTCCTGCTCGTCGGAGCAGTCGCTTGTGCCAAGAGCAAGGCGAAGCCCCTGGTTCCGCTGGCGCTCGAGTCCGGGGTAAAGCCTCAAGCCGTGGCTTTGACTGAACAAGGGACGCAGGCCTATCAAGCAAGGCAGTTCGACGACGCGAAGAAGTATTTTTCACAGGCGGTAGAGGCGGCTCCTCAATCAGGGCCGGCTCATTATAACTATGCCTTGGCCTTGAATGCCCTGGGCGATACGGAGCAAGCGCGCCAACAGTTCCTGGAAGCGGCCAACCTGGCTCCGGGTGACAAAGTGATCTGGGATTCACCCGCGCTCCGTCCCTTCGGCAGCCCGGAGTCTCCAAAAGTGCACAAAGAACATCCAATGGCGACCGGCAGGCCCGGCATTGGTAGCGGGCCGCGATAACGTAGGCCACCGGATAAGGAATGCGCTGAGATGACAAAAGAACTTACGGTCGGTGATAAAGCTCCCGCCCTGTCGCTTCCCGATCAATCGGGAGAGCCGGTCAGCCTGCAAGACTTTACGGGCAAGCAGGTGGTCCTCTACTTTTATCCCAAAGATGATACTCCTGGCTGTACTAAGGAATCGTGCGACTTTCGCGATTCCATCACGCCGATCAAGAAGGCGGGCGCCGTCGTGCTCGGTGTGAGTTTTGACGGCCAGGAATCCCATCAGAAATTCATCAGGAAATTTGCCTTGCCGTTCACGTTACTCAGCGATGAAGACAAGGTCGTCGCGAAGACCTACGGGGTCTATAAAGAGAAAAGCATGTACGGCAAGAAGTATTGGGGCATCGAACGCAGTACCTTTGTGATCGACCAGGCCGGCAGGTTGAAGGCGATCTTCCGCAAGGTCAAGGTCGACGGTCATGTGGATGATGTGCTGGCGGCCCTTAAAGCGTAACCTCCTCCTCGTCGTGTTTTATGCGGCTGTGCGGCCTATGAGTGTTTCCTTCCGCAGAGCCGGTCTCTTCACCATCCTCCTCTTCTTGACCGCGACTACCTTTCTCTCTGCAGCTGAGAAAATCCCCGGAACCTTGACGGTTCACGATAGCCTCACTTCGCCCAACCAGCCGGCCAGTATAGAAGCGACGCTCACATGGAAAGGCGTCCTGACGGAGGCCGGTCTGGGAGGAGAGCCCATCGAGCTTCTCATTGCCGGCAACGTTGTCGCGACCGCGATGACTGGCGGCGACGGGCGAGCCTTCTTGTCGTACACCCCGAAGGCCAAAGGGGCGGTCCCATTCACCGTGCGCGTCGGGACCACTCCGAGAGTCGCCGTGACCGAAGCTGCTGCGAATCTGGCCGTATGGGAACGTCGCAGCCCGATCATCGCGGTGGAAATGGCGGCACTCATGGAAGAGCCTGTCAGACAGGGGCCGACCCTGACTCTGCCTGGAAAAGAGGAGGAAGGCAGGCGCCCGGTGCCTGATGCCGCGGAGGAACTCGGCAAGCTCACGCAGTTCTACTATAACGTGCTCTATGTGGTGACAGGGGATAAGGCGGCGGGTAATCACGATCAGGTGAACGCGCAAGCCAGACAATGGCTTAAGGATCACAAGTTTCCGGTCGGACACATTCTCGTGCTGCCATCCGATCCAGAAGCGTTTGGGGCGAAACTCGATGAACTGCATGCCGCGGGATGGAAGACGATCAAAATAGGTGTGGGGCATACGAAGGCCTTTGCCGACGCGTTTTTGCAGCGGCGCCTCGAAGCTGTGATGGTGCCGGAACCGGCCAAGGGCGATGCGCCGCGCAAAGCGAAGGTGGCGAAGGATTGGAAGGACGTTCGGAAGAAGTTGTGATGGTGTGACGGCTGGGTGCTCCTCACTGCTCCCAGAGTGCGCACGGTGAAACGGTGCTCCCTCGATGGGCGCAGTGAGGAGCACCGCAGCCATCCACCTCCTTCCACTAGGGATAGAGGGATCAGGGAAAATGAAGAGCGGGTCTTTACTGCTCGCAGAACGCGCACGATAAAGCTGTGCTCGTTCGATGCGCGCAGTAAAGGAGTTCCCTTGCCGCCCGCTGTCTGGATGCTTTCCGCTCTGGTGGAGGAAGAAAGTGGAAGACGAGAGAGGCCGTTGAATGCAAAGGGTGTAACAGACCTTCGGCAAGAAACCCCAAGGCCTGTTATACGGATAGAAAACCAGAACTCCGCATCTTATGCGGATCAGTCTAATTATTGTTCGGTCTGAAGGTCGATCATGACCGTCAACATCAATCGATTTTTCACTGAAACGTTGGGCGCGAATCTCAAGAATCCTCGTTGGTCTTGGGGCGCTGCGGATCCAATGACCAATCGTGTTTTCCTCAGAGTCTGGGACGATCAAATCAGAAAGACGAGCGACGGTGAACAGGTCCGAGTTGCCTCGGACAAACCACGTCGAAAGTCCAATGGCTTCGCAGAACGCCATGCTCATATCAAACAGATTATGGCTGGTTCAGAAGGTTTTGGGGTTGTATGCACGGCTGCTGATCCCGACACCAAAGAAGCCCGGAAGATTGTGGCGTTTAATCAAGATACACTGCTGCGATTCGGCGCATTTACAAACGAAGGCGGCCGCACTTTTGCGAAGATCGACGCCCGTGTCGCCGTCAGCGACCTAGCGCGACAGCAAACATCTAAAAGTACGCTGACCGAAGACCTCAGAACGATTGTTAGGCAAAAGATCGAGTCCACGACAAAAGAGTCGCTTATAAATGCAAGAGTGGGACAGGGTCTATTCCGATCTCAAGTGTTGCAATTGTGGGGCAACTCCTGTGCTGTAACAGGTGCCGTGACACTCGATGGAATTCGAGCTTCTCACATCAAGCCGTGGCGGGATTCAACTCACGACGAACGGCTCGATCCTCGGAACGGCTTGCCACTGATTGCCAACATCGACGCACTTTTTGACGCCGGGCTGATTTCCTTCGCTTCGACGGGCGCGCTGATTGTTTCATCGCAGTTGCGGGCGTCCGATAGAAGCATCTTTGCACTCGATGATCGCCGTCTGAGAAAGGTGCCGTCCCAGGACACATTGGCGTACTTGGAGTATCACCGTCGCCACGTCTTCAAAAAATGAGCTCGAACAAGCGGCTCAACCCGACACCGGGAAAGGCGGCGATTCGGATCTTGCGTGGAATTGAGAGTCGTCCACGCCGCCTTTGCCGGTGCGGGTTAACCTTGTTGTTAGGTACCTGAACAAATGCCTTCCTTCCCGCTGATGTGTGCACTCCCAGCGTCGTTGAGCACAGCCGGATGGAGTTGGCGGCGGATCAAGAGCTCTGCACACGCCTCTGATGGTTTCTGGATTGGCACTGATCGCCTGGGAAATCAGTGGCTCACGAAACTGCGAGGATCGTTCTACGCGTACCGAGAGATCGTTTTTGCACGCTTGGCTCAGGGTATGAACTGGTCATGCCAGAGTTCAGTATTCATCTGCCTAGACCCGGAGAGTGCACGAACGCTAGGCTATACCGCAGGCAAAGTACACGCCGCACATTGGTACATGCAGGAACATGTGCCTCCACCGTGCGGATTGGGATGCGCACTTAGGCCTCTCGTCGGCCGCAAAGTCCAAATGCTCGAAGACCTGCAACTCCAAGGAGTCCACCATCTGGTTGACTGGCCTAAAAGTGAATTCGCGGCGTATATCTTCGGCGGAAACGAACCACCAGGCAGGTTCTTCACTGCAGCGCATGAGTTCGTCATCATCGATGCTGAGCAAATGTTTTCCACGGGGCCGTGCTCGTTCGACACGGCCTTTTGGTTGAAGCGGCCAGACGGGACATCGTCAAAGAGTGGCACTGCACTGGCCACCGAGGTTTGCAGAGAGGTGGGCGGGTTGTCTGACTCTGTCATATCCCAAGCGCTTTCCATTCCGGTCGGCATAGAAATTGAGCTTCACTGGTCTATCGCCAGCAAGCTTCAAGAGAGCGTAAAATTCTCCTCCGCATATGCGCGTGCGCACACTGTGGCCTAACCCTTCCATCAAGCGGACCTGCCTTCGGCAGGCCGCTTAGTCAAAGGGAAACGAGCGGAGAGAAACGGGGTCAGGTATGAGTATGGACTTATCGAGGCCCCCGATCTCGCTCTGTGCCACCTGGCGCAGTCGTCTGGAATCAAACCGTACGGCGAATGTATTTCCGTCATGGCGGGGGAGTCTCTACAGGGTCATCGTCCTGAGTACTGACGAGCACGTTGGTTCCAAGAAGCGTTAGGCGAAACTCCCTGGGCTAAAGACCTTTGCGTGATATCCGTACCTTCCATTCACCTCTCCTATCCTTTACTATAGGTCTCAGATTTCCTTCTTTTTGAGGCTCCTCCGAATGCGGGCGAAGACTAGTTTTTCCTGCCAGGCTTGCGGCCATCAGTCGCCGCGATGGCTTGGCCGCTGCCCCGACTGCAGCGGCTGGAACACCATGAAAGAGGAACGGCAGGCGCCGACCGGCAAGGGGCGGCCTGCTGCGATGAAGACGGCCCAGGCAAAGGCCACGCCGATTGCCGACATCGAAGTGGTCGGTGAGGACCGGCGGCTGACGCAGATCGGCGAATTCGACCGGGTGCTGGGCGGCGGAGTCATTCCCGGGTCGGTCATCCTGATCGGCGGCGATCCCGGCATCGGGAAGACCACCCTGTTACTCCAGGCGCTCCCGCGCCTGTCTTCCATGGAAGAACCGGTGCTGTATGTCTCAGGAGAGGAATCGCCGCGGCAGATCAAGATGCGGGGTCAGCGGCTTGGCATCGAGCATCCGAATCTCTTGATCCTGGCGGAAACCTCCCTCGAGCAAATTCTCAAGGCCGTGCAGGAGATCCAGCCTGCCGCAGTGGTCGTCGACTCGATCCAAACGGTCTACACGGAACAGATCACCTCTGCGCCCGGCAGCATCAGTCAGGTGCAGGAGGTAGCGGGCCAGTTGATGTGGTACGCGAAGCGCAGTAGCGTCCCGGTCTTCATCATTGGGCATGTCACCAAAGAAGGGGCGATCGCCGGACCGCGACTACTCGAACATATCGTCGATACAGTCCTCTATTTCGAGGGGGACAAGGGCCACAGTTTTCGTATTCTCCGGGCGGTGAAGAATCGTTTTGGCTCGACCAACGAGATCGGCGTCTTCGAAATGAAAGATTCAGGGCTGGAGGAAGTGAGCAATCCCTCTGAGTTATTTTTGGCGGAGCGGTCCCAGCGCACGACGGGATCAGTGGTGGTATCGAGCCTCGAAGGATCGCGGCCGATTCTGGTCGAACTGCAAGCATTGGTGTCTTCCACGAGTTATGCGATGCCGAAACGAATGGCGAACGGCGTGGAGCAGAATCGGGTGTCGCTCCTCCTCGCTGTCATGGAAAAGCGGCTGGGCATGCATCTATCCGGACAAGACGTCTATGTGAACGTCGTCGGGGGAATGCATATCGACGAGCCGGCCATCGATTTGGGCATCGTGGCGGCGGTCACATCGAGCTTGCGTGAAGTGCCGATTGAGCCGGGACTGTTGGTGTTGGGCGAGGTAGGGCTCGGGGGTGAAGTGCGCGCGATCAGTCAGGCTGAAATGCGGATTCGTGAAGCGGCAAAGATGGGGTTCAAGCGTTGTCTGTTGCCGGAACGGAACTTGGCTAAGCTGGAACCCATCGACGGGATCGAATTGATCGGGATTCGTGAAGTGGGGGAGGCATTGGATGTGGTTCTGGCGTAGCAAGGGGACAGGTAGACGAGCTTCTGTGCAAGCCCAACGAGTATGGTCTCATCTGCCCACCCCCGGTGCGCCAAGACGCATCGATTACCTCGTAGGTTGTGCTCGTTGGACGAACGCAGGAGAGACTCGACTGACAGTCGCTTCTTCTAACGGAACCGGTGCGAGGCGAGAGAAGCGTGGGCGCCGATGGGCGCTTTTACTCGTGTGTTGTTTCTTAGTTCCCGTTTTCTCCAGCTGCGCCTCTGTCACACCGCGCGAAGAAGTCCGCCTTAAGCAGGCGACCGTGGAGGAGCTGACGGTGTTGTTGAGTCAGCGGGAAGAGGCGATCCAGACGATGAAAGGTCTCTTCAGCGCGAAAGTACGTGGAGGCATCATCCCCATCGCATCGCGGATGGAGGGGGCGTTGTACTATCGTCGTCCGAACGCTATGCGCCTGCGCGGGTTCACCGCGGTCGGCAGTGAACTCTTCGAATTTGTGCAGGCTGAGGATCAGTTCCGGTTGCGATTGCCGACGATGGGCCGTGTCCTGTCCGGGAGTCCGTCCGACATGAGCGAGATGGGAAAGCTCGCTCGGCCGTTTCAGTTGAGCGTGTGGGCGATGGGTGGAGTGCTGGGCACCGGCACGATTGCAAAAGACGAAACGGTTGCGCTCGTGGAAGAGGGGGACCTCTACCGGCTGGAGGTTTCCGGCCCTTCCCCCAACGGGGCCAAGGCGATGCGCCGGCGTCTATGGTTTGAGCGGCAGACGTTGCTTGTCGTTCGGGAAGATCGGCTTACGGAGTCCGGTGCGGTGGAAGCGACCATTCAATACGAGGACTTCCGTGAGATTGGCGGGGTAGAAGCGATCCCTAGCGCCGGCGATGGGCGATTGCTGAGGCCGTTTAAGATTTTATTGGAAGATGGGAAGGGGCAGGGGAGTGTGCAGCTGACGTTTCACGAGATGATCCCGAATCAACCGTTGAAAGCAACCGACCTCGGGCAGGTCTAGCAGGGGAAGGAGGGAGCGGCCAGGTGCCCTCCTTGCTCGCAGAACGCGCACGATGAAACTGTGCTCGTCCGATGCGCGCAGTTGAGGGCAGCCTTGGCCACTCCCCAAAGGGAGGTAGAATGAGAGGGCATCGCTGGACGCGCGCATTTGGGATCATCCTAGCCCCCCCCATACAAAGATAAAGGGATAGTTCGTTGCGTCCTTGCTGGACGGTCATTTTGAGCATCCTGCGGGAGTATTCTCCTGTTGTGCAATACGTGCAGACCAGAGAAGTGCTAGCGTATCAATATAGTTTTTCCGCAGCCTGGTAGTAACTATGAAAGTATTGGCAGTCGAAACGGCAACCTCGTGGCAGAGTGTAGCGATCCTTGATGAATCGCGCGTTCTTGCCCGTCACGACCAGGATGCGGCCGGGTCGCATGCCAAGCTGTTGCTCCCCACGATCGATCGATTGTTTCGTGAGACGGGTCTGACGCTCAAGCAGTTGGATGGTCTCGTCGTGTCGATCGGTCCCGGGTCTTTCACCGGACTTCGCGTCGGCCTCGCGACGCTCCTCGGGTTCCGGACGATCTGTCAGCTTCCCTTGGCGGTCGTGCCGACACTTGAGGGCATGGCCTGGAATCTCAGAGGAACCTCGACGCTACTTTGTCCCATCCTCAACAGTCGTCGAGAGGAACTCTACTGGGCGTTATTTCGCTGGACTAGCGAGGATCGGTTGGAGCGAGTGATGGCGGAACAGGTGGGTACCGCCGCGATGCTGGGGAGTAGCCTCACAGGATCGACTCTCGTATTCGGCGAAGGGTGGACGGTTGAAGCGTCAGCCATCCGGGCATCGATTCCTCTCTCCACGACAGTTACCGAGGCACCGGACTTTGCCATGCAGCCCTCGGCCGTCTCGATCGGGTTGGCGGGGATTGAGCGGCTCCGACGGGGTGAGTATGCAGGAATTGGCATCAGTCCACTGTATGTGCAACGCACCGCAGCAGAACTGAAATATGAAGAGTCCGGCGGTCGTTCGCCGGTGACCCTGCGTCAGGAACGGGTCGTAAGAAAAATGAACGAGCGCGTGGCGGCGGCACGGATTCCGTCGGTGCGGCCTCAGGTTGCACGACAGAAGAGCTCAGGCGGGACGCGCGAGGGCGCATGACTTTGAGCAACGAGGGGGATATCCATCGAGAGGCTCAAAAAGGCCGTCCAGCAAGGCCGCAGCGAGCAAGGTTGGCTCAGGTCGAGGTGAAGGTTGAGCGAATATCTGACTTACTTGATCTCAGCATTAGTCGTAACCTTCCCATAACGCCGACGGCCTTTTTCAGCATCCTGCCGGAGGGGGAGTGACGATGGGCGACTGGGTCATCGAGCCGGCGACCGTCGAGGCTCTGCCGGACATTCTGCAAATCGAAGAAGCTTGCTTCTCGGCTCCCTGGACGCGCAAAATGTTGGAAGCGGAACTGACCGGCAATCCCTTTGCACATTTTCTGTTGGCAAAGCGGGTGACACCGGGCGAAGCGGGTTCCGCGGCGATTGTCGGGTATCTCTGCTTCTGGGTCGTCTTTGAGGAAGTCCGGTTGATGAACCTGGCGGTCATCGAGTCGATGCGGCACAAGGGTATCGCTAGAGCCTTGGTCATGCAGGCCCTGGAGGTTGGGGTGGCTCAGGCGGCGATGCGCGCCGTGCTCGAAGTGCGGGCCTCGAACCATGCCGCGCACGCACTCTACCGAAGTCTTGGGTTTCGCGACGTAACGACCCGACCAACCTACTATACCAATCCCATAGAAGATGCCTTGCTGATGGAACTGGACCCGATTGTGTCGGAGTCTGGTAGATTGACACAGCAAGCCGGTCGCGAAGGAGGACGTATCAGGCCGCTACAGTAATCCCACAACCAGGAGGTGCGACATGCTGACAGACAGTATGATTGCGGAACGACTACGCCAATCCAGTCACGAATTTCGTACACTGGAAGAGTCTCACCACCGTTTGGACCTGGAATTGAACGACTTACAAAAGCGCCACGTACTCACTCCGGCCGAAGAGATGTCCAAGAAGCACCTGCAAAAAGAGAAGTTGGCGAAGAAAGACAAGATGGCCGAGCTGATTCGTGCCTATCGAGACAACGAGCTGCAGACCGCAGCACATTGAGGAGCATCGTCGTGGGGCTGGGGTCGACCAGCAACCGGGACCGGAGTCATGGCACAGATTCTCAATCCCCTTGCCGCACATATCCGGACCGTCAAGAAGCGCCTGATCATCATCGGGGCCACGATCCTGGTGGCCCTGATGATATCCTTTGCCTTTTCCGGCGAGATGGTTGCGTGGCTGAATCGTCCGTTCCCCAACCAGCTGGTGTTCTACGGACCGACGGAAGCCTTGTTCGCCTCGATCAAAGTCTCGTTTCTGGCGGCCATCCTCGCGAGCCTGCCGGTCATCTTCTATCAGTGTTGGAAGTTTATTGAGCCAGCGCTGCTCCCCAAGGAGCAACGCTGGGGCATTCCGCTGTTTGCGCTGGCGGGCGCGCTCTTTGCTCTCGGGTTGATCTTCTGCAATCTCGTGATTCTCCCGCTGGTCATCGATTTCTTCGTCAGCTTCGGCATGGATCGCGACGTCACCCCGGAATTGAGCGTCGGCACCTACATCGACTTCAACGTCAAATTTCTCCTGATATTCGGCTGTGCATTTGAGTTGCCGCTGGTGCTCACCATCCTGGCGCGGGTCGGCGTGGTGACCGCGTCGGTGTTAGCGAAGTATCGGAAACACGCGATCATGGCCTCGTTGATCGTCTCGGCCATCGTCACGCCCGATGCGACCCTCTTTACCATGCTCTTGATGGCCGTGCCCTTGATGGTGTTGTATGAGATCGGGATTCTCGGCGCACGCATCTTTGGACGGGGAGGCCCGACTGAAGTCAGCTTGCCGCTCGATCCGGATTTGCCGATAGGGGGGCCGGCCGGGCACCGGGTTCGGTGAGAAGATGAGCACGGGAAAGGGCAGACGATGAATGCTATCGGAATCGGCAGGGTCCTCCTCGGGTTGATGTTGAGCGTGCCCATGGTGGTATGGGCCGCGCCAGAATCGCCGCAGGCGGGGCCGCCACAGTCGCGCATGGCACCGGCCGACGGAGGCGGCGCATCGCATGGACCGTCGTTCGGACAGGAGACGACTAGTATTCAGGCGCTTACGTCAGCCGGGAACGACCTGGTCTATGCCGGCTCGTTTGGCCTTGGTCTCTTCCGCAGCGAGGACCGCGGCGCCACCTGGACGAAATCGGGCCAAGGCGTGACCGATCCGTTTATTCTGACCCTGACCACGGGAAAAGACGGCACGATCTATGCCGGCACCTTCCGTGGCGGGGTCTTTCGCTCGCGCGATCATGGGAAGAGTTGGCAGGCGATCAACAGCGGGCTTAAGCGTCAAGAAATCAAAGCGCTGCTGGCGGTGGGTGATGCGGTGTACGCGGGAACGAGCGACGGGGTCTATCGACTGAGCGCAACCAATGACCGCTGGTCGGTGGTCACCACCGGTCTCGACGACATCCTGGTACATGCGTTGGCCCTCTCGTCAGACGGGACGCTCTTTGCCGGCACCTCAGGAAAAGGCATCTTGCGATTTAAGGCTCAATCGACCGGCTGGGTGCGCCAGCAACATGGACTCAAAGATCATGAAGGCATGACTGAGAACTTCATTCGCGTGCTGACGATTGATCCCGAGGGGGGCATCTATGCCGGTACGTTCGACGGAGGTGTCTTTCGCAGCGGCGATGGCGGAGACACGTGGCGGCCAATCAGCCGGGCGCTTCCGAACGATTCGATCCGCGGGATTCTGTTCAACAGCCGGGGGCTCTTTGTGGCGACGGGGCACGGCATTTTCAAGACGACCGACAAGGGGCGTCAATGGGTGCCGCTCAACAAGGGGTTGACGAGCATGTCGATTCAAGTCTTGATCGAGTCCGGCGCCGGAGTGCTCTATGCAGGTACCAGCGAGGGGGCATTCCGAAGCGATGACGACGGACGTACGTGGCATCCCATTAATCAGGGTCTCGAGGGAGGGGCGGCCCCGTCGCCCTTCCTCTTTCGCTAACAAGAAAGGATGGAGGACGATGTTTGAGCCGACGGAAAAGACGCGAGCAACCATTAGCGTCAGCAGCAAGGGGACCCAACTAGGTGAGATCGTGCTGAAATTTTATCCCGACGTGGCACCGGGCCATGTGAAGAACTTCACGAAGTTAGCTCAAGAAGGCTTCTATAACGGCACGACGTTTCATCGGGTCATTCCCGGTTTCATGATCCAGGGCGGCGATCCCAACAGCAAGAATCCGGACCGTGCCTCACATGGCATGGGTGGACCGGGGCACAAGATCAAGGCCGAGTTTAACAGCAGGCCGCACAAGCGCGGGGTGCTCTCCATGGCACGCTCGAACGACCCGGACAGTGCCGGCTCGCAGTTTTTCATCTGTGTGGCGGACGCGAATTTTCTCGATTGGCAGTACACGGGATTCGGTGAAGTGGTCAGCGGGATGGACGTGGCGGACAAGGTCGTGAATATGAAGCGAGACGGCCGGGACAATCCTCTCGAACGAGTCGAGATGACAGTCACGGTGTCAGAAGGCTGAGGTTCAGGCTGAGGTCGAGAATGCTTGTTTCCAAGAGGTGCTTAGCCGTAGCCTTAACCTGTCTGTTTGTGTCCGGCTGCGCCATTCCTCAAGTGCCCTACCGTGCAGTGTATGAAGACCCGGTAAACTATGTTCGGCTGGAGGTGGATGATTCCGTCCTGCCGGAGTGGCCTCCCAGCGCGCATGCGCATCCCAAGGCGATCAGCGCCGAGGAGGTGGCCAGACTCCTGAGAGGGTTCTCGGTCCAAGAACATCGTATCTGGATACAGAAGTGGCTGCAGGGCGAGGCGCCGCTGGTGCCGGCGTTTCGTCCCGAGCAACTCGCTCTCTTGTCTCAGCAGATTGCAGAGGCCTTCGCCCTGGCCCGACCGGACGAACGCGTGACGTTTTACCTTAGTCAACCGCAATCGTCCGTCAAGCGAGTCATTACCACGGGCGGGTTATATGTCCATGGCACAGAGTTGCATTTTATTTTGGGGAATTGGCAGATCCTCTACGGCATTCCGACTTATGGGCCGATCTACGATCGGCGCTATCCCATGCGGCCGACAGCAGCCAAAGGATTCGACTTGTTCTTCGATCCGGGTGAGGCGATCATCCCGCAACGGCACAGCCTTTGGGATACGGTGTTGGCCAACACCGATGACGAAGTCGTGATCGATCTTACGAAAGTTGTCTCTGGGCCCATCGCTTCTCTAGCAATTCCATAGCAGAATGCTGAAAAAGTCCACCGGCATAAGAAGACCTTCACTCGTGAAACGTGAAGCGTATTTCGCAAACTAGGAGGCTCTACGCCTGCGAACGACGCTTCACGAGCGACGGACAAAGATGGGCGCCTGCTAGCGCGTCGTCGAATCGGTCTCCAGCCGGCTCCGTCCTCCCGCTGCATAGGCGCACCATCCTCTCTGAACATGATGAGTCAGGTCACGCTCTTGGGACGCTTTGCGTCACCGGTCCGGCCCTGTGCGCACTCAGTCATCTCGCCTGCTTCTGACATCTTGTTGTGGGGCTGACGAGGGTCAGCGCATCAATACCGTTCCCTTCTGATTCCAATAGTATAAGATGAAGAGATCGGGGTACACCGCCTCGATCGCGTTTTGGCCTGCAGCGCTTACCAACACCCCGAAGGCTCCCACGAAGTTCGTATCCCAGAAGCGCCATTGAATCGTCGGTTCGATCCCGACGACGTTTCAGCTACTTCTCGAAATATTCGTTGTATACTGCCGTCGGGTTTACGAAAAGTCGCATTTGAATGCCCCGCCCGGAAGGGCGGGGATGAAAAATGCGTGCTGCCGGAGGCAGCAGCGATCCGGTAGAGTAGTGGCATGGCCATCAGACGAGCCAGCCACTGTGTGTACGACACCCGCTATCATCTGGTG